>NZ_BAAKJB010000017.1:0-147433 GCF_059703765.1 Azospirillum sp. NS33 | reverse complement strand
CCGCTTTGGCCATTGAGCCGCGACGCCGGCGTTGCGGCGACCGCTTTGGCCATTGAGCCGCGACGCCGGCGTTGCGGCGACCGCTTTGGCCATTGAGCCGCGACGCCGGCGTTGCGGCGACCGCTTTGGCCATTGAGCCGCGACGCCGGCGCCCCTACCTTGGGCGGCAATCCCCACCACCCGGTGCAAGGCGCATGCGTCCGTTTCCCTCGCTTTCCTGCCGCGTTCTTCTGGCCGCCAGCATCCTCGCGGGGTGCCAGACGACGGGGACCAGCCCGGTCGCGGCGACCCCCGCCGACCCGCCGGCGGTGCCGGCCCACAAGCCGCAGGACTTCCAGTCGTGGCTGGCGGAGCTGCGGCGCGATGCCCTGGCGCGCGGTGTGCGGCCCGCCACCTTCGACCAGGCCTTCGCCGGCGTGACGTTGCAGGAGCGCGTGCGCAGCCTCGACAGCAACCAGGCGGAGTTTTCCCGCATGGTGTGGAGCTACCTGGACAGCGCGGTGTCCGACGAGCGGGTGCGCCAGGGCCGCCAGCGCCTGCAGGAGAACGCGGCGCTGCTGCGCCGGGTCTCCCAGCGCTTCGGGGTGCCGCCGGAGCTGCTCGTCGCGTTCTGGGGGATCGAGACCGATTTCGGGCGCCAGACCGGCGGCTTCTCGGTGATCGACGCGCTGACCACGCTGGCCTTCGAGGGGCGGCGGGCCGCCTATTTCCGGGCCGAGCTGCTGGCCGCCCTGAGCATCCTGGAATCCGGCGACATCGCGCCGGACCGGATGTCCGGGTCGTGGGCCGGAGCCATGGGACAGACCCAGTTCATGCCCACCGTGTTCCTCGCCCACGCCGCCGACGAGGACGGCGACGGGCGGCGCGACATCTGGGGCAGCCTGCCCGACGTCTTCGCCTCCACCGCCCGCTTCGTCGAGCACAACGGCTGGCGCACCGGCGAGGGCTGGGGCCAGGAGGTGGCGCTGCCCGCCGGCTTCCCCTACGAGGAGGCCGAGCTGACGGTGACCAAGCCGATCGCCGAGTGGCGGCGGCTCGGCGTGCGCGGCGTCGGCGGGGCGCCGCTGGACGGCCAGGGCGACGCCGCCATCCTGGTGCTGGCCGGGCACCAGGGGCCGGCGTTCCTGGTGCGCCACAATTTCCGCGCCATCATGCGCTACAACCCGTCCACCAGCTACGCCCTGGCGGTGGCTCTGCTGGCCGACCGGATGGCCGGGCGCGACGGCGTGCAGGCGGCCTGGCCGCGCCACGAGCAGCCCTTGAGCAAGGACGAGCGGATGGAGGTGCAGCAGCGCCTGGCCACGCTGGGCTACGAGCCCGGCCCGGTCGACGGGATCATCGGCGCCAACACCCGCAACGCGGTGCGCCGCTTCCAGGTCGCCGCCGGCCTCGTGCCCGACGGCTTCACGACGAAGGGGTTCCTGGAGCGCCTGCGCCGCGCCTCCAGCTGAGCGGGCGTCACCCGCCCATCAAGGCCTGCCCTTCAGGCCTCGCCCATCAGGTGGAGAACCACCTGACGGGCGTGGGGGCGCGTGCGGTGCTCGAACAGATAGATCCCCTGCCACGTGCCCAGCGCCATGCGCCCCTGCGCCACCGGCACGGCGAGCTGCACCGCGGTGAGCGCCGCACGGATGTGGGCCGGCATGTCGTCCGGCCCCTCCTGCGTGTGGGTGTAGAGCGAGGGGTCCTCCCGCACCAGGCGCCTGAAGAACCGTTCCAGGTCGCCCCGCACGTCGGGGTCGGCGTTCTCCTGCACCACAAGCGACGCCGAGGTGTGGCGGCAGAACAGGGTCAGCAGGCCGGTGGCCAGGCCCTGCGCCGCCACCCAGCGGGCCACCGGGCCGGTGATCTCCACCAGCCCCTGGCCGGGGGTGTCGACGGCAAGCGTGGTGAGGGCCTGCTCCATGGCGTGCGGCGTGCGGCGTGCGGCGTCGGCGGGTGTCAGAGCGCGGTGGCGGCCGGCATCGCGCCGCCCACCCACGAGCCGAGCGCCGCGGTGCCGCGGCCGACCGCGCCGGCGGCGGTGGACACGCCCTGGCCGACGGCGTTGCCGGCGGCCGTCATGCCCTGGCCGACGGCGCTGCCCGCCGCCGTCATGCCCTGGGTCAGGGCGCCGCCGGCGGCGGTCACCCCCTGGCCGAGCGCGGTGCCGGCCGCGGTCGCGCCCTGGGTCAGGGCGGCGCCGGTGGCGGCGAGCCCGGCCATGACGCCGTTGCCGGCCGCCATGAGCGCGCCCGGCGGCAGGAAGTAGGCGATGACCAGGCCGCCGGCGATCCCGGCGGCGGTCGCCAGGACGACGGAGCCGGATTCGGCCGGCGCGGTCACCGACGCCACGGCCGGGACCTCGGCCGGCGGCGGAGGGGCGTCGGCGGTCTGGGCCATCGCCTGCAACGGCAAGGCGGCGACGACGGCGGCGAGAATCATGGTGCGCATGGGCGTGTTCCCCCTCGGTCTGGTTGGTGGTCGGCGGGTGGCTGGTGGTCGGGTCGCAGGAGAGGGGATTGTTCCACCGGCAATCCAGCGACTCAAGCTCCGTGGAGGCGATCCGCACGGCCGTTCGGCCATCTGACCTTTCGCCTGTGCCGCTTGGGGGCGCCCGTTCGGGTGGGGTGACGCGGGGAACTGCGCTGCCCATGCTTCGTTGTGCCAGGGACGCCGTGAACTCCGGCGGCCGAGAACGATGCGGGGGCGGGCATGACGAGCATGGGGCGGGGGACCGGCGGGGCCGCCGGGGTGCGTGTGGCGGTCGTCGGAGTCGGCAACTGCGCGTCCGCCCTGGTCCAGGGGATCCACCACTACCGTGGCGTCGCCGACGACGCCGACGTTCCCGGCCTGATGCACGTCCGTCTCGGCGGCCTCCACGTCGGCGACATCACCGTGTGCGCCGCGTTCGACGTCGCCGACTCCAAGGTCGGGCGCGATCTCGCCGACGCCATCGCCGCCCCGCCGAACAACACCGTGCGCTTCACCGAGGTGCCGGCGCTGGGGGTGCCGGTGCAGCGCGGACCGACGCTGGACGGACTCGGCCGCTACCTGCGCGACGAGGTGCCGGAATCGCCGGCCGACCCGGTCGACGTGGCGGCCATCCTGAAGCGGTCCGGCGCCGACGTCCTGGTGTCCTACCTGCCCGTCGGCTCCGAGGCGGCGACCCGCTTCTACGCCGAGCAGGCGCTGGCGGCGGGCTGTGGATTCGTCAACTGCATCCCCGTGTTCATCGCCTCGGACCCGGCGTGGGCCCGCCGCTTCACCGAGCGCGGCCTGCCCATCGTCGGCGACGACATCAAGTCGCAGGTGGGCGCCACCATTGTCCATCGCGTGCTGGCCAATCTGTTCCGCGAACGCGGCGTCCATCTCGACCGGACCTACCAGCTCAATTTCGGCGGCAACAGCGACTTCCTCAACATGCTCGAACGCGAGCGGCTGGAATCGAAGAAGCTGTCGAAGACCCGCGCCGTCACCAGCCAGCTCGGCCGGCCCATGGCGGCGCGGGACTGCCACATCGGCCCCTCCGATCACGTGCCGTGGCTGGAGGACCGCAAATGGTGCCACATCCGCATGGAGGGGACCGCCTTCGGCGGCGTGCCCCTGAACATCGACCTGAAGATGGAGGTGTGGGACAGCCCCAATTCCGCCGGGGTGGTGATCGACGCCGTGCGCTGCGCCAAGCTGGCGCTGGACCGCGGCATCGGCGGGCCGCTGGAAGGGCCCTCGGCCTATTTCATGAAGGCGCCGCCGGTCCAGTTCACCGATGCCGAGGCGCGCCTGCGGACCGAGCGCTTCATCCTGTCCGGCGATCCCTGCTGACGCGGGCGGGTCCTCCCTTGACCATGCTCCACCTGCTGCGCCACGCCGACCACGACTATGTGGATCGTGGCCTCGCCGCCCGCCTCGACGTGCCCCTCAACGCCGCCGGTCATGCCCAGGCAGCGGCGCTGGCCGACCACTACCGCGGGCGCCGGGTCGATGCGGTCTGGGCCAGCCCGCTGCGCCGGACCATGGAGACGGCGGCGCCGCTGGCCACCGCGCTCGGCCTGCCGGTGCGCCCGGCGGCGGCGCTGCTGGAGGTCGATTTCGGCGCATGGGCCGGAAAGGACTTCGCCGCGCTCGACCAGGACCCGGCGTGGCGGCGCTGGAACGGGGCCCGTGCCCGCAGCCGGGCGCCGGACGGCGAGAGCATGGCCGAGGTGCAGGCACGGATGTCGGGCTTCATCAACGCGCTGTGCGACGACGACCCCGACGGCGTGCATGTGCTGATCGGCCACGGCGACCCGATCCGGGCGGCCCTGGCCTACTATCTCGGGGTACCGATCGATTTGTTTCTGCGCATTGACGTCTCTCCGGCCGCCATCAGTGTTCTTGGCATCGACGGCTGGGGGCCGCGGGTCCTCCAGGTCAACGCAGCCATCATGGGGGCCGGACCATGAAGTTCGTCATCTTCGGGCTGACCATCAGCTCGTCCTTGAGCAACGGCCACGCGACGTTGTGGCGGGGCCTGGTCAAGGCGCTGGCGCGGCGGGGACACCGGGTGGTGTTCTTCGAGCGTGACGCGCCCTATTACGCCGACACCCGCGACTACCGGGAGATTCCCGGCGGCGCGCTGGTGCTCTACCGCGACTGGGGGGAGGCGGCCGCGCGGGCGGAGCGGGAGACCGCCGACGCCGACGTGGCGATGGTCACCTCCTGCTGCCCGGACGGCGCCGCCGCGTCGCTGCTGGCGCTCGGCTCCAACGCCGCGCGCAAGGTCTTCTACGACCTGGACACGCCGGTCACGCTGGCCCGGGTGGAGGCGGGGGAGCGCCCCGACTACCTGCCGCCGGGCGGTCTGGCCGGTTTCGACCTGGTGCTGAGCTACACCGGGGGGCGGGCGCTGGACGCCCTGCGGGACCGCCTGGGCGCGCGGGTCGCCGTGCCGCTCTACGGATGGGTCGATCCGGACGTGCACAGCCCGGTGGGGCCGGTCGACGCGTTCATGGGCGACCTTTGCTATCTCGGCAGCGACGCCGCCGACCGCCAGGACGCGCTGGAGCGGTTCTTCCTGGAACCGGCGCGGCGGCTCGGCCGGCGCCGCTTCATGATCGCCGGCGCCCAGTATCCGGAGACCTTTCCGTGGACCCGCAACATCCATTTCGTGCCCCATCTCCCGCCCTCCGACCATCCCGCCTTCTTCGCCTCCTCCACCTTGACCCTGAGCGTCACCCGCGCCGCCATGAAGACGATGGGATGGTGCCCGTCGGGCCGCCTGTTCGAGGCGGCGGCCTGCGGCGCGGCCATCGTCTCCGACGCCTGGGAGGGGCTGGAAACCTTCTTCGAGCCGGGACGCGAGATCCTGGTGGCGCGCGAGACCGACGACGTCACCACCGCCCTGTCCCTGCCGCGTGACCATCTGGCCAGCCTGGGGCGGCGCGCCCGGGAGCGGGCGCTGGCGGACCACACGGCCGAGCGCCGGGTGGCGGAACTGCGCGCCCACCTCGACCTCGCCGCCGGCCCGCCGCTCGGCGGCCAGGCCTGAGAACGCCACGCCGACAGGGGGAAGGCGCCGACCATGGGGGGAATCATCCCGGCCGCGGGCAGCGGCACCCGCATCCGGCCGCTCGCCGTCTCCAAGGAACGGCTGCCCGTGGGCAGCCGCCTCGAGGGCGGCGCCGAGCGTCCATGCGCGGTCAGCGAGTGCCCCGTGGACCGGACGATCCGCGGCGGCGCCGGCCTTCTCAGCCGCCCGGTTCCGGATGCGGCGGGAGAGTGACGAGCAGGGAGAACAGCGTGCTGACGCGTGACGCCATCGAACGCCGGGTTCGCGAACTCGGCCACTGGTTCCACAACATCGACCTCGACGGGGTGCAGACCGCCCCGGGCCATTTCCTGGGCGACTACCCGCGCGTGAAATGGCAACGCTTCGCCCATGCCCTTCCCGCCGACCTCAGCGGCAGGAGCGTGCTCGACATCGGGTGCAACGGCGGCTTCTACTCCATCGAGATGAAGCGCCGCGGCGCGGCCCGGGTGCTCGGCGTCGACCACGACGAGCGCTACCTGTCCCAGGCCCGCTTCGCGGCGGAGGTGACGGGAGTCGACGTCGAGTTCCGCCCGCTCTCGGTCTACGACGTGGCGGCGCTGGGCGAGCGCTTCGACATCGTGCTGTTCATGGGGGTCTTCTACCACCTGCGCCACCCGCTCCTGGCCCTCGACCTGATCCGCCGGCACGTCGCCGGCGACCTCCTGGTCTTCCAGTCGATGCTGCGCGGCAGCCGGGCGGTCGATCCCGTGGACGCGGACTATCCCTTCTCCGAGGCGGCCCATTTCGAGCGCCCGGGCTACCCGCGCATGGCCTTCGTCGAGCACCGCTACAGCGGCGACGAGACCAATTGGTGGATTCCCAACCGCGCCGGTGCGGAGGCCATGCTGCGCTCCGCCGGCTTCGCCGTGGTCGACCACCCCGAGGAGGAGGTTTTCCTGTGCCGCCTGGGCACGCCCTCGCCGTGGGCGGTCCCCGTCCACCCGGCTCCCGGCCCCAACACGAGGACTGAGGCATGATCGAAGCGGTGATGCTGTGGAACGAGCCCAACAACAAGTCCCACTGGGACTTCATGCTCGATCCGGAGTGGACACGGTTCGCCGAGATGGCGATCTCAGCGGCCGACGCGATCGCCGCGGCCAACCCGCGCCTGCCGCGGGTGCTCGGCGGCACCTCGCCCATCGACGCCGGCTTCATGGCCAACATGAAGGGGCAGGGCGTGCTCGACCACCTGGACGCGGTGGCCGTGCACGGCTTCCCGCTGGACTGGAACCACTGGCAGATCAACGAGTGGCCGGCCAAGCTGGACGAGATCCGCGCGGTCACCGACCTGCCGCTGTGGGTGTCGGAGGTGGGGGTGAGCACCTTCGGCGCCGAGGAGGTGCAGGAGTGGGGCCTGCAGCGCACCGCCGACCTGCTGATCGGGCGCGCCCCGCGCATCCACTGGTACAGCCTGTTCGACCTGCCGCGGGCCTGGCCGGCCACCACCCGCCACCGCGAGGCCGAAGGGTCGAGCTACTACCGCCACTTCTACATGGGGCTGGTGCGCGAGGACGGCACCGAGAAGCCGGCCTACCGCCACTTCCACAAGATCGCGCCGGAGATGGGGCTGTGCCAGTGGTTCCATTTCCAGGACCACCGGCTGGACGAGGCGGTGCTGCGGATGAAGGACCTGGGCGTGACGTACCTGCGCACCGGCCTGTCCTGGGCCGACAGCCACCGCGACGGCGCGCTGGACTGGTTCGACCGGCAGATGGAGGCGCTGGCCGACTTCGACGTGACGGTGACCTTCTGCTTCACGCCGGAACACCGTGGCATCGCGCCCCATCACACCAGCCCGCCCCTGGTGAAGGAGGAGTTCGCGCGGTTCTGCGCCGACATGGTGCACCGCTACGCACCGGCGGAGAGCCTCACCGAGACCGTGGCCTGAGGGGGACTGGCGATGGCCCTGACCGTTCTCAACGTCGCCCCGCCCTTCGCCGCGGTCGGCGAGGACGCCCATGGCGGCGCGGACCAGATGGTGGCGTCCCTCGACGCCGGGTTGGTGCGCGCCGGCCACCGCTCGATCGTCGTGGCGTGCGAAGGCTCCCGGGTGGCGGGCACCCTGCTGGCGGTGCCGCGGGTGCAGGGCGGCGTGGACGACATCGTCCGGGCGACCGTGCAGGCCCGCGTCCGCACCGCCATCGCCCAGGCGCTGGCGCGGTTCCCGGTCGATCTGGTCCACCTCCACGGCGCCGACTTCGCCGCCTATCTGCCGCCGGCCGGCGTCCCGGCCCTGGTGACGCTGCACCGGCCGCTCGACACCTACTCCGCGGCGGCCCTGGCGCCCGCGCGACCCGACACCCACCTGCACGGCGTGTCGCGGGCCCAGATGTGCCGGGCGCCGGGCGGGCTGGCCCTGCTCGACCCCATTCCCATCGGCGTCCCGCTGGACCGCCTGGCCATCCGCATCCCCAAGCGCCGCTTCGCGGTCGGGCTGGGCCGGATCGCCCCGGGCAAGGGCTTCCACCTCGCCGCCGCGGCGGCCGCCCGGGCCGGCGTGCAGTGTCTGCTGGCCGGCCCGCTGCCACCCGGCGAGGCGCATCTGCGGACGTTCGGCGCGGCGGTGGAGCCCCATCTCGACGGCGTCCGCTGCCGCTACCTCGGCCCGGTCGCCTTCGCGCGCAAGCGCTGGATGCTGGGGGCGGCCCGCTGCCTGCTGGCCCCCAGCCTGGAGGCCGAGACGAGCGCGCTGGTCGCCATGGAGGCGTTGGCCTGCGGCACCCCCGTGGTAGCCTTCCCCAGCGGCGCCCTGGCGGACGTGGTGGAGCCGGGGGTGACGGGGTTCCTCGTCAACGGCGTCGCGGAGATGGCCGACGCCATCGCCGACGCCGAACGCCTCGACCCCGACGCCTGCCGGGCCGCCGCGCGGGTGCGGCATTGCCGCAGCCGCGCCGTCGACGCCTACCTCGCGCGCTACGACTCGCTGGCCGCCACCGCGGTGCCGGCCGCCGGGGCCGCGTGACCGGCCCCGTGACGGCCCGGGGGGGGCGACGCCCGATCCGGGGTGGCAATGCGCCCGCTCCGGCCCTATCTTCGCTGCACCCGCGAGGGGCGGGCGGCGATGGCCGCGCCGCGCCGGCCGCGGGCGGCCGCTGCCGATCGGCCGGTCCGCCGATAATCGGTGGACACCGCATTCGGCATGCGGTATACCAGATTTGGATCCGGGCCCCTCTGGCGGTCGAGCCGTCGACCGTGATGTCGGATTCCTTCACCTGCCATTGGCTGACGGGCCGGGTAGATACTGGAGGATCCGATGACCTCGTTCATCGGACTTGGCCCAAGCGCCGCAGCCGTCCTAGCCGGCCGGCGTTCCCTCCGATTGTCGGCCCCGTCGATGGCGACAAAAAGACGAGGGATAAGACATGGAATTCACCGATAGCGCGTTCTGGGTGGCGCTGCTCCAGATCATCTGGATCGACATCCTGCTGAGCGGCGACAACGCGGTGGTCATCGCCCTGGCCTGCCGCTCGCTGCCCGAGCACCAGAAGAAGATGGGGATCATGCTGGGGGCCGGCGCGGCCATCGCCCTGCGCGTGATCTTCGCCACCTTCATCGTCTACCTGCTGGCCATCCCCTTCCTGAAGATCGCCGGCGGCCTTCTGCTGCTGTGGATCGCGGTGAAGCTGATCATGCCGGAGGAGGAGAACCACGAGGGGCTGTCCACTGGCACCACGCTGTTCGCCGCCGTCAAGACCATCGTCATCGCCGACGTGGTGATGAGCCTCGACAACGTCATCGCCATCGCCGCGGCGTCGCATGGCAGCGTGGTCCTGCTGATCCTCGGCCTGCTCATCAGCATCCCGCTGATCCTGTTCGGCTCCGCGCTGATCCTGCGGATGATCGAGCGGTTTCCGATCATCGTCACCTTCGGCGCCGCCCTGCTGGGCTACATCGCCGGCGAGGTGATGGTCACCGACCCGACCGTCCACCACTGGGTGGAGGCGAACGCGGCTTGGCTGCACACCGCGGCCCCGATCATCGGCGCGGTCCTCGTGGTCGCGGTGGGGCACCTGATGGCCCGCCGGGCCGGCGGCCACCCCGCCGAGACCGCGGCGGAGGAGGTGCGCGAGGTGTCCTGATCCCGGCACCGGCGCAAGCGACGAGGGGCCGCGGGCGTTCGCCCGCGGCCCCTTTCTTTGGTGGGCTCGCCCCCGGCCGCGGCCGCCGCCTCAGGGCAGAAGCTTGCCCGGGTTCATCAGCCCCTTGGGGTCGAAGGCGGCCTTGACCGCGCGCATCAGGTCGAGCTCGACGGCCGACTTGATGACCGGCATCTCGTCCTTCTTGAAGCGTCCGACGCCGTGTTCGGCCGAGATCGAGCCGTTGAGGTCGAGCACCACGGCGTTGACCACATGGCAGATGTCGTCCCAGCGCGCCAGGTAGGCGGCGGTGTCCGCCCCCTCGGGCTGGCTGAGGTTGAAGTGGATGTTGCCGTCGCCGACATGGCCGAACGGGGTGGGGCGGATGCCGGGGCAGGCCGCGGCGACCGCGGCCTCGGCCCGCTCCATGAACTCGGCCACCCGCGACACCGGGATCGACACGTCGTTCTTGATCGAGCCGCCCTCGTGCTTCTGGGCCTCGACGATGGCCTCGCGGATGAACCAGAGCTGCTTGGCCTGGCTCTGCGAGGCCGCCAGCGTGGCGTCGGTCGCCAGGCCCTCTTCGAAGGCGGCGCCCAGGGCCTCCTCCAGGCCGTCGCGGAAGCTCCCGCTCTCGCGCCCCGCCGTCAACTCGGTGAGGACGTACCAGGGCGAGGGCTCGCTCAGCGGGTCGATGGTGCCGTCCACGTGGGTGAGCGCGAACTCCAGGCAGCGCCGCGACAGCAGCTCGAACGCGGTCACCGAATCGCCGGTGGCCTCGCGCAGGCGGGCCAGCAGGGCGATGGCGGCGGCCGGGTCGGGCACCGCGACGAACGCCGTCTCCACCTGGCGCGGCCGCGGAAACAGCTTCAGCACGGCGGCGGTGACGATGCCCAGCGTGCCCTCGGCGCCGACGAACAGGTCCTTCAGGTCGTAGCCGGTGTTGTCCTTGCGCAGGCGGCGCAGCCCGTCCCACACCCGCCCGTCGGGCAGCACCGCCTCCAGGCCGAGCACGAGGTCGCGGGTGTTGCCGTAGCGCAGGGTCATGGTGCCGCCGGCGTTGGTCGAGATCAGCCCGCCGAGCTGGGCCGTGCCCTCGGCGCCGAGGCTGAGCGGGAACAGGCGGTCGGCCGCCGACGCCGCGTCCTGGGCGGTGGTGAGGACCACGCCGGCCTCGACCGTCATGGTGTAGTTCAGGGGATCGACGTCGCGGATGCGGTTCAGGCGCGACAGGCAGACGACGATCTCCTCCCCCGCCTCGTAGGGGATCGAGCCGCCCACCAGGCTGGTGTTGCCGCCCTGGGGCACGATCGGCACGCCGGCCTCGGCGCAGGCGACGACCACCGCCGCGACCTCGGCGGTCGAGGACGGGCGCACCACCGCCGGGCTGTTGCCGCGGAAGCGGCCACGCCACTCCGCCAGGTAGGGCGCCTTGTCGTCCTCGGCGGTGAGGATGCCGCTGGGGCCGACGATGGCGCGGATGCGGTCGAGGAGGGCGGCGGTGGCAGAGGTCATGGCGCGTCGATCCGGTCGGTGCAGTCCCTTGGGGCGAACGCACCGTTTACCCGCAAACGGCCGGCGCGGGGAGGGGGAAAGTGCCCGCCGCCGGCGGCGTCACGGGCCGCGCGGCGCCGCGGCGCGGCGCAGGCGGTCGTTGATGGCGACGCCGAGGCCGGTGTCGGGGATCGGCACGACGGCGATGGCGCGCACGCCCGGCCGGTCCAGCGCGCGCAGATGGGCGAACAGGTTGGCGGCGGCCTCCGTGAGGTCGCCGTCGGCGGAGAGGTTGAGGCGGGCCGCGCCGCCGCGCACGAAGGTGTCCGGGCCGAAGGTCAGCAGGGCCTCGTCGGCGTCCGCTCCCGTCGCGCCCAGCCGCACCGCCGCGCCCGGCGCGTAGTGGCTGGCGAGCTGGCCGGGGGCGGTGGGGGCCGTGGCGTCGCCGGCCGCGACGGCGACCGGGCCGATCAGGTGCTCCAGGTCCTCGCGCAGCACCGCGCCGGGCCGCAGCAGCACCGGGGTCGGGCCGGCCAGCGACAGCACGGTCGATTCCACGCCCACCGGGCACCGCCCACCGGCGAGCACCAGGCGGACCCGCTCGCCCAGGCTTTCCACGACATGCTGGGGCGTGGTCGGGCTGACCGCCCCGGACCGGTTGGCGCTGGGCGCCGCCACCGGACGCCCGGTTTCCCGCAGCAACGCCCGGGCCACGGCGTGGCCGGGCACCCGGACCGCCACGGTGTCGAGCCCGGCCGACACCAGCAGCGACAGGCCGGCCGCGGCGCGGCGCGGCAGCACCAGGGTCAGCGGGCCGGGCCACAGGTGGTCGGCCACCGTCCGGGCACGGTCGTCGAACACCGCCACGCGCTCCGCCGCGGCGAGATCGGCGACGTGCACGATCAGCGGGTTGAAGGTCGGCCGGCCCTTGGCCGCGAAGATGGCGGCGACCGCACGCTCGTCGGTGGCGTCGCCGCCCAGGCCGTACACGGTCTCGGTGGGAAAGGCCACCAGGGCGCCGGCGCGCAGCAGCGCTCCGGCGCGGGCCAGGGTGTCGGGGGTGGGCGGGACGACGTCGGGGTGTTGCTCGGTCACGGTGGCGGCGGGTCCACAGGCAGGCGTTGATGGGTGGCGGTCGGCGCGGCGGCCGGGAAACCACGGCCGCGCCAAAGGCGCGGTTGCGCGGGTGCGGCCCAACCCTTATGACGGCAGGGCGGACTCTGCAACAAGATGACGGGTGGCGCGATGGGCGGCAAGGTCTTCACCGTGGCGCAACAGAAGGGCGGGGCCGGCAAGACCACCCTGGCGGCTCACCTCGCCATCGCCTGGACGCAGTTGGGGCTCCGCGTCGCCACCGTCGACATCGACCCCCAGGGCAGCCTCAGCCGCTGGTTCCAGGTGCGCCACGCCGCCACCGGCGGCAACCCGGGCTTCCACCACGCCCAGGTCTCCGGCTGGCGCACCCAGGCCGAGGTGGAGCGCCTCGCCCAGGAGTACGACGTGGTGGTGCTCGACAGCCCGCCCCACGCCCAGACCGAGGCGCGCATCGCCGTGCGCGCCGGCACCCTGGTGGTGGCGCCGGTGCAGCCCAGCCCGATGGACCTGTGGGCGGTGCAGCCGACCCTCGATCTGGCGCGCCAGGAGAAGCGCCGCCTGCTGCTGGTGCTGAACCGGGTGCCGTCGCGCGCCCGCATCGCCGACGAACTGGTGGCCAAGATCGCCGAACTGGTGGCGCCGCCCGACGTGCGGCTGGCCGACACCCAGGTCGGCAACCGCACCGCCTACGCCGGCACCTTGCTGACCGGGCTGTCGGTGACGGAAGCGGCGCGCCGCACCCAGGCCGCCGCCGAGATGCAGGCGCTGGCCGAGGAAATCCTCAAGCACGCGGGGTGAGCATGGCCGAGCGGCACGTCGTCCTCGGGGCCAGCCGCGGCGCCGGTCTGGCGCTGGTCGCCGAGCTGGCGGGGCGCGGCCTCGCCGTCCGCGCGGTCAGCCGCAGCGGCCATGGCGCCTGGCCGGCCGGAGTCGAGGGGCTGGCCGCCGACATCGCCGACCCGGCGGCGGCGCGGCGCGCCTGCGCCGGCGCCGCGGTGGTCTACCATTGCGCCGGCGTGCCCTACCCGCAGTGGGCGGCGGTGTTGCCCCGCCTCGCCGAGGGCGCGCTGGCCGGCGCCGCGGCGGCCGGGGCGCGGCTGGTGGTGCTGGACAACCTCTACATGTACGGCCCCCCGGCCGGGCCGATGACCGAGGAGACGCCGCGCCGGCCCCAGGGGCCGAAGGGGCGGCTGCGGGCACGGCTGGAGGAGGTCCTGCTGGAGGCCCATGCCCGCGGCCGCGCCCCGGTGGCCATCGGCCGCGCGTCGGACCTCTATGGACCGGCCGCCAACTCGGTGACCCGCGACCTCGTCTTCAAGGCGGTGCTGGCGCAGCGTACGGCGCGATGGCTGGGCGCCCTGGACGTGGCGCACACCATGACCTATGTGGGCGACGCCGCCCGCGGTCTGGCCCAGCTCGGGCTGCAGGACCTGGCCGTCGGGCAGATCTGGCACCTGCCGTCGGGACCGCCGGTGACCGGGCGGGAGTTCATCCGGGCCGTCTGCGCCGAGGCCGCGACGAGCGTCCGCGTGGCCGCCGTCCCGGGTTGGATGCTGACCGCGGCGGGGCTGTTCAGTCCCGTGGCCCGGCAGGCGCGCGAGGTGATCCACCAGTTCGAATCCCCGTTCGTCATGGACACCGGGAAGTTCGAGCGGGCGTTCGGCGGGCGGACCACCGCGCTGTCGGAGGGGATCGCCCAGACCCTCGCCTGGATGCGCGCGCCGGGGTGAGCCCGGAGGATTTCGCGCCCCTGCAATGGGGTGTGCGCGTGACGCTTTGGGTTGAGTACGCCCCGGGCGGGCGTAGCATGATCCCATATGCCCCGACATCTCTGCGAGAGGAGGGGGTCATGCGGTACGCACCGTTTCTCGGGGTTCTGGCCGGCGCGCTGGCGCTGGTGTCCGGGGCCTCGGCCCAGACCATGGCGCCGGGCTGGTACGCCACCGGTTCCGTCGGCATCAACGAGCAGGCGTCCATCGACCTGCCCGGCGGCGGCGAGGCGACCAGCCTCACCGGGTGGGGCGCGTCGGCCGCCCTCGGCTACGCCGTGGCCCCGTGGCGCGGCGAAATCGAACTGTCCCATCGCCGCAACGCCCTCGACGAGCTGTCCGCGGGCGGGCGCGGCTATGGCGGGTCGGGTGACCTCGCCCTGTCGGCGGTGATGGTCAACGGCTATTACGACGTGCCCACCGGCGGTCCGGTGGTGCCGTATGTCGGCCTCGGCCTCGGCGTCGTGCGGGTCGACGCGGACGGGTGGGGGGCCGACGACCCGGCGCGCGGCGTCGCCCCGCTGTCCGGCGCGGAGACCCTGTTCGGCGGCCAGGCCATCGTCGGCGTCGGCTACGCGCTCGGTCCGGACGTACGCGTCAACGTCGACTACCGCTACCTGCGCACCGCCGAGGGGTCGTTCGATGGTCCGGCCGGCCGGACCGCGTCGTTCCACGTCGCCAGCCACTCCCTGATGCTGGGCCTGAGCTACCGCTTCGCGCCGTAGCGGATGCGCCCCCGGTGGAGGGGGCATCCGCCCTAGAGGGAGGCCAGCGCCGCCAGCACGGCCGCAACGTGGCCGGGCACCTTCACCTTGCGCCAGACCCCGCGCACCACGCCGTCGCCGTCGATCAGGAAGGTGGCGCGCTCCATGCCCATGTACGTGCGGCCGTAGTTGCTCTTTTCCACCCACACGCCGTACGCCCGGGCGACCGCGGCCTCCGCGTCGGAGGCGAGGACGAAGGGCAGCGCGTGCTTGCCCTTGAACCGGTCGTGGCTGGCGACGCTGTCCTTGGAGACGCCGATCACCGCGGCGCCGAGCCCCGAGAAATCCGGGAAGCTGTCGCGGAAGCCGCAGGCCTGGGTGGTGCAGCCGGGGGTGTCGTCCTTGGGGTAGAAGTACACCACCACCGGGCGGCCCCTGAGCGCCGACAGGGTGACGGTCCCGCCGCCGTCGGTCGGCAGGGTGAAATCGGGGGCGGGCGTGCCGGGGACGAGGGGGGCGGCGGTGTCGGCGTCGGTCATGGCGGGCTGTGCTCTTCCTGGTTAGGCGGGGGGCTGGTCGGCGGGTGGCGGCAGGGCCGCCGCGGGCTCCTCGATCAGCCTGCGGAAATGGCCGTGCACCCGGTCGGCGACGGCACGGATACTGGCGTCCAGCGCGGCGAAGTCAACCGGGGCCGGGCCATCGGGACGGGCGGCTCGCGCCAGACCCTCGAACAGGGTCTGGGAGACCGCGCCGGGGTCGAGCGTTCCCGAGGTCGTCAACCGCAGGAACCCCTGGACCCGGTGCCACAGGGCCAGGGCGTCGGTGAGGTCGGTCGCGACCGCGCCGTCGAGCAGCCCCGCCGCCGCCGCGTTGGCCAGCGCCGCCGCGGTGTCGGTCGACAGCACCTGCGGGGCGCCGTGGGCGTGGCGGAGCTGCAGGTACTGGGCGATGAACTCGATGTCGATGAGGCCGCCGCGGGCGTGCTTGACGCTCCACGGGTTCGTGGTGGCGAACTCCTTGGCGATGCGCCGGCGCATGTCGGCGACGTTCCACAGCAGGCGCTCGGCGTCCCGGGGGGCGACCAGGGCGTCGCGGATGGCGCTCCGCACCCGCGCCGCCAGCCCGGCCGGATCGCCGCCGCCGCCGCCCAGCACGCGGGCCCGGGTCAGCGCCATGTGCTCCCAGGTCCAGGCCCCTTCGGCCTGGTACTTGACGAAGGCCGGCAGGGAGGTGGCGAGGGGGCCGGCGTTGCCGGAGGGCCGCAGGCGCATGTCCACCTCGTAGAGGCGGCCGTCGGTCATCGGCGCGGTGACGGCGTTGGTCAGGCGCTGCGTCAGCTTGATGTGGTACTCGGCCGGGGTCAGCGGCTTGGCGCCGTCGGAGGCGGTGATGCCCGCCGGCGTGTCGTAGACGACGATGAGGTCGATGTCGGAGGTCAGGGTGAGGCGCCGGCTGCCCAGCTTGCCCATCGCCACGACGACCCATGAGGAGCCGGGAAGCTGGCCGTGCCGGCGCGCGAACTCCTCCTCCACCCGCCGCCCCAGGTCGCACAGCGCGACGTCCGCCAGGTCGGCGAGGAAGGGCCCGCAGCCGTCGCCGTCGGTGATGTTGCGCAGCATGTGGACACCGGCGCGGAAGCGCTGGTCGCTGGTCCAACGGCGTGCCAGGCCGAGCGCGTCCTCGAAGTCGCGGGCCGCGGTCATCACCCGCCGGTGGTCCTCGGCCAGGGTGGCGCGGTCCGGCAGAGGGTCGAAGAAGTCCTGGGACAGCACCGCCTCCAGCAGCGCGGGGTTGCGCGCCAGCGCCTCCACCAGGCGCGGCGCGGTGCCCATCACCTCGGCGACGAGGTTGAGCAGCCAGGGGTTCGCGTAGAACAGGGAGAACAGCCCGACCCCGGCCGGCAGCTTGCCGAGGAAGGCGTCGAAGTTCATCAGGGCGGCGTCGGGGTCCGGGGTCTTGGCCAGTTCGTGCAGCAGGGTCGGCGCCAGCTCGGTGAGCAGCTCGCGCGCCCGGCCCGATCGGGTGGCGCGGTAGCGGCCACGGTGCCAGGACGACACCACGGCGATCACCCGGCCGGAATCCCGAAAACCCATGGCGCGCAGCGTCTCCACCGTCTCGGGATCGTCGTCGGTGCCGGTGAACACCAGGTTGCCGGGCCCCGACAGCGTCGGCGCCTCTTCGAACAGTTCGGCGTAGCGGTCCTCGACGCGGCTGAGATGGCCGACCAGGTCGGCGCGGAACGCCGCCACGTCGTCGTAGCCGAGGAAGGTGGCGAGGTGCGCGACCCCGGCGTCGTCCTGCGGGACGCGGTGGGTCTGGTGGTCGTCGATCATCTGGATGTGGTGCTCGACCCGGCGCAGGAAGCCGTAGGCGGCGCTCAGCTCCTCCACCGCGGATTCGGGGATGCGGCCCACGGCGGACAGCGCGGCGATCGCCTTCAGGGTCGGGGCGGGACGCACGCGGGTGTCGCGGCCGCCGAAGATCAGCTGCTGGGTCTGGGCGAAGAACTCGATCTCGCGGATGCCGCCGCGCCCCAGCTTGACGTCGTGGCCGTTGACGGTGACCGCGCGGTGGCCCTTGTGGGTGTTGATCTGCCGCTTGATGGAGTGGATGTCCTGGATCGCCGCGAAATCGAGGTGGCGGCGCCACACGAACGGCTCCAGGAAGCGCACGAAGGCGGCCCCCGCGTCGCCGTCGCCGGCCACCGGGCGGGCCTTGATCATCGCGGCGCGTTCCCAGTTCTGCCCGACGCTGCCGTAGTAGACCTCCGCGGCGGTGACCGACACGGCCAGCGGGGTCGCCCCCGGATCGGGGCGCAGGCGCAGGTCGGTGCGGAAGACGTAGCCGTCCTTGGTGCGTTCCTCCATAATGCGGACAAGATCCCGGGCGATACGGACGAAGGTCCGGGCGAGCGTGTCCGGCTGGGGCGTCTGCACGACGGCGTCGTCGTAGAGCACGATCACATCGATGTCGCTGGAATAATTGAGTTCGCGTGCGCCCAGCTTGCCCATGCCGAGAACGATGAGACCAGAGCCCACCCACGGCCGCTGCGGATCGGGCAGCGTCAGCGTGCCCGCCTCGCCGGCGCGGCGCAGGAGGTGGGCGCACGCCAGGTGCAGGGCGGTCTCGGCGACGTCGCTGAGCGCCGCGGTGACCCGCGCCACCGGCCAGGCGCGGGCGACGTCGGCGACGGCGATCAGCAGCGCGGCGCGGCGCTTGGCTATCCGCAGCTCGCTCATCAGCCGCTCGGTGGAGCGTTCGGCGGCGAGGTCGCGCTCCAGGTCCGCCAGCAGCGCCGCGAAGGTGGTCTCGAAGCCGTCCTCCAGCATCCGGCGCACGAAGGCGTGTTCGCGCGTCAGGCTCATGGCGAGGTACGGGCTGTTGCCGCACAGCGCGGCGATCAGCGCCGCCCCCTCGGGGGTGTCGGCGAAGGCGGCCGCCCAGGCGCGCAGCGCGGCATCGCCGCCGGGCGCCCCGGCGCGCCAGCGTTCCATGCCCAGCGCGGCCTGGGCGGGATCGAAGGGCTTCGGCAGGGCGGAGGGGAGGACCACGGGCATGGCGGTGTGTCTCGGCGTTGGGCGCGGTGCGGCCGTCACCCTGACGGGCGCCCCGGCGCCGGTCAACGGGGATGCGCGGACCGGCCGCGGCCCGCGCCGCCCGCCCCCCGCGGTGGGCGCCCCGGCGCGGGAGGGGCGCGCGTGATCCGCAAGACGGCGAGGCTGTTGGCCTGGACCCTCGGCGGGCTGGCGCTGCTCGTCGTGGCGCTCGGCGGCGGCCTCGCCTGGCGCCTGTCGCAGGGGCCGCTGCCCCTCGACGCCCTGACCCCGTACGTCGAGGGTGCGCTGGCCGACGCGGTGCCGGGCGCACGGATCGGCATCGCCGCCCTCGGCGTCAGCTGGGTCGACGACGACGGCGACGGCATCGGCGGGCTCGACCTGCGGGCCGTCGACGTCACGGCGACCGGCGCGACCGGGGAGATCCTGGCCGCGGTCCCCGAGCTGGGGGTCGACTTCTCCGTCGGCGCCCTGCTGCGCGGCCGGCTGGAGCCGACCCGGCTGGTGCTGGTGCGGCCGCGCATCGCCGTGGTGCGCCACGCCGACGGCAGCATGGGCTTCGACATCGGGACGGAGGCCAAAACCGCCGGAGAAGGGACCGCCGCCGCCACGGAACGCGGCGCGGGCGACACGGCGGTGGTGGACGAGGTGCTGGCGGCCCTGGACGCGGCGCCCGACCCCGAGCGGCCGCTCGGCCTGCTGCGGCGCGTAACGGTGGTCCAGGCCGACCTGCGGGTGACCAACCGGGCCACCGGCTTCGCGTGGCACGCCACCCGGGCCGACATCGACCTCCGGCGCGACGGCGAGGGCATCGCGGGCCGCCTCGACCTGGTGCTCGACCTCGGCGGCGAGACCGCCACCCTGTCGGCCACCGCCGACCACCGCCGCGCCGACGGCGCCACCACCACGACCATCCGTGTCGACGACCTGGAGCTGGCCCGCCTCGCCCGGGCGGCGCCGGAGCTGGCGCCGTTCGCGGGCGCCGCGTTCGCGGTGGACGGCACCGTCGTCGTCGACTTCGACCGCGGCCTGCTGGCGCGGCGGGTGCGCTTCGACCTGGCCGCCGGGTCGGGCAGCCTCGTCGCACCGGGGTTGGGCGCCGCGCCGCTGGCGGTGCGCTCGGCCGGCGCCCGCGGCACCGTGGACCTGGCGGACCGACGGCTCGAGCTGGACGGCGTCGCCCTCCACCTGGGCGGCCCCGGCGCCGGCCCCGGCACCCGGCTGTCGGCGGTGGGGACCGTGGTCGCGACGGGGGGGCTGGACGCGCTGCCGGCGGGGTCGCTGACGGTGACCGTCGGCCATGGCCTGCGCACCGCGACCGCCATGGTCGACGCCGCGCCGGACGGCGGTGGCGGGATGACGGTGACGGCCGAGCTGGAGAGCGTGACCCCCGCCGATTTCGCCGATCTCGCGCCGGAACTGGCGCCGCTGCGGGCGGTCCAGGCCCCCGTCGCGGGGACGGCGACGCTGCGCCTGGACGGCGCGTCGCGCCCCCTCGACGGCCGCGTCGAGCTGACCGCGGGCCGTGGGCGCGTGGTTCCGCCCGACGGCGTCGGCGCGCCGCTCGACGTGCGCTCGGTCCTGGTCCGGGCCACCGTCGACGCGGTCGCCCGGCGCCTCGAGCTGGAGCGTCTGGAGGTCGATCTCGGCGGCCCGTCGGTGGACGCGCACGCCTCGGTGCGCCCCGCCGGTGACGCCGCGTCGGCGGATTTCCGGGTGGACGGCACGGTGACCGCGCGCGCGGTCCCGCTGGACGACCTGGCCCGCCTGTGGCCGGCCGGGGTCGGCAGCAAGGCGCGGGCGTGGATCACCGAGAACCTGTCGAACGGCACCGTGCACGAGGCGACGGCGCGGCTGTCCGGCACCGCGATCCTCGACGGCACCCCGGACTTCGTCCTCGGCAGCCTCGACGCGACGCTGACGGCGTCGGAGGTCGACGTCACCTATTTCCGCCCGCTGCCGCCGGTGCGCGGGGTCGCGTCGGTGACCGCGCGCAGCGACGGCGAGACCATGACCGTCCACACCGAGGGCGGCGCGCTGGACGACGTCACCCTGGGCGCCGGCACCATCGTCATCCACGACCTGGGAGGGCGCGAGAGCATCGACATCGCCCTGGCGGTCGACGGGCCGGTCCGCACCATCCTGACGGTGCTCGACCTGCCGCCGCTCGGCTATCCCAGCCGCCTCGACATCGATCCCGCGGGCACCGCGGGCCGTGCCAAGGCGGACCTGGAGTTCCACTTCCCGCTCCTGGAGGACCTCAAGGTCGACGACATCGACGTCGCCGTGAGGGCGGCGCTGAGCGGCACCGGGGTCCGGAACGTGGCGGCCGGCCTCGACGCCAGCGCCGGCGACCTCGACCTCGTGCTCGACACCAAAGCGATGACCGTGAAGGGCAAGGCCCGGCTCGACGGCGTCCCGGTGGTGCTGGACTGGAAGGAGCAGTTCGAGGACGGCGCCAAGGGGCCGCGCACCCGCGTCCACGTCCGCGGCACCGCCGACGTTGCCGATTTCGCCAAGTTCGGGGTCGAGGCGGAGGAGTACGCCGCCGGGCCGGTCGGCACCGACGTGGTCTTCACCGTCGACCAGCGCAAGCGCCTGGGGCTCAGCGGCACCCTCGACCTCACGGCGACCGATCTGCGGATCGAGGATCTCGCCTGGGCCAAGGCCCCGGGGATCCCGGCCTCGGCCACGTTCGCGCTGAAGTTCCGCAAGGACGCGGTGGTCGGGGTCGACGGCATCGTGTTCGACGGCGGCGGCCTCGGCGCGGAGGCGAGCATCGAGCTCGATCCGGAGACGGCGGCGCTCACCCATGCCCTGGTGTCGCGCCTGACCCTGGACGCCACCGACGTGCGTGCGGACGTGGCGGTGCGCGACGGCGCCTATGTGGCGACGGTGACCGGCGCCAGCCTCGACGCCCGCCGCCTGATGGCCCAGGACGACCGCCCGGCGGAGGCGCCGGCCGCGCCGCCGCGGCCCCAGCGCGCCAAGGTGGCCACCGTGCGGGTCGGCCGCGTCGTGTTCGGCGAGGGCCGGCAGCTCGGCGACGTCGTGGCGAAGGTCAGCCACGACGGCCGGGTGTGGACGCTGATCGACGTCACCGCCTCGACCGGACCCTCCTCGTCCCTGTTCATGCGCTTCGAGCCGGTCGACGACCGCTACAAGGTGCAGATCATCGCCGACGACGCCGGCCGGGCCCTGAAGATGCTGGACATCAACGACCGCCTCGAGGGCGGGCGGCTGCGCATCGTCGGCACGACCAGCGAGCCGCGGCCCGACGCCGCCATCGAGGGGCGGATCGAGATCGCCGACTACACCGTGGTGCAGGCGCCCACTTTGGCGCGCATCCTCAACGCCATCTCACCCACCGGCCTGGCCGAGCTGATGAGCGGCCAGGGGATCACCTTCGGCCGGCTGGTCGGGCAGTTCCGCAAGCAGGGGCGGCGGCTGACCCTCGACGACATGCGCACGTCGGGCAGCGCCCTCGGGCTTACCCTGGAGGGTGACATCGACCTGGTCGCCGACGTCGCCAACCTGCAGGGGACCATCGTGCCGGTGTACGGGCTCAACCGCATCCTCGGCCAGATCCCCATCCTCGGCGACGTGCTGAGCGGTGGCGCCGGCCAGGGGATCTTCGCCGCGACGTGGCATGTCCGCGGCCCCTTCGCCAACCCGGAGGTGTCGGTGAACCCGCTGGCGGTCCTCGCCCCGGGCTTCCTGCGCAACCTGTTCTTCCTGGGATCGGCCGGGGAGGCGGACGGCGTTCCGTCGGCTCCGTCACCCGGAAATGAAACCGGAGCACCCGCGGCTGCGGACGCTCCGGGAGGTTGAAAACCGATGGTGCCGCGTGGCGTTGGCCGGCACCCGTCCATCGGCCGAATGATGCGCTTTTTGGGCGTCCTCCCAGGACTCGGGCCGTTCGGCCTCGCGCCGTCCGGCCTAGCCGAACGGTCAGCGATAACCTGCTCCAAAGGGGGGGCATTGTCAAGACGCGATGCACACCGGAAGTTGGAAATCGGTTGGATCGATCCAACTCCTGTGTGCACCGAGGATTGCGCGCCGAATCGGGCGCGCCCTTCGAGCGGGCGCCTTGCCGCGCCGCCGCGGTCAGCCGCCCGGCCGGACCAGGGCGTGGCGCTTCTTGCCCGCCGACAGCTTGATGGCGCCGTCGTCTCCCACGTCGGCGAGGCCGGCCAGGGCCGCCTCGTCGGCGATGGCCGCATCGTTCAGCCGGGCGCCGCCGCCCTTGATCAGGCGGCGCGCCTCGCCCTTGGACGGGGCGAGGCCGGCGATCACCAGCAGCTCGACCACCGGCATGCCGGCGGCGAGCTGGTCGCGCCCCACCTCGACGGTGGGCAGGCCGGCGGCGGCCGCCCCCTGTTCGAAGGTGCGGCGCGCCGTCTCCGCCGCCTCGGCCGCGGCGTCGGCGCCGTGGGCGAGGCGGGTCACCTCGTTGGCCAGCACCTTCTTGGCCTCGTTGATGCCGGCGCCCTCCAGGGCCTCCAGGCGCGCCACCTCGTCCAGCGGCAGTTCGGTGTAGAGGCGCAGGAAACGGCCGACGTCGGCGTCCTCGGTGTTGCGCCAGTACTGCCAGAAGGCGTAGGGGCCGAGCTTGTCGGCGGTGAGCCAGATGGCGCCGGCGGCGGTCTTGCCCATCTTGGCGCCGGTCGCGGTGGTGAGCAGCGGCGTGGTCAGGCCGTACAGCTCCCGCTGGTCGACGCGCCGGCCCAGCTCGACGCCGTTGACGATGTTCCCCCACTGGTCGGAGCCGCCCATCTGCAGGCAGCAGTCCAGGCGCCGCCCCAGCTCCATGAAGTCGTAGGCCTGGAGGATCATGTAGTTGAATTCCAGGAACGTCAGCGGCTGCTCGCGCTCCAGCCGCAGGCGCACCGATTCGAAGCTCAGCATGCGGTTGATGGTGAAGTGGCGGCCGACGTCGCGCAGCAGCGGGATGTAGTGGAGGCCGTCCAGCCAGTCGGCGTTGTCCACCATCACCGCGTCGGTGGGGCCGTCGCCGAAGCGGAGGTAGCGGCCGAAGATCCGCTGGATGCCGGCCATGTTCTCCTTGATGCGCTCCTCGGTGAGGAGCTGGCGGCTCTCGTCCTTGCCCGAGGGATCGCCGATCTTGGTGGTGCCGCCGCCCATCAGGACGACTGGCTTGTGGCCGGTCTTCTGGAGCCAGCGCAGCATCATGATGGGCAGCAGGCTGCCCACGTGGAGGCTGTCGGCGGTGCAGTCGAAGCCGATGTAGGCGCTGACCGTTCCCTTGACCATGCGGGCGTCGAGCCCGTCGAGGTCGGTGCACTGGTGGATGAAGCCGCGCGCATCCAACGTGCGCAGGAAGTCCGATTGCAAGGTGGTCATGGCCCGAACGTCTGGCTGATAAGGGAAGCGGCGTCTGTTAGCACGGTTTCGCCGCCCGCCACAATTCCGCACCGGCCGCGCATCCGGCCGCCGCTCCCGCGCCGTCCGGGGCGGATTGCATGCACACGGCGCTTGCGGGTCGACGGGGGGGGCGGGGCGGCGTATGCTGCCGCCCGACGATCGGAGAGGGGCAACCATGGGCAGTGTGCTGGACGGCTTTCCGGAGAGCCGAACACCCGAGGAGCAGGTCGCCTGGCTGAAGCGCCGCATCGGCGAGCTGGAATCCCGCTACGACGCGCGGGTGCAGACGCTCGAGGCCCGGCAGGCGGAGATCGAGCAGCGCATCGCCGTGCACGAGCGCCGGCTCGAGGACCACGAGCGGCGCCTCGCCCTGGTCGAAGCCCAGGTCAGCGCCATTCGCCGCGGCGATACCCTCCCCGAGGGCATCGACGACGCCTGGGGCGGCTTGCAGACGCGGCACTGATGCAGACCGTCATCGGACTGATGAGCGGCACGTCGATGGACGGGATCGACGCCGCCCTCGTGCGCACCGACGGCGAGGACCGGGTGGAGCCCGCCGGTTTCGTCAGCGTACCCTACGCCGACGCCTTCCGCGCCCGGCTGCGCTCCTGCCTGGGCGGGCACGGCCCGGTGGTCGAGGTGGAGCACGAGCTGACCGAGCTGCACGCCGGTGCGGTGGCGCGGCTGCTGGCCACGACCGGGCTGACCGCCGCCGAGGTCGACCTCGTGGGATTCCACGGCCACACGATCCTGCACGCGCCGCAGGAGCGCCGCACCTGGCAGCTCGGCAACGGCGCGTTCCTGGCCCGCATCACCGGCATTCCCGTGGTCGACGATTTCCGCACCGCCGACGTCGCCTCGGGGGGCGAGGGCGCACCGCTGGCGCCGCTGTTCCACCGTGCCCTGGCGGCCGGGCTGGAGCGGCCCCTGGCGGTGCTGAACCTCGGCGGCGTCGGCAACCTGACGTGGATCGGCGCCGACGACGCGGTGGTCGCCTGCGACACCGGGCCCGGCAACGCCATGCTGGACGACTGGGTGCTGGCCCGCTGCGGCGCACGCTACGACGCCGACGGCGCGTTGGCGGCGGGCGGGCGGGTCGACGCCGGGGCGCTTGCCGCGCTTCTCGGCCATCCCTATTTCGCGCGCCCGGCGCCCAAGTCGCTGGACCGCGACGCCTTCGACGCCACGCCGGTGCTGGGCCTGTCTCCGGCCGATGGGGCGGCGACGCTGACCGCCTTCACCGCGGCGTCGGTTGCCCACGCGGTGCCCTTTCTGCCGGCGCCGCCGCGGCGCTGGCTGGTCACCGGCGGCGGGCGCCACAACGCCACCCTCATGGCCATGCTGGCCGAGCGCCTGGACACGCCGGTCGACCCGGTCGAGGCGGTGGGGTGGGACGGCGACGCGCTGGAGGCCCAGGCGTTCGCCTACCTCGCCGTGCGCAGCCGGCTCGGATTGCCGCTCAGCCTGCCGACGACGACCGGGGCGCCGGTTCCGCTGACCGGCGGGCGGTTCCATCCGCCGGAGTGAGCCGCCCCACGGTCAGCCCCCGGCCACCGTCGCCCCGCTGCCGATCCGTGCCTGCATCTCGTCGAGAAGCGCCTGCAGTTCCGGGTCGCCGGGGTCGATGGTCAGGGCGCGCTGGTAGAACAGGCGGGCGTTCAGCCAATCGCCCTCGGCCCGCGCCATGACCGCCCAGCGCCGGTAGATCGCCTCCATCTCGTTCCGCAAGGCGGCCACGGCGGCGGCCTGCGGGCGCAGCGCCTGCATCCGCTGGACCGTCTCGAAGGCGTTGTCGCCGTCGGGTGTGGTCAGCTTCTTCGCGGCGATCTGGGCGAGGGCCTGCGCCTCCAGCCGTGCAAGCCGCTCCGACACCTCCCGCTCCCGAACCTCCCGCTCGGCCGCCGGGGCCCCGCCCGGGGCGGAGGCCGGCTCCGCCGCCGGCTGCGGCGCGGTCGGGGCCGGCACCGCGACGGGCGGCGCCAGCGGTGGCAACGGCGCGGGTTCCCGCGGGGCGTTCGGATCGGCGGCGGCGGTCCGGGTGCGGCCGACGATGCCCTCGAGGTCCGCCAGCAGCCGGGTCAGGGAATCCTCGCTCCGGGCGGGGACCGGCCGCTGCGCCGGCGCTCCGGCCGTGGCGTCCGGCGCCGCGGCCGTGCCGTCCGGCGCCGCGGCCATACCGTCCGGCTCGCCCGGCGGGCGGGGCGATCCCGGCACCGCTGGCGAGGCGCCCCCCGGCGCCCCCCGCGGTGGATCCACCGGCACCGTCACCATCGGCTCGGCGCGCGGCCGGGGGGCCGATTCGCCGGCCCCGGAGCCCGGCTCCGCGCCGGCCGGCCCCGGCGTGGTGGCGCCGGCGGTCCCCGCCATCTCGGCCGCCGGCCGGGACAGGCGCTCGTTGAGGATGAAGGCGCGGGCCCCGTGCCAGGCGTCCACCGCCGCCGTCTGCGCCTGGCGCATCTCGGTGGCGACTCCCGGCACCATGGCGGTGCCGCCCAGCGCGAGCGCCGCGCCGGCCGCGGCCACCCAGGGCAGGAGTCGTGAGCGCGGCCAGGTTCGCGCCGGCGGCGCGCCGCCCGCCGCCGGCCGGTGGGCGGTGTCGGGGCGCAGCGACGGCGTCTGGTTGGACGCCAGGCGATAGATCACGCCGTGGTCGCGCAGGGCGCGGGCCAGTGGCGGTGCCGCCAGCGTGCGTTCCAGCGCCGACGCGCCGCACAACAGCACCTGCAACGCACGGCCCTGGGCCGATTCGGTGCCGCTGAGCTCGACCAGGTCGGCCAGGGTGTCGGGGGGCAGCCGCTGCGCGTCGCGGACCGCCAGCAGGCCGCTGCCGGCAAGATCGAGCCGGCGTTCCAACTCGTCGACCAGCGCGTCGAAGCCGCCGCCCTCGACCGTCTGCCCGGTGGCCTCGGCACCGGCGGCGGCCACCAGCGCCTCGACGTCGGCGGCGGGGTGGGCCGCTGTGGTCAGCACCAGGGCGCCGTCGGCGGCGATCCCCGCGGCGAGGCGGTCGAACACGGCCTGGCGGTCCTCGCCGGTGCCGCCGGCCAGCACCAGCAGGCGCTTGCGCGCCAGCATGGCCAGCGTCAATCCGTCCAGCGCCTCGCGTTGCGCCGCGGCCGCGGCGTCGGCCGCTGGCGTCGCGCCGTCGGGCTGGCCGGTGGGCGCGCCGGTGGGCTGCGGAAGGGGCTGCAAAGCGGTGCGGGTCATCGGCATTCCGTGGCAGTGGAACCGGGGGCGTGGACGTCCCTGGTTCCTGACTCTAGGCGGCCGCTCGTCCGGTGCGACGGTGCAAAGGGTCGACGCCCCTGCTCTTAAGGGGGCGGCGACCACCACGGGAGGCTGGCCCGGCCCCCACCGGGCGTTATAGGGTGGCGGCCCTGTCCGACCAGACCTCCAGGCCGCGCATGCGCATCGGCATCGACCTCGGCGGCACCAAGATCGCCGCCGTCGCCCTCGACCGCCAGGGCGTGGAACGGGCGCACCGGCGGGCCGCCACCCCACGCTCCTACGACGCCACCCTGGCGACCCTCGCCGCGGTGGTGGCCGGGCTCGACGGCGGCCCGGGCGCCACCGCGCCGGTCGGGCTGAGCCTGCCGGGCGTGGTCGATGCGGCGGCGGGCAGGGTGCGCGCGGTGAACCTCCCCTGGCTGGAGGGGCGGGCGCTGGCCGACGACCTCGCCGCGGCGCTGGGACGCCCGGTCCGGCTCGCCAACGACGCCAACTGCTTCACCCTGTCGGAGGCGGCCGACGGCGCGGCGGCCGGGGCACCGGTGGTGTTCGGCGCCGTCCTCGGCACCGGGGTCGGCGGCGGCATCGTGGTCGACGGGCGGATCGTGGCGGGCCGCAACGCCAGCGCCGGGGAGTGGGGGCACACGCCGCTGCCCTGGCGGGTGGCCGAGGACGGACCGCCGCAGGCCTGCGGCTGCGGCCGTGCCGGCTGCATCGAGACGGTGCTGTGCGGGGCCGGGCTGGCCCGCGGACACGCCCACCGCACCGGGCAGGCGCTGTCGCCGCCACAGATCGCCGAGCGCGCCGCCGCCGGCGACACCGACGCCCGCGCCACCCTGGAGTGGCACGCCGACGCCGTCGCCCGCGCCTTGGCGGGCGTGGTCAACCTGCTGGATCCGGATGTGGTGGTGGTGGGCGGCGGCCTGTCGGCGCTGCCCGACCTGTGCGCCATGGCGGCGCGGCGGCTGGGCCTCTACACCCTGGCGGCGGGGCCGCGCACGCGCATCGTGCCGGCCCGCTTCGGCGGCGCGAGCGGCATGCGCGGTGCCGCCCGCCTGTGGCCCGCCCCGCCTGACGCGCCTTAGGCCGCGCGAGTCACGGCCGGCCGGCCGGCCGCGGCACGGGCCGTTGGCCCCCGCGCCTGGGGGCGGGGACCGTCGGCCGGTGGCCGGCGCGTCAGTCGGTGACGGTCTGCCAGAAGAAGAACAGAACGAGCAGAATCATCAGCGCGAAATCCATGGACTCTCTCCCG
The DNA here is from genome assembly GCF_059703765.1 of Azospirillum sp. NS33. NCBI lineage: Bacteria > Pseudomonadati > Pseudomonadota > Alphaproteobacteria > Rhodospirillales > Azospirillaceae > Azospirillum > Azospirillum sp. NS33. The sequence continues at coordinate 119,325 of NZ_BAAKJB010000017.1, read as the reverse complement.
GTGATGTGACCGGGCCTCTATACGACAGAACGCCGCCGCGGGGAAACGCGCGTTGTCAGCAGGCCGCGTGTTTTCCCGCGATCCAGGTGGCGCGCGCCCGCAGCCCGGCGTCCAGCAGCACCAGGTCGGCGGCGAAGCCCGCGGCGATCCGTCCCCGCTCCGCCTCCAGGCCGAGCGCCGCCGCGGGATAGGTGGACGCCATGCGCAAGGCCTCGTCGAGCGGGATGCCGATCCGGCGCACCGCGTTGCGCACGGCGCTGGCCATGTCGAGGGCCGATCCGGCGAGCCGCCCGTCGGCGGAGACGCAGCGTCCCTCCCGCACCGTCACGGTGCGGCCGTAGAGGGCGAAGTCGCCGCCGTCCCCGCCGACCGGCGGCATCGCGTCGCTGACCAGCACCAGCCCGCCCGGCGGCTTGGCCTTCCAGGCGAGGCGGACCGATGCGTCGTGGACGTGGTGGCCGTCGACGATGATGCCGCAGCGCACCCGGTCGTCGGCCAGTGCCGCCCCGACGGCACCGGGCTCGCGCCCTTGCAGGGGGCTCATGGCGTTGTAGAGATGGGTTGCCATGGTGACGCCGGCGGCGATTCCGGCGGCCATCTCGTCCCAGGTGGCCGCGGTGTGCCCGGCGGCCACCCGCGCCCCCGACGCGACGATGGCCGCGATGGTCGCCGCCGGCACCGTCTCCGGAGCGAGGGTGACCAGCGAGCGGCCGGGCAGGGCGGTCAGCACCTCCAGGTCCGCGGCGTCGGGCGGGGCGATGAAGCGGGCGTCGTGGACGCCGCGCCGCGCCACCGCGATGTGCGGCCCTTCCAGATGGATGCCGAGCACCCCGGGAACGCCCCCGGTCAGGGCCGCGGCCACCGCGGCGACCGCGGCGCGCCGGGCCTCGCGTGCGTCGGTGATGAAGGTCGGGAGCAGGCCGGTGGTGCCGAAGCGCCGGTGGGCGCCGGCGATGCGGGTCACCGTCGCGACGTCCGGTCGGTCGTTGAAGAGGACGCCGCCCCCGCCGTTGACCTGAAGGTCGATGAATCCCGGCGCCAGCAGCCCGCCGGCGAGGTCGTGGGGCACCGCGTCCGCGGGCACGGCGCCGGCCGGCACCACGCCGGCGATCCGCCCGTCGGCGATCAGCACCGCGGCGTCGCGCAGGACGGCGTCGCCGGTGTGGACGGTGGCGTTGATCAGGGCGTCCAAGGCAGGTCTCCGGCCGGTCCGCGACAGCCCCCGTCGCTACCGCGCCACGGGGGGGCGGGGCAAGAGCCATCGAAACGCGTGGAGCCGATCGTTAGGACCCGATCGTCGGGGCCCTTTGTTGGGGCCCATCGATAGGGATTGCCGGGCCCGCCGGTTTCTGGCAGAAAAAAGGCCGCTGAGACAGCGGCCTGAGTTTAGGGAGGAAACGCCCAAGAAGGGCGAAGCAGCAATCGCTTGCTGCACTGCAAAATTAGCCAGATCCATTCGGTGCCGCAACACCGGAGCACGGCCCCCGCGCGGGGCCGTCGTGTTTCCGGGATAAGTGTTGCGAAAGGGTCACAGGCGCGCGACAGGACGGCGCGCGGTGCGCGATGATCCGATCCGGCGCGTTGTCCGGCGGCGAATGCCAGAGGAAAAGGCGGCCCGCGTGACCGAATCGTCCCCCCGCGTTGAGGATCAGCCCTCCGCACTCGACCGTTTCGCGGCCTTCGTCGCGTCCCTGGACGGGCGCACCCCGGCGGTCTTCCTCGACTATGACGGCACCCTCACCCCGATCGTCGACCGCCCGGACCGGGCGGTGCTGAGCGACGCGGCCCGCGCCGCGGTGGCCCGGCTGGCCGACCTCTGTCCGGTGGCGGTGGTCAGCGGCCGCGACCTCGACGACGTGCGGCGCCTGGTGGCCCTGGACCAGCTGGTCTACGCCGGCAGCCACGGCTTCGACATCCGCGGCCCCTCCCTGCGCACCCAGGTCGGCGAGGAGTACCTGCCCGCCCTGGACGCCGCGCAGGCCGCCCTGGCCGGGCGCCTGGAGGGCATCGCCGGCGCGCTGGTGGAGCGCAAGCGCTTCGCCATCGCCGTGCACACCCGGCTGGTGGCGGCCGGCGACAAGGCGACGGTCGCCCGTGCCGTGCGGGAGGTCGCGGCGCAGCAGGACGATCTGCGCGAGACCGGCGGCAAGGAGATCCACGAGCTGCGCCCGAACGTGCCGTGGGACAAGGGGCGGGCGGTGTTGTCCCTGCTCGACACGCTCGACCTCGCTGGAGCGGGCGTGCGTCCGGTCTACATCGGCGACGACGAGACCGACGAGGACGCCTTCCGGGCGCTGGCCGGCCGCGGCGACGGGGTGCGGGTCATGGAGACGCCCGGCGCCACCGCCGCCGGGTGGAGCCTGCGCGACCCGGAGGAGGTGCGGGTGTTCCTGGAGCGCCTGGCCGACCATCTGCGCGGCGTCGGGGGCCGCCGATCCTTGTGAAGGCGGGGACGGGGGCGTACCGTGTCCCGTCCCTTCTGCGAGCGGAGGCCCGTTCCATGTCCGTCGGTCCCGTCGACAGCGCCCCTCTTGCGCCCCCCGCCGCCTCGGCCCTGGCCGGCATGCAGCGCGCCGAGGCGGCCGTCGCCGCCGCCACCGCGCAGGTCGCGGCCGGGACCATCGACGCCGCGGTCATCCTCGACGTCGCCAGCGCCGAGACGGCGTTCGCCACCAACGCCAAGGTGCTGCAGGCGGGCACCGAGATGACGCGCCGGCTGCTCGACACCCTGGCGTGACTCGGGCTGCGTGACTGCGGGGGGCGTGGCGCGGCGCCCGGCAGCGGCCTAGACGGCCAGCAGCCGGCGCCGGGCGTCTTCGTCGGCCAGCAGGGCGCTCATGGCGCCGGTCCAGCGCACCGCCCCCTTCTCGATGACCACGGCGCGGTCGGCGACGGCGCCGGCGAAGGCGAGGTTCTGCTCGCTCAACAACACGGACAGGCCTTCCGCCTTCAAGGCGGCCACGGCGGCGGCCATCTGCTGGACGATGCGGGGCGCCAGCCCCTCCGACGGCTCGTCCAGCAGCAGCAGCGTGGGGTTGCCCATCAGGGTTCGGGCCACGGTCAGCATCTGCTGCTCGCCGCCGCTCATGCGGCCGCCGCGCCGCGCGCCCATCTCCGCCAGGTTGGGAAACAGCGTGAACAGCCGGTCGGGCGTCCAGGCCGGGGCCGGGGGGCGCGGCGGCTGGCGTCCGACCTCCAGGTTCTCGCGCACGGTCAGGTCGGTGAAGATGCGGCGCTCCTCGGGCACGTAGCCGACGCCGAGACGGGCGATGGCGTGGGGCGCAAGCGCGGCGAGATCGCGCCCGGCGAAGCGCACGCCGCCACGCCGCGCCGCGACCAGGCCCATGATCGCCTTCAGCGTCGTCGACTTCCCGGCCCCGTTGCGGCCCATCAGGGCCACCACCTCGCCCGGCGCGACGTCGAGGCTCACGCCGGTCAGGATGTGGGCGCGCCCATACCACGCCTCCAGCGCCGACACCTGGAGCAGGGGGAGGGCGGTCGCCGGACCGTGGCTCATGGCGCATCCCCCAGGTAGACGGCGCGCACCCGCGGGTCGCTGCGCACCGCGCCGGGCGCGCCCTCGGCGATGGGCCGGCCACGGTCCAGCACCAGCACCCGGTCGGCGTGGCCGAACACCACGTCCATGTCGTGCTCGGTGAACAGCACCGCCAGGCCGCGCTGGTGGGCGAGACCGGCGGTCAGCGCCATCAGCTCCTGTCGTTCGCCGGGCGCCATGCCGGCGGTCGGCTCGTCCATCAGCAGCAGGCGCGGCTCGCCGGCGAGGGCCATCGCCAGCTCGACCCGCTTGAGGTCGCCGTAGGCCAGCACACCGCACGGCCGCTCGGCCTGGGCCGCCATGCCGACACCCTGCAGCAGCGCCAGCGCCTCGTCGCGGAACAACGCCGCCGCCGGGCGCCACAGGCCGAACAGCCGGCGCTGGCGCGACAGCAGGACCATCTGGACGTTCTCGCGCACCGTCATGGACGCGAAGGTGGCGGTGATCTGGAAGGTGCGGCCGACGCCCAGACGCCAGATGCGCCGCGGCGGCAGGCCGGCGAGTTCGACCCCGTCGAGGCGGATCGAGCCCCGGTCGGGACGGAGCTGGCCGTTCAGCAGGTTGAAGCAGGTGCTCTTGCCCGCCCCGTTGGGGCCGATCAGGGCCAGCAGCTCCCCGGCGCCCAGCGCGAAGGACACGCCGTCCACCGCCTGGACGCCGCCGAAGGCGCGGGCCAGCCCCTCCACCACCAGCCGGTTCATGGCGCGTCCTCCCCACCGCCGCGCCACCGCGCCACCACCGACCTGGCGAAGCCGACCACGCCCTGGGGGAAGGCCAGCACGAGCGCCACGATCAGGGCGCCGAGGATCAGCCGCCAATAGTCGGTCAGCCGCATGAACTCGGTCTCCAGGCCGTGGAACAGGGCGGCGCCGACGGCCGGGCCGGTCAGCGTGCGCAGGCCGCCCAGCAGCACCATCACCAGGGCGTCCACCGACACCGGCACCGCCAGCAGGGTGGGGAAGACGCTGCCCTGGGCGAAGGCGTAGAGGCCGCCGGCGAGACCGGCGCAGGCCCCGGCGAGGGTGAAGGCCATCCACTGCTGACGGCGCACGTCGATCCCCACCGCGTCGGCCCGCAGCGGCGAATCGCGGCCGGCGCGCAGGGCGTAGCCGAAGGGCGCGAAGGCGGCGCGGCGCAGCAGCCACACGCCGCCCCCCGCCAGCAGCAGGGTCAGCTCGTAATAGGCGGGCTTGCCGGCCGCCCAGTCCGGCGGCCACAGGCCGAGGATGCCGTTGTCGCCGCCGGTGAGCGCGTACCACTGGAACACCACGGACCAGGCGATCTGCGCGAAGGCCAGGGTCAGCATGGCGAAGTAGAGGCCGGAACGGCGCACGCAGAACCACCCCGCCAGCAGGGCCGCCAGGCCGCCCGCCAGCGGTGCCGCGGCCAGCGCCGGCACCATCGGGGCGCCGGCGTGCTGCACCAGCAGCGCCGCGCCGTACGCCCCGAGCCCGAAATACGCGGCGTGGCCGAACGACACCAGGCCGCCCAGCCCGGTCAGCAGGTGGAGGCTGGAGGCCAGCAGCGCCAGGATCACGACCTCGGTCAACACGATCAGCGCGTAGTCGCCGGCGACCAGCGGGGCCGCGGCGAGGACCAGCAGGATCAGCGCCGGCGCCGCGGCGGCGGGTCCCCGGTCGGGGCGCAGGGGCTGGTCCGGTGCCTCGCCGGCGGGCGGGCCGTCCTCGGACCGGCCCATCAGGCCGTAGGGGCGCAGCACCAGCACGACGGCCATGAACAGGAAGACCACGACCAGGGTGATCTGCGGAAAGACCAGGATGCCGAAGGCCTGCAGCTGCCCGATCAGCAGCGAGGCGACGAAGGCCCCGGGCAGGCTGCCCATGCCGCCCACGACGACGACCACGAACGCCTCGACCACCATCGCCATGTCCATGTGCAGGGTCACCGCCTCGCGCGGGACCTGCAGCGCGCCGCCCAGCCCGGCCAGGGCGGAGCCGAGGAACAGGGCGGTGGTGAACAGCGTGGCCTGGTTCACCCCCAGCGCCGCCGTCATCTCCCGGTCCTGGGTGGCGGCGCGGACCAGCGTGCCCCAGCGGGTGCGGTGGAACAGCGCCAGCAGGCCCAGCAGCACCAGCGGGCCCAGCGCGATCAGCATCAGATCATAGACCGGGAAGGGCTGTCCCAGAACCTCCACCGAGCCGCGCAGCAGCGGCGCACGGCGGCCCAGCAGGTCCTCCGGCCCCCACAGCCAGGAGGCGGCGTCCTGGACGATCAGCACGACGCCGAAGGTGGCCAGCAACTGGAACAGCTCCGGCGAGCGGTACAGGCGGCGCAGCAGCAGCACCTCCATCGCCGCGCCCAGCGCGCCGACCGTCAGGGCGGCCAGCGCCACCCCGCCCCAGAAGCCCAGCGGGGTGCCGCCCCACCGTTCCACCAGGGACCACGCGAGGTACGCGCCCAGCATGTAGAAGGAGCCGTGCGCGAAGTTGACGATGCGCGTCACCCCGAAGATGACGGTCAGCCCCGACGACACCAGGAAGAGCGTGGCCGCCGTCGCCAGGCCGCTGAGGAACTGGACGAGGTAGAAATCCATGGATCGTTGCCCCCGGTCCCTCCCGTCCCGCGCTGGGAGGGGAGGAGGGCCTCACCGCGCGGGGCGCAGCAGGCGGACGGCGTCGTCGTCGGGCAGGTAGTCCGCGCCGGCGGCGTAGCGCCAGTCGGTCATCATGGGTTTGCCGTCGCGCACCGTGGTGCGGCCGACATAGGCGCCCATGGTGGCCTGGTGGTCGATGGCGCGGAACAGGATCGGGCCGAACGGGCTGGAGAGCTCCAGCCCCTCCAGCGCCTCGACCACCTTCTCCGGATCGGTGGAGCCGGCCGCGTCGAGGGCGGCGGCGATCGCCTTGAAGGTGGCGTAGCCGACCACGGAGCCCTGCTTGGGCAGCTCGCCGAAGCGCGTCTGGTAGGCGGTGGAGAACGCCCGGTGCTCCGGCGTGGTGATCTGCTCGTGCGGGTAGCCGGTGACGATCCAGCCCTCCGGCGCTTCGTCGCGCAGGGGTTCCAGGTACTCCGGCTCGCCGGTCAGGAGGCTGACCACGGCGCGGTCGCGGAACAGGCCGCGCTGGCCGCCCTCGCGCACGAACTTGGCGAGGTCGGCGCCGAAGGTGACGTTGAAGATCGCCTCGGGCGCCGCCGCCGCCAGGGCCTGGACGGTGGGCCCCGCCTCCAGCTTGCCCTGGGCCGGCCATTGCTCGGCCACGAAGGTGACGTCGGGGCGCCGGGCCTTCAGCAGCTCCTTGAACCACCTCACGGCGGATTGGCCGTACTCGTAGTTGGGGGCGACGGTGGCCCAGCGGGTCGCCGGCAGCTTCGCCGCCTCCTCCGCCAGCATGGCGGCCTGCATGTACGTGCTGGGCCGCAGGCGGAAGGTGTAGCGGTTGCCCTTCTGCCAGGTGATGGCGTCGGTCAGCGGCTCGGCGGCGATGAAGGGAATGGCGTTGCGCGCGGCGAAGTCGGAGACGGCGAGGCCGACATGGGAGAAGTACGTGCCGGCCAGCAGGTCGACCTTCTCGTTCGCCAGCAGTTCGCCGGCCGCACGCACGGCGTCGTCGGGCTTTCCGGCGTCGTCGCGCGAGACCACCTCCAGCGTACGGCCGCCCAGCACGCCGCCGCCGGCGTTGACCTCCTCCACCGCGAGCTGCCAGCCCTGGCGGTAGGGCAGGGTGAAGGCGGGCAGGCCCGTGTAGCTGTTGATCTCACCGACGCGGACCGGGCCGGCCGACGCCGCGGCTCCGGCGGTCTGGGCCTGGGCCGGGATCGGGGGGACGGCGCCGGCAAGCCACGCAGCGGCGACCGTGCCGAAAAGGCGGAGGGTGTGGCGGCGGTTCATGGCTCTCGCATCGCGTTGGGGGAACGGAAGGGGCGGCGCCCCCCGCGTTCATACCAAACCCGTGCGAAATGTCACCGCCCGCTGTGGCACCGGGCGGTGCAAATCACATCAACCGCTCCAGCAGGTCGAGGAACTGGCGCCGCTCGTGCTCGTCCAGCGGCTTCAGCGCCCGGGAATGGGCGGCCGCGACGTCGCTCTTCAGGCGTGTCACCAGCGCCTGCCCGGCGGTGGTCAGGCGCACGCTGGTGCGCCGGCGGTCGAGGGGGTCCGGGCTGCGGCTCACCAGGGCGCGCTCCACCAGGCGCAGGATCACCCCCTGGGTGGTCGCCGGGTCCATGTAGGTCAGCCGCCCCAGCTGGTTCTGCGAGAGCGTGCCGTGCATCTCCAGGGTGGCGAGCGCCGCCCATTGGGTCGGCGTGACCTCGGCGTTGCCCACGGTTTCCAGGAAGATTCCGTTGGCGCGCTGGTGGGCCCGGCGCAAGCGGTGGTTGATCTGGTCGGACAGCGCGACGCCGACGGAAAGAAGCTGTTGCGACTCGCTGTCCTCGGTGCTCCGGCACGAGGCGATCATGTGGGTGTCCATCGTCCTTGGCTCCTTTGTCCGCGACGGATGCGGGGTCGCCGGCGGCGGGGCATCGCCCTCGGCAACCGCTATGCCCAATGGCATATTCGTCTGGCGTTGGCGGACAAAGGAAAAAATCGCATTCGTGGCATGTCTCATGCCGAAGGAGTACAAATAGGACGTATTCGTTCCCGGCCCCGACGGATCGTGTCGGCCCCCGCGCAACGGGGCGCCGGGGCGGGTGGATGGTCGTTGCCGGGCGGCCTCTCGCCGGCCTCTCGCCGGCCTCTCGCCGGCACCACGGCGGATGGCGGCGGGTGGCGGCGGGGCGGTCAGGGGGCCCGTTTCGGGGGATAGGTCGGCGGCGGCACGGCGCGTTCGGTGTCGCTGCGGGGTGCCGGCGCGGCGGGTTCGGGCACCCCGCCCGGGGTGTAGGGCGGCATCGCGTCGTCCGGTGGCCGCTTCGGCGACCGCGCCGGCCTCGGCCCGCTGGGCGGCGATGGGGGGGTGACCGGCGTCTCGGGGTCGGCCATCGGGACCTCCAGTGGTGGGTGGGGCTGTCGGCGTCGCCCCGTCCCCGGAAAACCGCCGTGGCCGTCCGCCGTCCCGCCCCTCCGCCGAACGCGCCGTCGCCTATGACGTTCGTCGAGTAGTTCGCCGGGCTCCTCTCCGCTCGGCGGATGCCAGCCAAGTCATGTTGCCGGGTGGGCACAGTTGCCCGCAAAACCGTGTTCCCCGTGCCTTCACTGTTGCGTTCGTGTCACGCCATCGGTTGACTTGCGGCACCGCCCGATCCACCGACCCGGTCTCGGGCGCTTCAGTTTTGCGGCATGATGCCTATCGCGGTGAGCCCCATGAAGACCTTGTCCCCGTCGATTGTTGCCTCCGCCGCCGCGGTCGCCGGACTGTTGTCCGGGCTGGGCCCGGCGCCGGTCGCAGCGCAGGACCTGCAGCGCGGCGAGACCGTGCTGGAGCGTCCCCGCCCCGAGGTCGAGCAGCTCGGCATCCGGGCCGGCTCCTTTCGCGTCCTGCCGCGCCTCGAAGGCGGGGTGACGTACGACAGCAACGTCCTGGCCACGGAGCGGGACGAGGAGGACGATCTGATCATCGTCACCCGGCCGGAGCTGGACATCCGTTCCGACTGGAACCGCCACGCGCTGAACCTGTCGGCCTATGGGGAGCTCGGCCGCTACACCGACCATTCCCGCCTCAACTACACCGACTACCGGGTGCTGCTGGACGGCCGCCTGGACGTGTGGCGGGACAACACGCTCGAAGGCGAGGCCTTCCACCGCCGCAACCACGAGGGCGCCGGGGAGATCGACACCGAGCTGGGGCCGACGCTGGCGACCGGCGTGGCCGAGCCGGTGGTCTACTACGTCACCGGCGGCGAGCTGGCCTACACCCACCATTTCAACCGCGTGAACCTGCGGCTGTCGGGGCTGGCCTCGTACTACGACTACGACGACGCCGTCCTCGCCGGCGGCGCGACCCAGCCCGAGGACGACCGCAACCGCTGGATCTATGGCACGGCGTTGCGCGCCGGCTATGCGTTCCTCGACGGATACGAGGCGTTCGTGCAGGGCGCGTACACCTGGACCCGCTACGACGATGCCACCCGCTACGGCGACGTCGCGCGCGACTCCGACGGCTACGACATCACCGCCGGCTTCAGCGCCGATCTCACGGCGCTGGTCACCGGCGAGGTCTTCGCCGGCTACCTCTCCCGCGACTTCGACGCCCCCACCCTCGACGACGTCGACGGGCTGGCCTTCGGCGGGCGGGTCAACTGGGCGGTGACCGAGCTGACGGCGGTCACCGGCTCCGTCACCCGGCACGTGCGCGACACCCGGGCGGCGCTCGGCGGGGCCACCGCGTCGAGCTACACCCGCACCGTGTACGCCATCGGCGTCGACCACGAGCTGCTGCGGACGGTGCTGCTGAACGGCCGCGTGCAGTACCGCACCGACGACTTCAATGGCATCGATCGCGCCGACGACGTCTACACCCTGGGGCTCGGCGCGACGTACCAGGTCAACCGCTACCTCTACGTCACCGGCGGCTACACCTTCGAGGAGCGGCAGTCGGACGCGGCGACGGAGTACAGCACCAATCTGCTGTTCCTGCGGGTCGGCGCCCAACTCTGACCGGCCAACTGGTCGCCAAGTCGCCATCACCACGCCCACAGTCCTGCCGCGCAATGACGGCGCCCGCGAACGCCGCGGGCGCCGTCCTTCGTTTTGACCTCGGCCGATCGGCGGGACGGGATATGCTGCACCCCATGCCTCGTCCATTCGCCAGAGTGGGAGGCGGCCACGTGTGTTAATTCGACTCCACTTATTCCCGTAGCCGCGGGAGTGACTAGGATCTTACCTGGACACCGGGGTCGTCGGCATCGGCCGCGGCCCGCCCCCGCAAGACACGTTCCAGGGAAGGGTTTGGGATGAATCGACGTCACCTGTTCCGTTTGCTCGGGCTTTCCGCCGCCGGCGTGGCCGGCTTCGGCATCGCCGGCTGCGCCAACATCGACGCGCCGCCCGAGCCCGCGGGCTCGGTCCAGGCGGGCGAATACACGCTGGACGCGGGCGACGCGCTGCGCGTCATCGTCTTCGGCGAGGAGCAGCTCTCCGGGGAGTTCCGGGTCGACGGCTCCGGCAGCGTCGCCATGCCGCTGATCGGCGAGGTGCAGGCCCGCAACCGCACCACCCGGCAGCTGGAGACCGAGATCGCGTCTCGGCTGGAGAGGGGCTACGTGCGCGACGCCCGGGTCAGCGTCGAGGTGCTGAACCACCGGCCGTTCTACATCCTGGGCGAGGTGCGCAACCCCGGCCAGTACAGCTTCCAGAACGGCATGACCGCGCTCACCGCGGTGGCCATGGCCGGCGGCTACACCTACCGCGCCGACGACGATTTCATCCTCGTCACCCGTGGCAGCGACCCCGACAAGAAGCTCTACCGCGCGCCGCTCAACACGCCGATCCGGCCGGACGACGTGGTGCGCATCCCCGAGCGCTATTTCTGATCGGGGGCCGTGCGGCGGCCCCGGCCACCGTCGCCGTGCCGCCGGTCGCCGGCCACAGGGGGCGCGACGGGCACCGGGCCGGGCGGGGGCGCCGCAGCGCGCGGCGCCGGGGTGCCCGCCGCCTCGTCGTCGGTGCCCAGGGGCGCCGCCGCGGGGTCCGGGGCGGCGATCTTGTCGTCGGTCTTGCCGCTGTCGATGGCGGCGCGCAAGCGGGCCGCGCTGCCGTCGCGCCGCTGCGGTCCGGCGCTGGCGGGGTCGATCGGTCGGGTGTCGGGGCGTTCGTCCATGGCTCGGCCTCGGGGTCGTCAACGTGGGGCGGGGGGCGCCGCCGACCCAACCAACCGCCGGGCGGCCGTCGCGTTCCCGTCCGCCGCACCCCGTCCGGCTTCCCCTCCTCTGCGCTCCTCCACCTTTTTTCCGCCCCCGGATGCGTTGACGGCCCCTGGCGGGCCTGCCATCGTGACCGTGATGCCCGCGCCGGGCGCCGGCGCCGGCGCTGGCCGGTGCGGTCGCGCCGGCGGGGACGGCGCCCCTTCCGCCGTCCGGGAAGGAGGCTCCAATGGCCACCAGATTCGTGTGCGCCGCCGTCGTGGCCGCGTTGCTTGTGCTGGCCCCGCCACGCCCCGGGGCGGGCGCGGCGGAGTTGGTGATGGCGACGATCTCGCCCACGAGTGATGATTTCCAGATGGCGCTGGCCTGGTCGGCGCTGCTGACGGCGGACGGGGCGGCGCTGCGCATCGCGCCCGTGGCCACCGGGACGGCGAAGGGGCTGCGGCTGCTGACCCAGGGGCGTGCCGATCTGGCGCTGATCGGGGCGCCGCACTACCTCGACGCGGTCGGGCGCACCGGCAGCTTCGAGGATGATCCGCCCGGAGCGGCGGCGGCCTACCGGGACCTGCGCGCGCTGTTCGCGGTCCGCACCGGGATGGGGCAGTACGTGGTGCGTGCCGACGGGCCGGTCCACCGGTTCGCCGACCTCATGGGCCGTCGGGTCAGCGTCGGCCGGCCCGGCGGCAACGCCGGCCGGGTCACCACCGCCCTGCTGAAGGTGCACGGGGTCGACGCCGAGCGGGGCGAGGTGGCGACGGAGTACCAGGACTACGCCACCGCCCTCGCACGCCTCGCGCGGGGCGACATCGCCGCCGCGCTGGTCTGGGGCGGGCTGCCGCATGCGGCGATCGCCGCGGCCTCCCGCGACACGCCCCTGCGCTTCCTGTCGCCCGCCGCCGACAGCCTGCCGGCGTTTCGGCGGGCGCTGGCCAACGGCGCCCACTATGTCTACCGGGCGGTGCCCGCGGGACGGATCGCCCAGGCCTATGAGGGGGCCGTCGCCGTCGCCGGTGACGAGGCGCGCTTCTGGACCTTCCCCGTCATGGTGATGGTGCGTGCCGACATGCCCGATGCCACCGCCCACACCCTGTGCACGGTGTTCTGGCGCAATCTGGGAACGATTCGCGCCGGCGCCCCGGCCCTCGCCCTGGTCGACCCGCGGGAGGCCGCCGAGGGCCTGTCCGCCGACCTCCACCCGGGGGCCCGGCGCTGCCTCGAAGAGGCGGGGACGCTGTGAACCCGGGCCGCCGCCCGGGCGGCGGGCAACCGGCAAGCGGGCAACCGGCAAGCGGGCAAGGGGAACACGGGCAGGGGGAGATTGGGGACGCGGGAAGATGGTGCCGGATACAGGAATCGAACCCGTGACCTTCTGATTACAAATCAGCTGCTCTACCAGCTGAGCTAATCCGGCGCCGCGCCCCGACTCGGGGGACGGCGCCACACTAGCGTTCCGCCTCGCTCCGCACAAGCGCCGGATGGCCGCTCAGGGCCGCCGCCGCGCCACCTCGTAGAGGGCCACGGCGGCGGCGTTGGACACGTTCAGGCTGCCGACGGGGCCGCCGGTGGGCAGGCGGGCGATCGCGTCGCAGCGCTCGCGGGTCAGGCGGCGCAGGCCCGCGCCCTCGGCCCCCAGCACCACCGCGACCCGGCCCTCCGGCGCCATCGCGGCGAGGGTGCAGGGTCCCGATTCGTCGAGCCCGACGCACCAGATCCCGGCGTCCCGCAGCTCTGTCAGGGCCCGCGCCAGGTTGCTCACGCGGACCAGCGGCACCGCCTCCAGGGCGCCGGACGCGCTCTTGGCGAGCACGCCCGTGACCTCCGGCGCGTGCCGTTCCGTCACCAGCACCGCCCGGGCCCCGAAGGCGGAGGCCGAGCGCAGGATGGCGCCGACGTTGTGCGGGTCCGTCACCTGGTCCAGCACCACCAGCAGCAGGGCCGACTCGATCGCGGCGGCGGCGCAGAGATCTTCGATCCCGACCTCGGGCAGGGCGTCCGCGTCCAGCGCCACGCCCTGGTGGACGGCGCCGGGCGGGAGCATGCGGTCGAGGTCCAGGCGGTCCACCACCGTCGGCGCCGGCCGCTCCAACCCCGCCGCGGCCGCCCGTTCCAGGGCGTCGTCGAGGGCCGTGCGGCCCGACTCGGTCACCAGCAGCCGGCGGCACCGCCGCTCCGGGTTGACCCACGCGGCGGCCACGGGGTGGAGGCCATAGAGCATGCCGGCTCCCGCGCGCGGGCCTGCGCCCCCCGGCGACGCCCCGGGACGGCGTCGCCGGCCGGGCGGCGGCGCGGCCGGTCCAGCCGGTCCGGCGCTGTCGCGACCGCCGTGCTGGCGTGGGGAGGAGGGGCGGGATGGCTTGCGGCTCATGGGGCACTCGGCGTCGGGATGGGGTGGTCGAAGGGGGCGCGGCGAAGGCGCGCCGCGACCCTAGGCGTTTTTCACGAGGCCCGCATTCATCGCTGTTGACAAGCCCCCAAAAATTCTCATAGTGCCGAACTCCGTTCCGGGGCACACCGGGACGGACCCTGGAAGGGTGGCCGAGTGGTTAAAGGCAGCAGACTGTAAATCTGCCCTCTTCGGAGTACGTAGGTTCGAATCCTACCCCTTCCACCATCTACTCTACGGCTGGGCCGGGAACGCGCTCCCGGGTGGCCGCGCCGGCTGGGCTGGGCAAGGCGGGTGTAGCTCAATGGTAGAGCAGAAGCCTTCCAAGCTTACGACGAGGGTTCGATTCCCTTCACCCGCTCCAGCCCGCGCGCACACCGGGCGTGCCATGCCGTCCGGCCTTTAGCGTGCCTCGGATTCGTCGGGGCGTCGGGAACGTCGGGAACGAAAGAAAACTGCGATGGCGAAGGCGAAATTCGAGCGGAACAAGCCGCACTGCAACATCGGCACGATCGGCCACGTCGATCACGGCAAGACGTCGCTGACGGCCGCGATCACGAAGGTTCTGGCGGAGTCCGGCGGTGCGACGTTCACCGCGTACGACCAGATCGACAAGGCGCCGGAAGAGAAGGCGCGTGGGATCACGATCTCGACGGCGCACGTTGAGTACGAGACGGCGAACCGTCACTACGCGCACGTGGACTGCCCCGGCCACGCGGACTACGTGAAGAACATGATCACGGGCGCGGCGCAGATGGACGGCGCGATCCTTGTGGTTTCGGCGGCGGACGGTCCGATGCCGCAGACCCGGGAGCACATCCTTCTGGCGCGTCAGGTCGGCGTTCCCGCGATCTGCGTGTTCATGAACAAGGTGGACATGGTGGACGACCCCGAGCTTCTGGAGCTGGTTGAGCTCGAGGTGCGCGAGCTGCTGTCGTCGTACCAGTTCCCCGGCGACGACATTCCGATCGTGAAGGGCTCGGCGCTGTGCGCGCTGGAGGACCGGAACCCGGAGATCGGGCGCGAGGCGGTTCTGGCGCTGATGGCCGAGGTCGACAAGTACATCCCGCAGCCGGAGCGTCCGAAGGACCGTCCGTTCCTGATGCCGATCGAGGACGTGTTCTCGATCTCGGGTCGTGGCACGGTGGTGACGGGTCGTGTCGAGCGCGGCATCGTGAAGGTCGGCGAGGAGGTCGAGATCGTCGGCCTGAAGACGACGGTGAAGACGACGGTGACCGGCGTCGAGATGTTCCGCAAGCTGCTCGACCAGGGCGAGGCCGGCGACAACATCGGCGCGCTGCTGCGCGGCACGAAGCGCGAGGACGTTGAGCGCGGCCAGGTGCTGGCGAAGCCGGGCACGATCACGCCGCACACCAAGTTCAAGGCCGAGGCGTACATCCTGACGAAGGAAGAGGGCGGCCGCCACACGCCGTTCTTCTCCAACTACCGTCCGCAGTTCTACTTCCGCACGACCGACGTGACGGGCATGGTGGCGCTGCCGGAAGGCACGGAGATGGTGATGCCGGGCGACAACGTCGCCATCGAGGTGACGCTGATCGCCCCGATCGCCATGGACGAGGGCCTGCGCTTCGCCATCCGCGAGGGCGGCCGCACCGTCGGTGCCGGCGTCGTTGCCTCCATCATCGAGTGATGGTATAAGGCTCCTCCGCCGCCGGGTCCGCCCGGCGGCGGAGTTTTCAGTGGACGCGTTGCGGAAGTTCGGCTATACCGCGCTCCGCCCTCCGGGACGGCGCACGGGACGGCTTTAGGAGTGTAGCTCAATTGGTAGAGCACCGGTCTCCAAAACCGGGGGCTGGGGGTTCGAGCCCCTCCACTCCTGCCATTCCGCACTGCAACAGACATCGACGCCGGCCGGTGCCGGCGTTTTTTCGCTGAGGGGCGCCGGTCTCGGCACCCTCATCGCTCCCGGATCTGGTACGAACCGCACCATGGCAAAAGTCAATCCCGCCACATTCGCCAGCGAGGTTCGCCGCGAGGTCGCCAAGGTCACTTGGCCGACCCGCAAGGAGACCGCGATCACGACCGCCATGGTCTTTGTCATGGTGGTGCTGGCGGCGCTGTTCTTCCTGGTGGTGGACCAGATCCTGTCGGTGGCCGTGCGCCTCGTTCTCGGCCTGGGGGCCTGAGCGCCATGGCGATGCGGTGGTACGTGGTCCACGTCTACTCCGGCTTCGAGAAGAAGGTCTCCCAGTCGATCCGCGAAAAGGCCGCCCAGAAGGGTCTGGACGAGCTGTTCGACGAGATCCTGGTGCCGACCGAAGAGGTCGTCGAGGTGCGGCGTGGCGCGAAGGTCGCCTCCGAGCGCAAGTTCTTTCCGGGCTACGTCCTGGTCCGCATGGATCTTACGGACGACACCTGGCACCTGGTGAAGAACACCCCGAAGGTCACCGGCTTCCTGGGCGGCGGCGGCAAGCCGCAGCCGATCAGCCAGAAGGAAGCGGAGCGCATCGTCAAGCAGGTCCAGGAAGGCGTCGAGCGGCCGAAGCCCTCGATCACCTTCGAGGTGGGCGAGCAGGTGCGCGTCAGCGACGGACCCTTCACCTCGTTCAACGGGACGGTCGAGGAGGTGGACGAGGAAAAGGCCCGCCTCAAGGTCGCCGTCTCCATCTTCGGTCGCTCGACCCCGGTGGAGCTGGAATACGCCCAGGTCGAGAAGGTCTGAGGGCGTGCGTGTGACGGCTGGGGGCGGAGAGTTCCGCCGCCGGCCGTATCGACCGTGGGAGGCCCGCCATAGCCGCACCACGGAAACCCGGCGGCGCCGCTCGTAGACGCGGTCGCCGCTATCGGAGGTTAAGACATGGCGAAGAAAATCGTTGGTTACATCAAGCTGCAGGTGCCGGCCGGCAAGGCCAACCCGTCGCCGCCGATCGGCCCGGCGCTCGGTCAGCGCGGCCTGAACATCATGGAGTTCTGCAAGGCGTTCAACGCCAAGACGCAGGACCTGGAGGTCGGCATGCCGATCCCGGTGGTGATCACCGCCTACGGCGACCGCACCTTCACGTTCGTCACCAAGACCCCGCCGGTGACCTATTTCCTGAAGAAGGCGTCGGGCATCGCCAAGGGCACCACGACCCCGGGCAAGGGCACGGTCGGGTCCATCACCATGGAGCAGATCCGCGAGATCGCCCAGAAGAAGATGGTCGACCTCAACGCCAACGACGTCGAGGCGGCGTCGCGCATGATCGTCGGCTCCGCCCGCTCGATGGGCCTCGAAGTGGTGGGGGACTGATCCATGGCCAAGCTGGGCAAGCGTCTCAAGAACGCCTACTCCGACGTCGACCGCGACGCGTTCTACGCGCTGGTCGACGCCATCAAGCTGCTGAAGGGCAAGGCCACGGCGAAGTTCGATGAGACCATCGAGATCGCCATGAACCTGGGCATCGACCCGCGCCACGCCGACCAGATGGTCCGCGGCGTCGTCAACCTGCCCAACGGCACCGGCAAGACCGTGCGCGTCGCCGTGTTCGCCAAGGGCGCCAAGGCGGACGAAGCCGCCGCCGCCGGGGCCGACATCGTCGGCGCCGAGGACCTGGCCGAGAAGATCCAGGCCGGCGAGATGAACTTCGACCGCTGCATCGCCTCGCCCGACATGATGGGCGTGGTCGGCAAGCTCGGCAAGATCCTGGGCCCGCGCGGCCTGATGCCGAACCCGAAGCTGGGCACCGTGACCCCCAACGTCGCCGACGCCGTGAAGGCGGCCAAGGCCGGCGCGGTGGAGTTCCGGGCCGAGAAGACCGGCATCGTGCACGCCGGCGTCGGCAAGGCCAGCTTCTCCGACGAGGCGCTGGCACAGAACATTCACGCCTTCGTGGACGCGATCTCGAAGGCGAAGCCGTCCGGCGCCAAGGGCACCTACATCGAGAAGGTGTCGTTGAGCTCGACCATGGGCCCCGGCCTCAAGCTCGACATTCCGAGCCTGAGCGGCGCCCCGGCCTGACGGCCGATGAGTTTCGCCGCCGCGACCTTCGGGCCGGGGCGGCGGGGGGATGCCCCCGGCGCCGCCGGAGGCATCCATCCCTGTCCGAGACCGCAGGCGCCGGAAACGGCTTAATGATGCCCTGCGCAGACAGGAGTTTGAACCGACTACCGGCCGTGGCGGTCGCCACGGTCTCGTTCGGCTTGGGCTTCTGGGACAGGTTTTAGCCGGGATCGAAACGCCCCTGCGGGGGACATCGGTCCCATGGTGCACTCTAGTGCATTGGAGGCGATCCGTGGATCGTACACAAAAAGAAGCGACGATCGCGGACCTGCATTCTAAGCTGCAGGACACCGGCCTGGTGGTGGTCACCCATCACCTCGGCCTGACGGTTGCGGAAGTGACCGACCTGCGCGCGAAGATGCGGGCCGCGGGGGCCAGCTTCAAGGTGACGAAGAACCGGCTCGCCCGCCGTGCCCTGAAGGGCACGCAGTTCGAGGGGCTGGACGGCCTGTTCAAGGGCCCGACGGCGATTGCCTACTCGCAGGACCCGGTGGCGGCGGCCAAGGTTGTGGCCGCCTACGCCAAGTCCAACGACAAGCTGGCCATCGTCGGCGCCGGTCTCGGCACCCAGATGCTCGACGCGGACGGGGTGAAGGCTCTGGCCGAACTCCCGTCGCTGGATGAACTGCGCGCCAGGCTCGTTGGCATGATCCAGACCCCGGCGACACGAATCGCCGGCGTCCTCCAGGCGCCGGGCGGTCAAATCGCCCGCGTCCTGTCGGCTTATGCCACCAAAGACGAGCAGGGCGAGGCGGCCTGAGCCTCGCTGTGAACGCGTAAACCAGACCCGAACCCAAGCTTACCAGGAAGAGAGAAATGGCTGATCTGCAGAAGCTGGTCGACGATCTGTCGGCCCTCACCGTCCTCGAGGCCGCCGAGCTGTCGAAGATGCTCGAGGAGAAGTGGGGCGTGTCCGCCGCCGCTCCGGTGGCCGTCGCCGCCGCCCCGGGTGCCGCCGCCGCCGCCGCCCCGGTCGAGGAGCAGACCGAGTTCAACGTGATCCTCGCCGAAGCCGGCGACAAGAAGATCAACGTCATCAAGGAGGTCCGCGCCATCACCGGTCTCGGCCTGAAGGAGGCCAAGGATCTGGTCGAGGGCGCCCCGAAGGCCGTGAAGGAAGCGGTCAGCAAGGACGAGGCCGCCAAGATCAAGAAGCAGCTTGAAGACGCTGGCGCCAAGGTGGATATTAAGTAAGACCGTCTTGCTGAGACACGGAACGCATATATCCACGCCGGACGGCGGCTGGCTCCCTCGGGGGCCCGCCGCCGCACGGCGTTTTCGTCCTTCCACCGGTCGGGGGGGTCCCGCAAGGGAGTCCGCCGCCCGGCATTTGCTGTCCCGGTCGCCCTCCTGGCGGACGGGACCTGTCGCTCGGTCGGATGAGCGTACACACGGACAGACGTTTGGGGACATCCATGGCCAAATCCTTTACCGGTCGTAAGCGTGTTCGCAAGAGCTTCGGGCGCATCCCGGAAGTCACCCAGATGCCCAACCTCATCGAGGTGCAGCGGAGCTCGTACGACCACTTCCTGCAGATGGACGTCCCGCCCGAAAAGCGGGCGAATCTGGGTTTGCAGGAGGTGTTCCGGTCGGTGTTCCCGATCAAGGACTTCTCCGATCGGGCCGTTCTCGATTTCGTGCGCTACGAACTCGAACAGCCTAAGTACGATGTGGAAGAGTGCCAGCAGCGGGGCATGACCTTTGCCGCGCCGCTGAAGGTGACCCTGCGCCTGTCGGTGTTCGATGTCGAGGAGGATACCGGCCTGCGGTCGATCCGCGACATCAAGGAACAGGACGTCTACATGGGCGACATGCCCCTGATGACGGCCAACGGCACTTTCGTCATCAACGGCACGGAACGCGTTATCGTGTCGCAGATGCACCGCTCGCCGGGCGTGTTCTTCGACCACGACAAGGGCAAGACCCACTCGTCGGGCAAGTACCTGTTCGCCGCCCGCGTCATCCCCTACCGCGGCTCCTGGCTCGACTTCGAGTTCGACGCCAAGGACCTCGTGTACGTGCGCATCGACCGGCGCCGCAAGCTGCCGGCGACCACCTTGCTGTTCGCGCTCGACAACGCCGCGACGGTGAGCCTGCGTGGCCAGCGCCGGGAATCCGGCAAGGACCTGCTGCCCTATGAGGCGCAGGGCATGTCGAAGGAGGAGATCCTCTCCTACTTCTACGACGTCATCACCTATTCCCGCGCGTCCGGCGGCTGGAAGACCCCGTTCTCGGCCGAGCGCATGAAGGGCGTGAAGCTGATCTCCGACCTGGTCGACGCCAAGACCGGCCAGGTGGCAGCCGAGGCCGGCGCGAAGATGACCCCGCGCCTGATCCGCAAGCTGCAGGACGGCGGCCTCGAGGAGCAACTGGTCGCCACCGAGGAGTTGACCGGCCGCTACCTCGCGGTGGACGTCATCAACGAGCAGACCGGCGAGGTCCTGCACGAGGCCGGCGACGAGCTGTCGGCGGCCGACCTGGAGAAGCTGGAGAAGTCGGGGGTCGCCGAGATCCCGGTGCTGGCGATCGACCACATCAACGTCGGCGCCTACATCCGCAACACCATGGCGGCCGACCGCAACGCGTCGCGCGAGGACGCGCTGATCGACATCTACCGCGTCATGCGGCCGGGCGAGCCGCCGACGCTGGAGAGCGCCGAGGCGCTGTTCAACGGCCTCTTCTTCGACAGCGAGCGCTACGACCTCTCGGCCGTCGGCCGGGTGAAGATGAACGCGCGCCTGAACTTCAAGACCGATGACACCATGCGCGTCCTGCGCAAGGAGGACATCCTGGAGATCCTGAAGGTTCTGGTGAGCCTGAAGGACGGCCGGGGCGAGATCGACGACATCGACCACCTCGGCAACCGCCGGGTGCGGTCGGTCGGCGAGCTGATGGAGAACCAGTACCGCGTCGGCCTGCTGCGCATGGAGCGGGCGATCCGCGAGCGCATGAGCTCGGTCGAGATCGACACGGTGATGCCGCACGACCTGATCAACGCCAAGCCGGCGGCGGCGGCGGTGCGCGAGTTCTTCGGCTCGTCGCAGCTCTCGCAGTTCATGGATCAGACCAACCCGCTGTCGGAGATCACCCACAAGCGCCGCCTGTCGGCGCTCGGCCCGGGCGGCCTGACCCGCGAGCGCGCCGGCTTCGAGGTGCGCGACGTTCACCCCACCCATTACGGCCGCATCTGCCCCATCGAGACGCCGGAAGGCCCGAACATCGGCCTGATCAACTCGCTGGCGACCTACGCGCGCGTGAACCAGTACGGCTTCATCGAGAGCCCGTACCGCAAGGTGCACGACAGCCGGGTGACCGACGAGGTGGTCTACCTCTCGGCCATGGAGGAAGGCCGCTACGTCGTCGCCCAGGCCAACGCCGAACTGGACGGGCAGGGCCGTTTCGTCGCCGACCTCGTGTCCTGCCGGCAGGGCGGCGAGTATCTGATGTTCCGCCCCGAGGCGATCGACCTCATCGACGTGTCGCCCAAGCAGCTGGTGTCCGTCGCCGCGGCGCTCATCCCGTTCCTGGAGAACGACGACGCCAACCGCGCGCTGATGGGGTCCAACATGCAGCGCCAGGCGGTGCCGCTGGTCAAGGCCGACGCGCCGCTGGTGGGCACGGGCATGGAGGCCACGGTGGCCCGCGACAGCGGTGTCACCATCGTTGCCAAGCGCTCGGGCGTGATCGACCAGATCGACGCCACCCGCATCGTGATCCGCGCCACCGACAACGCCGACACCATGGCGCCCGGCGTCGACATCTACAACCTGTTGAAGTTCCAGCGCTCCAACCAGAACACCTGCATCACCCAGCGGCCGCTGGTGAAGGTCGGCGACCGCGTGGCGGCCGGCGACATCATCGCCGACGGCCCGTCGACCGAGCTGGGCGAGCTGGCCCTGGGCCGCAACGTGCTCGTCGCCTTCATGCCCTGGAACGGCTACAACTTCGAGGACTCCATCCTCATCTCCGAGCGGATCGTCAAGGACGACGTCTTCACCTCGATCCACATCGAGGAGTTCGAGGTGATGGCCCGCGACACCAAGCTGGGCCAGGAGGAGATCACCCGCGACATCCCGAACGTCGGCGAGGAGGCGCTCAAGAACCTCGACGAGGCGGGCATCGTCTACATCGGCGCCGAGGTGAAGCCGGGCGACATCCTGGTCGGCAAGGTGACGCCCAAGGGCGAGAGCCCGATGACGCCGGAAGAGAAGCTGCTGCGCGCGATCTTCGGCGAGAAGGCGTCGGACGTGCGCGACACCTCCTTGCGGCTGCCGCCGGGCGTCACCGGCACGATCGTCGAGGTCCGCGTCTTCTCGCGGCGCGGCGTCGACAAGGACGAGCGCGCCCAGGCCATCGAGCGGGCCGAGATCGAGAAGCTGGCCAAGGACCGCGACGACGAGAAGGCGATCCTGGAGCGCAGCTTCTACGCCCGCCTGAAGGAGCTGCTTCTGGGCCAGGTCGCCCAGTCCGGCCCGCGCGGCTTCCAGGTCGGCCTGGCCATCACCGAGGAGGGCCTGGGCTCGATCACCCGCGGCCAGTGGCGCCAGGTGTCGGTGCAGGACGAGAAGGTGATGGAGTCGGTCGAGAACATCACCAAGGTGTTCGACGACAGCATCCAGGCGCTGCAGAACCGCTTCGAGAACAAGGTCGAGAAGCTGCAGCGCGGCGACGAGCTGCCGCCCGGCGTCATGAAGATGGTCAAGGTGTTCGTCGCGGTGAAGCGCAAGCTGCAGCCCGGCGACAAGATGGCCGGCCGCCACGGCAACAAGGGCGTGGTGTCGCGCATCATCCCGCAGGAGGACATGCCCTACCTGGAGGACGGCACGCCGGTCGACCTCGTGCTCAACCCGCTGGGCGTGCCCTCGCGCATGAACGTCGGCCAGATCCTGGAGACGCATCTGGGATGGGCGTCGGCCGGGCTGGGCCGGCAGATCGGCGAGTGCATCGACCGCTACCGCCACCTCAGCCGCACCCAGGGCGACGGCACGCCGGCGATCGAGCCCCTGCGCAGCACGCTGAAGGCGGCGTACGGCCCGGAGGTCTACGACGAGGACATCGCCGACATGACCGAGGGCGAGCTCATGGAGCTGGCCGGCAACCTGCGCAAGGGCATCCCGTTCGCCACCCCGGTGTTCGACGGTGCGCGCGAGGACGACATCTGCCGGATGCTGGATCTGGCCGGTCTCGACCGCTCCGGGCAGGTGACGCTGATCGACGGCCGGACGGGCGAGTCCTTCGACCGCAAGGTCACGGTGGGCTACATCTACATGCTCAAGCTCCACCACCTGGTCGACGACAAGATCCACGCCCGGTCCATCGGTCCGTACTCGCTGGTCACCCAGCAGCCCCTGGGCGGCAAGGCCCAGTTCGGCGGCCAGCGCTTCGGCGAGATGGAGGTGTGGGCCCTCGAAGCGTACGGTGCGGCGTACACCCTGCAGGAAATGCTCACCGTCAAGTCCGACGACGTCTCCGGCCGCACCAAGGTCTACGAAGCCATCGTCCGCGGTGACGACAACTTCGAGGCCGGCATTCCGGAGTCGTTCAACGTGCTGGTCAAGGAGCTGCGCTCCCTCGGCCTCAACGTCGAACTGAACACGCGGTCCTACTGAGCTTGACGACGACCACCGCCGGAAGACGGGTGCCCCCCCGTTCTCTTCCGGCGGCGCGTCCCCATATGACAACGCGGCTGACGCCAGCGGGAGACGGTCATGAATGAGTTGATGAACATTTTCGGCCAGGTCCAGGGTCCTCAGAGCTTCGATCAGATTCGCATTCAGATCGCCAGCCCCGAGCGCATCCGGTCCTGGTCGTACGGCGAGATCAAGAAGCCGGAGACCATCAACTACCGCACTTTCAAGCCTGAGCGCGACGGCCTGTTCTGCGCGCGCATCTTCGGCCCCATCAAGGACTACGAGTGCTTGTGCGGCAAGTACAAGCGCATGAAGTACCGTGGCATCATCTGCGAGAAGTGCGGCGTCGAAGTGACCCTCTCGAAGGTCCGCCGCGAGCGCATGGGCCACATCGAACTGGCCTCGCCGGTCGCGCACATCTGGTTCCTGAAGTCGCTGCCGAGCCGCATCGGCCTGCTGCTCGACATGACGCTGAAGGACCTCGAGCGCATCCTCTATTTCGAGAACTACGTCGTCATCGAGCCCGGCCTGACCCCGCTGAAGCTGCACCAGCTCCTCTCCGAGGAGGAGTTCGTCACCGCCCAGGACGAGTACGGCGAGGATTCGTTCACCGCCTCCATCGGCGCCGAGGCGCTGCGCATCATGCTCTCCGCCCTCGACATGGAGGAGGAGAAGAAGCGCTGCCGCGAGGACCTGCGCGACACCGCGTCGGAGGCCAAGCGCAAGAAGCTGGTCAAGCGCCTGAAGCTGATCGACGCCTTCCTGGAGAGCCAGTCCCGTCCGGAGTGGATGATCCTCGAGGTCATCCCGGTCATCCCGCCCGAGCTGCGCCCGCTGGTGCCGCTGGACGGCGGCCGCTTCGCCACCTCCGACCTCAACGACCTCTACCGCCGCGTCATCAACCGCAACAACCGCCTGAAGCGCCTGATCGAGCTGAAGGCGCCGGACATCATCGTGCGCAACGAGAAGCGCATGCTGCAGGAGGCGGTCGACGCCCTGTTCGACAACGGCCGCCGCGGCCGCGTCATCACCGGCGCCAACAAGCGTCCGCTGAAGTCGCTGTCCGACATGCTCAAGGGCAAGCAGGGCCGCTTCCGCCAGAACCTGCTGGGCAAGCGCGTCGACTACTCCGGCCGGTCGGTCATCGTGGTGGGCCCGGAGCTGAAGCTGCACCAGTGCGGCCTGCCCAAGAAGATGGCGCTGGAGCTGTTCAAGCCGTTCATCTACGCCAAGCTGGAGCTCTACGGCCTGGCCTCGACCATCAAGGCGGCCAAGCGCATGGTGGAGAAGGAGCGGCCCGAGGTCTGGGACATCCTGGAGGAGGTGATCCGCGAGCACCCGGTCATGCTGAACCGGGCGCCGACGCTGCACCGCCTCGGCATCCAGGCGTTCGAGCCGGTGCTCATCGAGGGCAAGGCGATCCAGCTCCACCCGCTGGTCTGCACCGCCTTCAACGCCGACTTCGACGGCGACCAGATGGCCGTGCACGTGCCGCTGAGCCTAGAGGCCCAGCTCGAGGCGCGCGTCCTGATGATGTCGACCAACAACATCCTGTCGCCGGCCAACGGCAAGCCGATCATCGTGCCGTCCCAGGACATCGTCCTGGGCCTCTACTACATCACCATGGACCGCCCCGGCGAGCCGGGCGAAGGCATGGTCTTCTCCACCGTCGGCGAGATCGAGCAGGCGCTCGACGCCAAGGTGCTGACCCTGCACGCCAAGATCAAGGCGCGCTACAAGGGCGTGGACTCCGAAGGCACGCCGATCGTCACCATCGTCGAGACGACCGCCGGCCGCATGCTGCTGTCGGAGATCCTGCCGCGCCACCCCGCCGTGCCGTTCGCGCTGATCAACCGCCTGCTGACCAAGAAGGACGTCGGCAACGTCATCGACGCCGTCTACCGCCATTGCGGCCAGAAGGAGACGGTGATCTTCGCCGATCGCCTGATGAAGCTGGGCTTCGGCCACGCCTGCCGGGCCGGCATCTCCTTCGGCAAGGACGACATGGTCATCCCCGCCGCCAAGGTGAAGCTGGTCGGCGACGCCAAGGAGCGGGTGAAGGAGTATGAGCAGCAGTACCTCGACGGCCTGATCACCCAGGGCGAGAAGTACAACAAGGTGGTCGACGTCTGGTCGGAGTGCACGGAGAAGGTGGCGACCGAGATGATGAAGGTCATCTCCGACACCGCCCCGGGAAAGCCGGTGAACTCGGTCTACATGATGGCGCATTCCGGTGCCCGCGGCTCGGCGGCGCAGATCCGCCAGCTCGCCGGCATGCGCGGCCTGATGGCCAAGCCGTCGGGCGAGATCATCGAGACGCCGATCATCTCGAACTTCAAGGAAGGCCTGACCGTGCTGGAGTACTTCAACTCCACCCACGGCGCCCGCAAGGGCCTGGCCGACACCGCGCTGAAGACGGCGAACTCCGGCTACCTGACCCGCCGCCTGGTCGACGTCGCCCAGGACGCCATCATCGTCGAGCATGACTGCGGCACCGAGAAGGGCATCACCGTGAAGGCGGTGATCGACGGCGGCGAGGTCATCTCGCCGCTGTCCGACCGCATCCTCGGCCGCACCGCGGTCGACGACGTGGTCGACCCGCTGAACGGCGAGATGATCTGCAACCGCGGCGACCTGATCGACGAGCCGCTGGTCGACCGCTTCGAGCGGTCGGGCATCGACAGCGTGCGCATCCGCTCGGTGCTCACCTGCGAGACCAAGGACGGCGTGTGCGCCATGTGCTACGGGCGCGACCTCGCCCGCGGCACGCTGGTCAACACCGGCGAGGCGGTCGGCGTCATCGCCGCCCAGTCGATCGGCGAGCCGGGCACCCAGCTCACCATGCGCACCTTCCACATCGGCGGCGCCGCCCAGCGCGGGGCCGAGCAGAGCTTCGTGGAGGCGGCGTTCGACGCCACGGTGCGGATCAACAACCGCAACGTGGTGCTGAACTCGGCCAGCGTGCCGGTGGTGATGGGCCGCAATTGCGAGGTGGTGCTGCTCGACGACCAGGGCCGCGAGCGGGCCCGGCACCGCGTCCCCTACGGCACCAAGCTGCTGGCGGACGAGGGCGCGTTGGTCGAGCGCGGCCAGAAGCTGGCGGAGTGGGACCCCTACACCCTGCCGATCATCACCGAGCGCGAGGGGACGGCCCACTACCTCGACCTGGTCGAGGGCGTGTCCATGCGCGAGGTGATGGACGAGGCCACCGGCATCTCGTCCAAGGTGGTGGTGGATTGGCGCCAGCAGACGCGCGGTGCCGATCTCAAGCCGCGCATCACGCTCCGCGACCCGCAGGGCAACGTGGTGATGCTGCCGAACAACATGGAGGCGCGCTACTTCATGTCGGTGGACGCCATCCTGTCGGTGGAGAACGGCGCCCAGGTGAAGGCCGGCGACGTGCTGGCCCGCATCCCGCGCGAATCCTCGAAGACGCGCGACATCACCGGCGGTCTGCCGCGGGTGGCCGAGCTGTTCGAGGCGCGCCGTCCCAAGGACTTCGCCATCATCTCCGAGAGCGAAGGCCGGGTCGAGTTCGGCAAGGACTACAAGACCAAGCGGCGCATCGTCGTGCGCCACGAGGAGACCGGGGACGAGACCGAGTACCTCATCCCCAAGGGCAAGCACATCTCGGTGCAGGAGGGCGACTACGTCCAGCGGGGCGACCTGCTGATGGACGGCAACCCGGTGCCCCACGACATCCTGTCGGTGATGGGGGTGGAGGCGCTTGCCAACTACCTCATCAACGAGATCCAGGACGTCTACCGGCTGCAGGGCGTGAAAATCAACGACAAGCACATCGAGGTGATCGTCCGCCAGATGCTGCAGAAGGTCGAGATCACCGACGCCGGCGAATCCACCTTCCTGGTGGGTGAGCAGGTCGACCGCCAGGAGTTCGACGAGGAGAACAACAAGACCATCGCCGAAGGTCTGAAGGCGGCCGAGGGCAAGCCGGTGCTGCAGGGCATCACCAAGGCCTCGCTGCAGACCCGCTCCTTCATCTCGGCCGCGTCGTTCCAGGAGACGACCCGCGTCCTCACCGAGGCCGCGGTGTCGGGCAAGACCGACAACCTGGAAGGCCTGAAGGAGAACGTCATCGTCGGCCGCCTGATCCCGGCGGGAACGGGGTCGGTGGTCAACCGCCTGAAGCAGATCGCCGCCGAGCGCGACCGCGTGGCCGCCTTGGCCGCGGAGGAGGGGGCTCCGGCCCTGCCGCCGCACCACGGCGAGAGCTCGGCCGCCTGAGCGCGGCCGGCTTCGCCGGTGATCGGGGGCGCGTCCGACGGGACGCGCCCCTTTTTCTTGGGCGCATCGCTTTCGCGCCGGCCGGGCCGACACGGCAAAAGCCCGCTTGACGCCACCACCGGCGCTCCATATAGTCGCCCGACCTCAAAGGGCAGGTGGTAGGCGGACGCACGCCTAGACACTGCCCTGTTCGAACCGCGACATAGCCGTTTGGGAAGCTCTGGACGGCGTTCGATGATTGGGCCCGCAACGAGGCGATCGCGCTTCGATGGCGGGTTTTTGCATCGTCTGGCGGCGTTTGCCGGGCGAGCCACAGGAAGGAATGAAAGGCTGCAATGCCGACGATCAACCAATTGATCCGTAAGCCGCGTGAGCCCGAAGCCGCGCGCAACAAGGTTCCGGCGCTGGAGGCGTGCCCGCAGAAGCGCGGTGTGTGCACCCGCGTCTACACCACGACGCCGAAGAAGCCGAACTCGGCCCTTCGTAAGGTCGCCCGTGTGCGTCTGACCAACGGTTTCGAGGTCACCAGCTACATCCCGGGCGAAGGCCACAACCTTCAGGAACACTCCGTGGTGATGATCCGCGGCGGTCGCGTCAAGGACCTTCCGGGTGTGCGCTACCATATCATTCGCGGCACCCTGGACACCCAGGGTGTGAAGGATCGTAAGCAGCGCCGGTCGAAGTACGGCGCGAAGCGCCCGAAGTAAGGAGTACCAGGCGATGTCCCGTCGTCGTCGCGCCGAGAAGCGTGAGGTCCTGCCCGACGCCAAGTATGGCGATCGCGTTCTGACCAAGTTCATGAACTGTCTGATGTTGGACGGCAAGAAGTCGGCCGCCGAGCGCATCGTCTACGGTGCGCTGGAGCGCGTCGAGGGCAAGGCGAAGGCCGACCCGGTCCAGGTCTTCCACGACGCCCTGGCGAACGTGAAGCCGCACCTCGAGGTGCGGTCCCGTCGCGTCGGCGGCGCCACCTACCAGGTGCCGGTCGAGGTCCGCACGGACCGCGCCCAGGCCCTGGCCATCCGGTGGCTGATCGGCGCGGCCCGCGCGCGGTCGGAGAACACCATGACGGAGCGTCTGTCGGGC
This sequence comes from Azospirillum sp. NS33, assembly GCF_059703765.1. NCBI lineage: Bacteria > Pseudomonadati > Pseudomonadota > Alphaproteobacteria > Rhodospirillales > Azospirillaceae > Azospirillum > Azospirillum sp. NS33. Next base: position 90,661 of record NZ_BAAKJB010000017.1, on the reverse strand, counting down.
GAGCTCCTCGATGCCGCGAACCAGCGCGGCACCGCGGTGAAGAAGCGCGAGGACACCCACCGCATGGCCGAGGCCAACAAGGCGTTCTCGCACTACCGCTGGTAAGCACGACCGGTCGGTAAGCACGCAGTCCGGAAGACGCCCGACATGCCCCGTTCCCATCCACTCGACCGCTATCGCAACATCGGCATCATGGCCCACATCGATGCCGGGAAGACGACGACGACCGAGCGGATCCTCTTCTACACCGGACGGTCCTACAAGATCGGCGAGGTCCACGAGGGCACCGCCGTCATGGACTGGATGGAGCAGGAGCAGGAGCGGGGCATCACCATCACGTCGGCGGCGACCACGTGCTTCTGGCGGGACCACCGCATCAACATCATCGACACCCCCGGCCACGTCGACTTCACCATCGAGGTGGAGCGGTCGCTGCGGGTGCTCGACGGTGCGGTGGCGGTGTTCGACGCGGTGGCCGGCGTCGAACCCCAGTCGGAGACCGTGTGGCGGCAGGCGGACAGGTACCGCGTGCCCCGCATGTGCTTCGTCAACAAGATGGACCGCACCGGCGCCGACTTCTTCCGCTGCGTCGGCATGATCCGCGACCGGCTCGGCGCGGAACCGCTTGTGCTGCAGCTTCCCCTCGGCGAGGGCGCCGCCTTCGCCGGCGTGATCGACCTGGTGGAGAACCGGGCGGTGGTCTGGAAGGACGAGACGCTCGGCGCCGAGTTCCACCACACCGCCATTCCCGATGCCTTCAAGGACGAGGCGGCCCGCCAGCGCAAGGCGCTGATCGAGACCGTGGTGGAGCAGGACGACGACGTCCTCATGGCCTACGCCGACAGCGGCCTGGACCCCGACGCGGCGACTCTGCGCCGGCTGATCCGCAAGGGCACGCTGGACTTCGCCTTCGTCCCCGTGACCTGCGGATCGGCGTTCAAGAACAAGGGCGTCCAGCCGATGCTGGATGCCGTGGTGGATTTCCTGCCGTCGCCCCACGACGTAACCAACGTGCAGGGCACCACCGTCGACGGCGCCCCCGACGAGCGGCCGACCGACGACGCCGCGCCCTTCGCCGCGCTGGCGTTCAAGATCATGAACGACCCCTTCGCCGGGACCCTGACTTTCGTGCGGATCTACTCCGGCACGGTGGAGACCGGCAGCTCCCTGCTCAACGCCGCCAAGGGCGAGCGGGAGCGGGTCGGGCGCATGCTGCTGATGCACGCCAACACCCGCGAGGAGATCAAGGAGGCCGGGGCCGGCGACATCGTCGCCTTCGCCTCCCTGAAGGCCACCACCACCGGCGACACCCTGTGCGACCCCGACCGGCCGATCGTGCTGGAGCGCATGGAGTTTCCCGAGCCGGTGATCGAGGTCGCGGTCGAACCCAACTCCGCCGCCGACCACGAGCGGATGGGGGCGGCGCTGCAGCGACTCGCCCAGGAGGACCCGTCGTTCCGCGTCGCGGTCGATCCCGAGAGCGGGCAGACCATCATCAAGGGCATGGGCGAGCTGCACCTGGAGATCCTGGTCGACCGCATGAAGCGGGAGTTCAAGGTCGACGCCACCGTCGGCGCACCGCAGGTCGCCTACCGCGAGACCATCGCCCGCCGGGTCGAGGTCGACCACACCCACAAGAAGCAGACCGGTGGCACCGGCCAGTTCGCCCGGGTCGCGATGGTGTTCGAGCCGCTGGCCCCGGGAGAGGGATTCCGCTTCGTCAACGCGGTGACCGGCGGGGCAGTGCCCAAGGAGTTCGTCCCCGGCGTCCAGAAGGGCCTGGAGGGGGCGAGGACCAGCGGCCCCGTGCTCGGCTTTCCGGTCGTCGACATCGCGGCGACCCTCACCGACGGCGCCTACCACGACGTGGACTCCTCCGTCCTCGCGTTCGAGATCGCCGCCCGTGCCGCCTTCCGCGAGGCGATGCCCCAGGCGGGGCCGGTCCTCATGGAGCCGGTCATGGCGGTCGAGGTGGTGACCCCCGAGGACTACCTCGGCGACATCATCGGCGACCTGAACCGTCGGCGCGGCCAGATCGCGGCGATGGACCAGAGTGGAAACGCCCGTCTCGTCACCGCGACGGTTCCCCTGGCCGAGATGTTCGGGTACGTCAACAGCCTGCGGTCGATGAGCCAGGGCCGCGCCCAGTACAGCATGCAGTTCGACCACTACGAGCCGGTGCCGCAGGCCATCGCCGACCAACTGCGGTCGAAGTTGGCCTGACAACCGCCTGAACCTTGAGAGACGGAGAGCACACGCCATGGCGAAGGCGAAATTCGAGCGGAACAAGCCGCACTGCAACATCGGCACGATCGGCCACGTCGATCACGGCAAGACGTCGCTGACGGCCGCGATCACGAAGGTTCTGGCGGAGTCCGGCGGTGCGACGTTCACCGCGTACGACCAGATCGACAAGGCGCCGGAAGAGAAGGCGCGTGGGATCACGATCTCGACGGCGCACGTTGAGTACGAGACGGCGAACCGTCACTACGCGCACGTGGACTGCCCCGGCCACGCGGACTACGTGAAGAACATGATCACGGGCGCGGCGCAGATGGACGGCGCGATCCTTGTGGTTTCGGCGGCGGACGGTCCGATGCCGCAGACCCGGGAGCACATCCTTCTGGCGCGTCAGGTCGGCGTTCCCGCGATCTGCGTGTTCATGAACAAGGTGGACATGGTGGACGACCCCGAGCTTCTGGAGCTGGTTGAGCTCGAGGTGCGCGAGCTGCTGTCGTCGTACCAGTTCCCCGGCGACGACATTCCGATCGTGAAGGGCTCGGCGCTGTGCGCGCTGGAGGACCGGAACCCGGAGATCGGGCGCGAGGCGGTTCTGGCGCTGATGGCCGAGGTCGACAAGTACATCCCGCAGCCGGAGCGTCCGAAGGACCGTCCGTTCCTGATGCCGATCGAGGACGTGTTCTCGATCTCGGGTCGTGGCACGGTGGTGACGGGTCGTGTCGAGCGCGGCATCGTGAAGGTCGGCGAGGAGGTCGAGATCGTCGGCCTGAAGACGACGGTGAAGACGACGGTGACCGGCGTCGAGATGTTCCGCAAGCTGCTCGACCAGGGCGAGGCCGGCGACAACATCGGCGCGCTGCTGCGCGGCACGAAGCGCGAGGACGTTGAGCGCGGCCAGGTGCTGGCGAAGCCGGGCACGATCACGCCGCACACCAAGTTCAAGGCCGAGGCGTACATCCTGACGAAGGAAGAGGGCGGCCGCCACACGCCGTTCTTCTCCAACTACCGTCCGCAGTTCTACTTCCGCACGACCGACGTGACGGGCATGGTGGCGCTGCCGGAAGGCACGGAGATGGTGATGCCGGGCGACAACGTCGCCATCGAGGTGACGCTGATCGCCCCGATCGCCATGGACGAGGGCCTGCGCTTCGCCATCCGCGAGGGCGGCCGCACCGTCGGTGCCGGCGTCGTTGCCTCCATCATCGAGTGACAGGGTCCCGCGGCGTGGCCGGCTCCGCCGGCCCGTCGACGGACCGAATCGAACGGGCCGCCGACCCCTGGGGTCGGCGGCCCGTTTTGGTGTGGCGCACCCGGTGTGCGGTTCGCACCGCTTCGGGCTCACGCCACCTTCTCGAACTGCTCCTCAGCCTGTTTGCGCAGCTTGGCCGCTTCGCGGCGAACCTCTCCGGCAATCCATTCCACGATCATCGGGCGCACCATCGAATGGGGGATGGACTTGCCCGAGATCCAGCGACTGATCGTCCCGCGGGTGGCGCCGACCCCCTCGGCCAGTGCGGCCTGGGTGATTCCATGGCGCGACACGGCGGCCGCGATGACGGCTGTGAACTGCTGAGAATCGTCCCGATCGAAGTCGCGGAGCATGGCGGCAAACGTCTCCATGGCGTCCGCGTCGGACCGGTAGATGCGTTCTCCCAGCGTCATCTTCTCCGTGGTCGGTAGCATGTGAACGACCTCTGGCATTTGCTTCCTGAATGGCAAAGGATAGGACGGCGCAAAAATTTTGCAAGGCGCAATGTGTGAGACACTGGCAGTACCTCAGATCATGGTGGGTGGCGCGTAAGCGCCGCATCGGGTAGAACGACCGTCAAGGGACGCGTTGTATGCGCGCATGATGCGCCCGTCCACCTCCCGAGCCGAGTGCAAAGCTGAGCACATGAGACGGGGAGCCTGGCCGTGCAGAAGTTGACCGTCCGCCCATCGGTCTCCGCTGACCTGACACGCATCGAATCCTACTACCGCCACAACCACGATCCAGGCGTGCGCGAGCGACCAGGCGAGATGATGATGGAGGCCATCCTTTCCAACCGTGTGCTTATCGGCGAGACCGAGGACGGAGCCATCGTCGCAGCCGCCGGAACCTTCGAATTCTGTGACGGCGACTTCATCGAATTCGGGGCCGTTCCGCGGCGGCGGTCGAGTGGTCGGCCGCGGTGTTCGAGGTCCATTGGTTCTTCGGCGGCATGATGCTGTTCGACATTGCGGACCTGAGTCAGCGTGCCGTCAGCCGTGCGACGCGCGCCGAACAGCCGGGTGACGCGTGGTCCCCGGACCACCGCGCCGCCGCCGCCGCGGTCGCCGTCGCTGGGGCCGCCGTCGCTGGGGCCGCCGCCGGGACCGCCGCCGGCGGGATGGAGTCGGGCTGGCCGACGTCGGCGACGAGCCTGCCTGGCCTCCCCTGGAAGTCCGTTCCGACGGGCGACGGCCCGCCGGACGGTCGAAAGCCCAGGTCCGATCGGTGGTCGGCGATGGCGGCGCGGCCGTTTGGGTGCGGCGGAGCCGGTGGCGGTGATCGGACTTCCATTCCGACGGTGGGGGTGCCGGGGTGGATGGTCGGCGGCGGGTTCGCCGTCCCGCCGTCGAGCCGCACCGAGGCCGATCGGCGTCCCGACGGCCGAACCCGGTAGACCGGTCCATCCCTCTGTCGACGGGCAGGCCCGTCGACAGAGGGGACGGAAATCTATTGACAGCAGGAGGGGCAACGCCTACACGTTACGCCCTCTGGATTTAGGGTTGGTGGTAGGCGAGACCGGCCTAGACGCAGCCCGGCACGAACGGCGACGAGCGCAGCGCGCTCCCCGCCGAAAGAACATCCGGTACCGTGGCGCGCCGCGGTGGGATGTTCTTTTTGTCGTATCGGCTGCCAGCACGGTTCCGGATCGAGCGATTGCCCGCCTCAGCGGCCGACCTCCGTCGACAACGGCGAAGGGCGGCCGGTTTTGCGGTTGGGACAAGGATTTCGGCGGCGTCGGTGCGTCGCCGTCAGAAGGTGCAAGGGACGTTTGGATATGGACAGCCAGAACATCCGGATCCGCCTGAAGGCGTTCGATCATCGCGTGCTCGACCAGTCGACCAGCGAGATCGTCAACACGGCCAAGCGGACCGGCGCGCGCGTGCGGGGACCGATCCCGCTGCCGACGATGATCGAGAAGTTTACCGTCAACCGCTCGCCGCACATCGACAAGAAGTCGCGCGAGCAGTTCGAGATCCGCACCCACAAGCGGCTTCTCGACATCGTCGACCCGACCCCGCAGACGGTCGACGCGCTGATGAAGCTTGACCTCGCCGCCGGTGTCGACGTCGAGATCAAGCTCTGAGGTCATTTCGGGTAAGGGACCTCTCCGGCAAGCGGATGTCCCTGGTTAGGAGTAAGAACGAATGCGATCCGGACTGATCGCGCAGAAGGTCGGCATGACCCGCGTCTTCACGAATGAAGGCGAGCATGTGCCGGTTACTGTGCTGAAGGTCGACGGCTGCCAGGTCGTCGCCGTGCGCACCGAAGAAGCCGATGGTTACACCGCGGTCCAGCTCGGCGCCGGCACCATCAAGGTGAAGAACGTGACGAAGCCGTTGCGCGGCCACTTCGCGAAGGCGAAGGTCGAGCCCAAGCGCAAGGTGGTCGAGTTCCGCGTCGATGCGGACGCGCTGATCGAGGTCGGGGCCGAGCTGTCGGCCGCCCACTTCGTTCCCGGCCAGTTCGTGGACGTCACCGGCACCTCGATCGGCAAGGGCTTCGCCGGCGCCATGAAGCGCTGGAACTTCGGCGGTCTGCGGGCCACCCACGGCGTGTCCGTGTCGCACCGCTCGCACGGCTCGACCGGCAACCGCCAGGACCCCGGCAAGGTCTTCAAGAACAAGAAGATGGCCGGTCACCTCGGCGACGAGCGGGTCACCGTTCAGAACCTCAAGGTGGTCTCCGTCGACGAAGAGCGCGGCCTGATCTTCCTGAAGGGCGCGGTCCCCGGGTCGGAAGGCGGCTGGGTGCGCGTGCGCGACGCCGTCAAGAAGAAGCAGCCGGACGGCCTGCCGTTCCCGGCCGCGGTGAAGGCTGCGACCGCCACCGACGCCGCGGGTGAGGCTCCGGCCTCCGAGGCTCCCGCCGAGTCGCAGGAGTGAGTGCCATGAAGGCGACCATCAAGAACCTGAACAACGAGGACGTGGGCGAGATCGAACTCGCCGACGCCATCTTCGGCCTGCCGGTGCGCACCGATCTGCTGCACCGCATGGTGAACTGGCAGCTCGCCAAGCGCCGCTCTGGGAACCACAAGACCAAGGGCATCAGCGAGATCGCCGGCACCACGAAGAAGCCGTACCGCCAGAAGGGCACCGGCCGCGCCCGCCAGGGCTCGACCCGCTCGCCGCAGTTCCGCGGCGGCGCCACCATCTTCGGCCCGGTCGTGCGCTCCCACGCCCACGACCTGACCAAGAAGGTCCGCAAGCTGGCGCTGAAGACCGCGCTGTCCGCCAAGGCCGCCGACGGCAAGCTGATCGTGCTGGACGACGCCACGGCCGACACGCACAAGACGAAGGATCTGGCGTCGCGCCTGACGACGCTGGGCCTCAACTCGGCGCTGATCATCGGCGGTGCGAACCTCGACGAGAACTTCGTCAAGGCGTCGCGCAACATCCCGCTGATCGACGTGCTGCCGGAGCAGGGCGCCAACGTCTACGACATTCTGCGCCGCGATACGCTGGTCCTCACCCGCAACGCGGTCGAGCAACTGGAGGCTCGTCTGAAATGAGCAAGCAGTCGAAACCTGCGGTGAGCCGCGAGCGGATGTACGACCTGATCCTCGCGCCGGTCATCACCGAGAAGTCGACGCTGGGGTCGGAGCACAACAAGGTGACGTTCCGAGTGCCGCTCAGCGCGACGAAGCCGGAGATCAAGGCGGCGATCGAGGGCCTGTTCAATGTCCAGGTGAAGGCGGTCAACACGCTGATCACCAAGGGCAAGACGAAGCGGTTCCGCGGCACCATCGGCCGCCGCTCCGACGTCAAGAAGGCGATCGTGACGCTCGCCGAGGGTCATTCGATCGACGTGACCACCGGCATCTGAGCGGGAGTGAGTTCCGATGGCATTGAAGCAATACCGACCGATCACCCCCTCGCTGCGCGAGCTGGTGATCGTTGACCGCTCCGAGCTCCACAAGGGCAAGCCGGTCAAGGCGCTGACCCAGGGCCTGACCAAGTCGGGCGGCCGCAACAACACCGGCCGCATCACGGCGCGGCGGATGGGCGGCGGCCACAAGCGCGTCTACCGCCTGGTGGACTTCAAGCGGCGCAAGTTCGACATCCCGGCGTCCGTGGAGCGGATGGAGTACGACCCCAACCGCACCGCGTTCATCGCGCTGATCAAGTACCAGGACGGCACCCTGTCGTACATCCTGGCGCCGCAGCGCCTGAAGGTGGGCGACAACGTGGTGGCGGGCGAGCGCGTCGACGTGAAGCCCGGCAACGCGATGCCGCTGAAGAACATCCCGGTCGGCACCGTGGTCCACAACGTCGAGCTGAAGCCCGGCAAGGGCGGGCAGATTGCGCGCGCCGCCGGCACCTATCTGCAGCTGGTCGGCCGCGACAGCGGTTACGCCCAGCTGAAGCTGCCCTCGGGCGAGTTGCGCGTGGTGCGGGGCGAGTGCATGGCCACCATCGGTGCCGTGTCGAACCCCGACCAGCTCAACATCAACCTGGGCAAGGCGGGCCGGTCGCGCTGGCTGGGCAAGCGCCCGGCGGTGCGCGGCGTGGTGATGAACCCGATCGACCACCCGCACGGTGGTGGCGAGGGTCGCACCTCGGGCGGCCGTCATCCGGTGACCCCGTGGGGCAAGCCCACCAAGGGCAAGAAGACGCGGAACAACAAGAAGACGGACGCGCTCATCCTGCGCCGTCGCTCGAAGTAAGGAGGTCGAACCGTGGCGCGCTCCGTATGGAAAGGCCCGTTCGTCGATGGCTTTCTTCTGAAGAAGGCTGACAAGTCGCGGGCCAGCGGCCGCAACGAGATCATCAAGATCTGGTCGCGGCGTTCGACCATCCTGCCGCAGTTCGTGGGTCTCACGTTCGGCGTCTACAATGGGCATAAGTTCCTGCCGGTGATGGTGACCGAGCACATGATCGGCCACAAGTTCGGCGAGTTCGCTCCGTCGCGCACCTTCTACGGGCACGCGGCGGACAAAAAGGCGAAGAGGAAGTAAGCCATGGGCAAGCCCGCCAATCCCAGCCGTATCGCTGAGAACGAGGCGCTGGCGTCGGTCAAGATGATCCGAACCAGCCCGCGCAAGCTCAACCTCGTCGCCCAGCTCATCCGCAACATGGACGCGGCGTCGGCCGTGGCCGAGCTGACCTTCTGCAAGCGCCGCATCGCCGGCGACGTGAAGAAGGTCCTGCAGGCCGCGATCGCCAACGCCGAGAACAACCACCAGCTCGACGTCGACCGGCTCTACGTGGCCTCGGCGACGGTCGGCCGGGCGCTGGTGATGAAGCGCTTCCATGCCCGCGCCCGTGGACGCGGCGCGCGGATCGAGAAGCCGTTCTCCAACCTGACGATCGTCGTGCGCGAGCGCGCCGAAGCCGCTGAAGGGGCCGAGTAACATGGGTCAGAAAGTCAATCCCATCGGGCTGCGGGTCGGCATCAACCGCACCTGGGACAGCCGCTGGTTCGCCGGTCGCGACTACTCCAGCCTGCTGCACCAGGACCTGAAGCTGCGCGACTTCCTGCAGGAGCGCCTGAAGCAGGCGGGCTGCTCGCGCGTCGTCATCGAGCGTCCCGCCAAGAAGGCCCGGATCACCGTCCACACCGCCCGCCCGGGCGTGGTGATCGGCAAGAAGGGCGCGGACATCGAGAAGCTGCGCAGCGAACTGGCCAAGATGACCGGTTCGGAGGTGAGCCTGAACATCGTCGAGATCCGCAAGCCGGAGATCGACGCCCGCCTCATCGCCGAGAACATCTCCAGCCAGCTCGAGCGCCGGGTCGCCTTCCGCCGCGCCATGAAGCGCGCGGTGCAGTCGGCGATGCGCCTGGGCGCCCAGGGCATCCGGATCAACTGCTCCGGCCGCCTCGGCGGGGCGGAGATCGCCCGCCTGGAGTGGTACCGCGAGGGTCGGGTGCCGCTGCACACGCTGCGCGCCGACATCGACTACGGCACCGCCACGGCGAAGACCACCTACGGCACCTGCGGTGTCAAGGTGTGGGTCTTCAAGGGCGAGATCATGGCCCACGACCCGATGGCCCAGGACAAGCGGATGGCCGGCGAGGCCGTGGCGACCGACGGCGAACCGCGCCGCGACCGCCGCGACCGTGACGGTGAGCGGCGCGACCGCCGCGGTCCGCGTGGCGACCGGGGCGACCATCGCGGCGAGCGGAGCGACAGCTCCGACCGCAGCGCCAGCGAGTAAGGGGACTGAGCGATGCTTTCTCCCAAGCGTACGAAGTACCGCAAGGCCCACAAGGGCCGCATCCACGGCAACGCCAAGGGCGGGACCGCGCTGAACTTCGGCGCCTTCGGCCTGAAGGCGCTGGAGCCCGAGCGCATCACGGCGCGGCAGATCGAGGCGGCCCGCCGCACGATCACCCGCCACATCAAGCGCCAGGGCCGGGTGTGGATCCGCATCTTCCCCGACCTGCCGGTCTCCACCAAGCCCGCCGAGGTCCGCATGGGCTCCGGTAAGGGCACGCCCGAATACTGGGCGGCGCGGGTGAAGCCCGGCCGCATCCTGTTCGAGCTGGACGGGGTCCCGCACGACCTGGCGAAGCGCGCGTTCGAGCTGGCGGCTGCCAAGCTGCCGATCAAGACCAAGTTCGTGACTCGCCTCGGCGAGGAGGTGACGGCATGAAGGCCGAAGACATCCGGGCAAAGAGCAGCGACGAGCTGAACGACCAGCTCCTGCAGCTCAAGAAGGAGCAGTTCAACCTGCGCTTCCAGCGCGCCTCGGGCCAGCTGGAGAACACCGCGCGGGTTGGCGTTCTGCGCCGCGACATCGCCCGCATCAAGACCATCCTCGGCCAGCGCACGCGCTCGGCCGAGGTCGCGAAGTAAGGAGGGCCGTTCCCATGCCTCGCCGCGTCATGCATGGCACGGTGGTCAGCGACAAGGGCGACAAGACCGTCGTCGTTCTCGTCGAGCGCCGCGTGATGCACCCCGTCTACAAGAAGTTCATCCGTCTCTCGAAGAAGTACTCCGCCCACGACGAGAACAACCAGTTCAAGGTCGGCGACATGGTGGAGATCATCGAGTGCCGTCCGATTTCCAAACGGAAACGCTGGTCGGTTGTGACGGAGTCCGCCGCTCCCGGCGGCGCCGCCTGATTGAGAAAGGTGTGATCCTATGATCCAGATGCAAACCAACCTGGAAGTCGCCGACAACAGCGGGGCGCGCCGGGTGCAGTGCATCAAGGTGCTTGGCGGGTCCAAGCGGAAGGTTGCGACCGTCGGCGACGTCATCGTCGTGTCGGTCAAGGAAGCCATTCCGAAGGGCCGCGTCAAGAAGGGCGACGTGCACCGTGCCGTCATCGTCCGCACCGCGAAGGAACTGCGCCGCGACGACGGTTCGGCGATCCGCTTCGATCGCAACGCCGCCGTTCTGATCAACAAGCAGAACGAGCCGATCGGCACCCGTATCTTCGGGCCGGTCACCCGCGAGCTGCGCGCGAAGAAGTTCATGAAGATCATCTCGCTGGCGCCGGAGGTGCTGTGATGGCTGCGAAGATCAAGACCAAGGATCGCGTCGTCGTCCTCACCGGCCGAGACAAGGGCAAGACCGGCGAGGTCGTCAAGGTTTTCCCCAAGGAGAACCGGGTGGTGGTCCAGGGCGTGAACGTCGTCAAGAAGCACGTGCGTCCCAGCGCGCGCTCCGAGGGCGGGATCGTCGAGATCGAAGCCCCGATCGACGCCTCGAACGTCGCCCACATCGACCCGAAGGACCAGAAGCCGACTCGTGTCGGGTTCAAGGTTCTGGAGGATGGCCGCAAGGTGCGTGTCGCCAAGCGGTCCGGCGAGATCATCGACTTGTGAGGGCCGGACCATGGCTGCACGACTGAAAGAGATCTACGACAGCAAGATCCGCGAGACGCTGAAGAGCGAGTTCGGTTACACGAACGACCTCCAGGTGCCGCGGATCGAGAAGGTCATCATCAACATGGGTGTCGGCGAGGCTGTCGCCGACTCCAAGAAGATCCAGATGGCCGCCGGCGAGTTGCAGGCGATCTCCGGCCAGAAGCCGGTGATCACCAAGGCCCGCAAGTCCATCGCGCAGTTCAAGCTGCGCGAAGGCATGTCCGTTGGCTGCAAGGTCACGCTGCGGCGCGACCGCATGTACGAGTTCCTGGACCGCCTGATCACCATCGCCCTGCCGCGCGTGCGCGACTTCCGCGGTGTGCCGGGCAACTCCTTCGACGGCCGCGGCAACTACGCCATGGGCGTCAAGGAGCAGATCATCTTCCCCGAGATCGACTACGACAAGATCGACCAGATCCGCGGGATGGACATCATCATCGTCACCACGGCGAAGACCGACAAGGAAGCCAAGGCGCTTCTCAAGGGCTTCGACATGCCGTTCGTGAGCTGATACCAGGAGCACGTACCATGGCGAAGACCAGCGCCGTCCAAAAGAACAAGCGCCGCATGAAGATGGTCAAGCAGTACGCCGATCGGCGTGCCAGCCTGAAGGCCATTGCCAAGGATCCCTCGGTGTCGCCGGAGGACCAGTTCGCTGCGCGCCTCAAGCTCGCCGAGCTGCCGCGCAACTCGTCGAAGGTGCGCGTCCGCAACCGGTGCGAGATGACCGGTCGGCCGCGCGCCTTCTATCGCAAGTTCAAGCTGTCGCGCATCGCGCTCCGTGACCTGGCCTCCACCGGCCAGATCCCGGGCATGGTGAAGTCGAGCTGGTAAGGAGGACCGCACGATGGCTCTGAGCGATCCCCTCGGCGATATGCTGACCCGCATCCGCAACGGACAGCGCGCTCGCATGTCCTCCGTGGAAAGCCCGGCTTCCAAGCTCCGCAGCAATGTGCTGGAGGTGCTGAAGCGTGAGGGATACATCCGTGGCTACAGCCAGGAGCAGGTTCGCCCCGGCGTTGCCAACCTGAAGATTGAGCTGAAGTACCACGAGGGCGAACCTGTCATTAAGCAGATCGGCCGCGTGTCCAAGCCCGGTCGCCGCGTGTACTCGAAGATTGCCGATCTCCCCAAGGTCTACAGCGGCCTGGGCATCGCGATCCTGTCGACGCCGCGTGGTGTCATGTCGGACAACGAGGCCCGCGCCGCCAATGTCGGCGGCGAAGTCCTCTGCCGCGTGTTCTGAGGAGGCGGCCATGTCGCGAATTGGCAAACATCCCGTGTCGGTCCCGGCCGGCGTCGACGTCCAGGTGCAGGGGCAGACCGTCTCGGCGAAGGGGAAGCTGGGTGCGCTCAGCACGACCCTGATCGACGACGTCGTCGCCAAGCTCGAGGACGGCAAGATCGTCGTCACCCCGCGCAACGACTCCAAGCGTGCGCGCACCATGTGGGCCACGGCGCGGACGCTCGTGAACAACATGGTCGTCGGGGTCTCGCAGGGGTACACCGTGAACCTGGAGATTAACGGCGTCGGGTACCGCGCCGCCGTGCAGGGCAAGGAGCTGGTGATGCAGCTCGGCTACTCGCACGACGTCAAGTACCCGATCCCCGAAGGCATCGCGATCAAATGCGACAAGCCGACCCTCATTTCGGTGAGCGGCTTCGAGAAGCAGAAGGTCGGCCAGGTGGCCGCGGAGATCCGTGGCTGGAAGCCGCCCGAGCCCTACAAGGGCAAGGGCATCAAGTACGAGACCGAGACCGTCCTCCGCAAGGAAGGCAAGAAGAAGTAGGCCCGCCATGCTGAAGCCCAAGCACATGGAAATGCGCCGCAAACAGCGCGTGCGCATTCAGATCGCGAAGAAGGCCGGCGGGCGGGTTCGTCTGTCGGTGCACCGCACCCACCTGCACATCTACGCCCAGCTCATCGACGACGCGCAGGGCCGCACGCTGGCGGCCGCCTCCTCCATGGAGAAGGATCTGCGCGAGGAGCTCAAGCACGGCGGCAACGTCGAGGCCGCCAAGCGCATCGGCACGTTGATCGCCGAGCGCGCCAAGGCGGCGGGCGTGACCGAGGTCGTGTTCGACCGTGGTGGCTATCTCTATCATGGTCGGGTCAAGGCCCTGGCCGAAGCTGCCCGCGAGGGCGGGCTTTCGTTCTAAGGAGTCCCTGACATGGCACGTGAACGAGGCGATCGGGGCGGCCGCGACAGGCAGCCGCGCGAGCGCGATCGGGAAGAGAGCGAGCTGGTCGAAAAGCTCGTCGGCATCAACCGCGTCGCCAAGGTGGTGAAGGGCGGCCGGCGCTTCGGCTTCGCCGCCCTGGTCATCGTCGGCGACGGCAAGGGTCGGGTCGGCTACGGCTCGGGCAAGGCGCGCGAGGTTCCGGAGGCCATCCGCAAGGCCACCGATCAGGCCAAGCGCGGCATGATCCGGGTGCCCCTGCGCGAGGGCCGCACGCTCCACCACGACGTGAACGGTCACTTCGGTGCCGGCCGCGTCGTGCTGCGCGCGGCTCCGGCGGGCTCCGGCATCATCGCCGGCGGCCCGATGCGCGCCATCTTCGAGGCGCTGGGCGTGGCGGACGTAGTGACGAAGTCGATCGGCACCTCGAACCCCCACAACATGATCAAGGCGACCTTCGACGCGCTGACCAAGGTGGTCAGCCCGCGCGCCGTGGCGGCCCGCCGCGGTCGCCGGGTCAGCGACATCCTCGGCCGCCGGGAAGCCGGCGCCGCCGAGGCGAAGGAGGCGTGACATGGCCCAAGACGAGATGACCGGCAAGACGACTGTCGTCGTCACCCAGATCCATAGCCCGATCGGTCGCCGCAGCGACCAGCGGGCGACTTTGGTCGGCCTGGGCCTGAACAAGCTGCACCGCACGCGCGAGCTGGAGGACACCCCGGCCGTGCGCGGCATGATCGCCAAGGTGCAGCATCTGGTCCGCGTCGAGAACGAGGGCTGATGCCATGACCAAGCTGAACGAGCTTCGCGACAACGAGGGTGCCCGCAAGGCCCGCATGCGGGTCGGCCGTGGCATCGGCTCGGGCAAGGGGAAGACGGCCGGCCGCGGCGTGAAGGGTCAGACCTCGCGCACCGGCGTGTCGATCAACGGCTTCGAGGGTGGGCAGATGCCCCTGCACCGGCGTCTGCCGAAGCGGGGCTTCACCAACCTGTTCGCCAAGGAGTACTCGGTCGTCAACCTGGGCCTGGTCCAGAAGGCGATCGATGCCGGCAAGCTGGACGCGACGCAGACCGTCGACGCGGCGGCGCTGCGGGCGGCCGGTCTGGTCGGCAAGCTGAAGAAGGACGGGGTTCGCCTGCTCGCCCGTGGCGAGATCACGGTGAAGGCCGCATTCTCGGTGGCCGGCGCGTCGAAGTCGGCGATCGAGGCGGTGGAGAAGGCCGGCGGCAGCGTGACGGTCACGCAGCCCGCCGCCGAGGCCGCCGAGTGACCTCCGGGCCCGCCCGCTCGCGGGCGGGCCGCAGGGGTGACGCACGTTAGGCGTTGACGCGAGGGCGGCCTGCGGTGCAGGACCGCCCCGCACGCATGTTTGGACCCACGTTGGTTTGAACCGGGGGACGAGAAGCCATGGCATCTGCGGCCGAACAGCTCGCCGCGAACATCAACTTCGGCGCGTTCGCCAAGGCGACCGAGCTGAAGAAGCGCATCTGGTTCACCCTGGGTGCCTTGATCATCTATCGGCTGGGCACCTACATTCCGCTTCCCGGCATCGATCCCCAGATCCTGCAGGACATCTTCCGCCAGCAGGGCGGCGGCATCATGGGCATGTTCGACATGCTGGCCGGCGGCGCGCTGAGCCGCATGACGATCTTCGCGCTCAACATCATGCCGTACATTTCGGCCTCGATCATCGTCCAGCTCCTCACCGCGGTCTCGCCGCAGCTCGAGGCGATGAAGAAGGAGGGCGAGTCCGGCCGCAAGAAGCTGAACCAGTACACCCGCTACGGCACGGTGCTGCTGGCGACGGTCCAGGCCTACGGCCTCGCCGTGGGCATGGAGGCGATGTCCAGCTCGACCGGCTCGGCGGTGGGCGATCCCGGATTCTTCTTCCGCATCACCACGGTGATCACGCTGGTCGGCGGCACCCTGTTCCTGATGTGGCTGGGCGAGCAGATCACCGCACGGGGTATCGGCAACGGCATCTCGCTCATCATCTTCGCCGGCATCGTCGCCGAGCTGCCGCGGGCCCTGGTGGGCACCCTGGAGCTGGGCCGGACCGGCGCGCTGTCGACCATCTTCATCATCTTCATGCTGGCGATGGCCGTCGGCGTGGTGTTCTTCATCGTCTTCATGGAGCGTGCGCAACGGCGGCTGCTGGTGCAGTACCCGAAGCGCCAGGTCGGCAACCGGATGTTCGGCGGCGAATCGACGCATCTGCCGCTGAAGCTCAACACCTCGGGCGTGATCCCGCCGATCTTCGCGTCGTCGCTTCTGCTGCTGCCGCTCACCGCCATCGGCTTCGCCGGCGGCGACGGGCCGGAATGGCTGCAGACGGCGTCGCGCTTCCTGGCCCACGGCACCGTGCTCTACATGGTGCTGTACGCCGCGCTGATCGTCTTCTTCTGCTTCTTTTACACGGCGATCGTCTTCAACCCGGCGGAGACGGCGGAGAATCTCCGCAAGTACGGTGGCTTCATCCCCGGCATCCGGCCCGGCAAGAACACCGCCGATCACCTGGACTACGTGCTCACCCGGCTGACCGTTGTGGGCTCGGCGTACCTGGTGGTGGTCTGCCTGCTTCCCGAGTTTCTGATTGCGGAGAGCGCGGTTCCGTTCTATTTCGGCGGAACCAGCCTGCTCATCGTGGTGACGGTGACGATGGACACGGTGGGACAGATCCACTCCCATCTCCTGGCGCACCAGTATGAGGGGCTGATCAAGAAGGCGAAGCTTCGGGGGAAAAAATGAATCTGATCCTGCTCGGTCCGCCGGGCGCCGGGAAGGGGACCCAGGCGCGCCGCATCGAGGACGCGCGCGGTCTCGTCCAACTCTCCACCGGCGACATGCTGCGCGCGCTGGTGGCGGAAGGGGGCCCGCTGGGCCAGCAGGCCAAGGACATCATGGCGGCCGGCCGGCTGATGCCGGACGACCTGATGGTTCAGATGATCGGCGCGCGGATCGAGAAGCCGGACGTCACCAACGGCTTCATCCTCGACGGCTTTCCCCGCACGGTCGCCCAGGCGGAGGCGCTGGACGGCATGCTGGGGCAGAAGGGGCTGAAGCTCGACCACGTCATCGAGATGAAGGTGGACGACGCGGCGCTCGTCGAGCGCATCACCGGCCGCTACACCTGCGCCAAATGCGGCAAGGGGTATCACGACCGGTTCGAGACGCCGAAGGTCAACGGCGTGTGCGACGTCTGCGGCTCGACCGAGTTCAAGCGGCGGGCCGACGACAACGCGCAGACGGTGTCGACGCGGCTGGAGCAGTATCACGCGCAGACCGCGCCGATCCTGCCCTATTACCGGGACCGCGGCGTGCTGAAGTCGGTGGACGGCATGGCCGACATCGACGAGGTGACCCGGCAACTCGAGGCCATCATCGGCTGATCGGGTGAGTCGGGTTGACAGGGCGGCGCTTTGTTCTATACTGCGCGCCCTCGGTGCCGGAAGGGACCGAACGGAATTTCGCGTCCCGATTCAGTCCGTCTGAGTCGGGCGCTTGTGCATCAGGGACCGCGGCCCGCCTGGGCCGTTTAGCTTATCGAGGAGAGCAGGCGTGGCGCGTATTGCTGGCGTCAACATCCCCGCGGCCAAGCGCGTGGAGATCGGGTTGACCTACATCCACGGCATTGGCCCGGCCAAGGCCAAGGAGATCTGCGGAAAGCTGTCCATTCCGGCCGAGCGCCGGGTGAACGAGCTGACCGACGACGAGGTGCTCCGCATCCGTGAGACCATCGACGGCGCCTACCGGGTCGAAGGTGACCTGCGTCGCGAAGTCGCGATGAACATCAAGCGTCTGATGGACCTGGGCTGCTACCGCGGCCTGCGGCACCGCAAGGGCCTGCCGGTCCACGGTCAGCGCACCCACACCAACGCGCGCACCCGCAAGGGTCCCGCGAAGCCGATCGCCGGCAAGAAGAAGTAATTCAGGGGACTACCTTCAATGGCAAAGCCGTCCGCTGCAGCGCAGCGCCTGCGTCGTCGTGAGCGCAAGAACATCACCGCCGGTGTCGCGCACGTCAACGCGTCCTTCAACAACACGATGATCACCATCACCGACGCGCAGGGGAACACGATTTCCTGGTCGTCGTCGGGCACGATGGGCTTCAAGGGCTCGCGCAAGTCGACCCCCTACGCCGCCCAGGTCGCGGCCGAGGATGCCGGCCGCAAGGCGCAGGAACACGGCATGAAGACCCTCGAGGTCGAGGTGAAGGGCCCGGGTTCGGGGCGCGAGTCGGCGCTGCGCGCGCTGCAGTCCGTCGGCTTCACCATCACCTCGATTCGCGACGTGACGCCGATCCCGCACAACGGCGTCCGTCCGCCCAAGAAGCGCCGCGTCTGATCCCGCGCTTCATCGTTCCCGAGGGGGCTTTCCGTTCCGGGGCACGCGGCCGCCCGCCATCGCGGCCGCGTCGGAATTGGGGCGGAGCCGCGCCCGTGGGTTCGTGTTGACCCGATGGCATTCGAGGACTTTCCGTGCTTCAGAAGAACTGGCAAGAGCTGATCAAGCCGAACAAGCTGGACGTCCAGCCCGGTGACGACGGCGACCGCGTCGCCACCATCGTCGCCGAGCCGCTGGAGCGTGGCTTCGGCCTGACCTTGGGCAACGCGCTCCGCCGCGTGCTGCTGTCGTCGCTCCAGGGCGCCGCCGTCACCGCCATCCACATCGACGGCGTGCTGCACGAGTTCTCGTCGATCCCCGGCGTGCGCGAGGATGTGACGGACGTCGTCCTCAACATCAAGTCCATGGGCCTGCGCATGGGCGGCGACGGGCCCAAGCGCATGCGCCTGCGGGCGGAGGGTCCCGGCGAGGTGCGCGCCGGCATGATCGAGACCGGGCCGGACATCGCGGTGATGGACCCGGATCTGGTGATCTGCACGCTCGATTCCGGGGCGCGGCTGAACATGGAGCTGACGGTCGAGACCGGCAAGGGCTATGTTCCGGCCAGCCAGAACCGCCCCGAGGACGCCCCGATCGGGCTGATCCCGGTGGACGCGCTGTTCTCGCCGGTGCGCAAGGTCTCCTACAAGGTCGACAACGCCCGCGTCGGCCAGGTCACCGACTACGACCGGCTGTCGATGATGCTGGAGACCAACGGCGCGGTGAAGCCGGAGGACGCGGTGGCCCTGGCCGCCCGCATCCTGCAGGACCAGCTTCAGCTCTTCATCAACTTCGAGGAGCCGACCACCGCGGTCCACGAGGAGAAGCACGAGGAGGTTCCGTTCAACAAGAACCTCCTGCGCAAGGTCGACGAGCTGGAGCTGTCGGTCCGCTCCGCCAACTGCCTCAAGAACGACAACATCGTCTACATCGGCGACCTCGTTCAGAAGACCGAGGCGGAGATGCTGCGGACCCCGAACTTCGGCCGCAAGTCGCTCAACGAGATCAAGGAAGTGCTCGCGCAGATGGGGCTCCATCTCGGCATGGAGATCCCGAACTGGCCGCCCGAGAACATCGAGGAACTGGCCAAGCGTCTGGAAGAGCCGTACTGATCGCCCGGCCCCCCGCCCGCGGGGGGCCGTCGTCCGACCGGGTCGACCCGACCCACCCCGCGCCGTTCCGGTCTGATCCGGGCGGCGGGGACCACCACCGGCTCCCCGAGGGGGGCCCAGCCATGAAAGGAAACGAGCCATGCGTCACGGTGTGTCCGGACGGAAGCTCAGCAAGACCAGCAGCCACCGCAAGGCCATGTTTTCCAACATGGCGAACGCGCTGATCAAGCACGAGCAGATCAAGACCACCCTGCCCAAGGCCAAGGAGATGCGGCCGATCATCGACCGCCTCATCACCCTGGGCAAGAAGGGGGGCCTCGCCAACCGTCGCCTCGCCTTCGCGCAGCTGCGCGACGACGCCATGGTGTCGAAGCTGTTCGCGGGCCTGGCCGACCGCTACAAGGACCGCCAGGGCGGCTACAGCCGTGTCGTCAAGGCCGGCTTCCGCTACGGCGACGCCGCCCCGATGGCGATCATCGAGCTGGTCGACCGTGATCCCGCGGCCAAGGGTCTCGACTCCGGGCCGGTCCAGGCGACCGAGGACGCCGACGCCGAGGCCTGAGCCCCGGCGCTTTCCGGTGGCGTCGCGCAAGGCCGCGCGGTAGTGTCCGCGCCAGAACCCTCCCCCCGGGCCGGCCCCCGGGGGGAGGGCTTCGTTTGAGGGGCCATGGCGGGCGGGTTTCGATGCTGAGACCGTTGTACAACTGGATCCTCCGGGCCGCCGCCCGCAAGGATGCGGTGTGGTGGATGGCCGGGGTCTCCTTCGCCGAAAGCTCCTTCTTCCCGCTGCCTCCCGACATCATGCTCGTGCCCATGTGCCTGGCCGAGCCGAAGAAGCTGTGGTGGTACACCAACGTCTGCGCGCTGGCCTCGCTGGTCGGCGGTTTCGTCGGCTACGCCATCGGCTTCTACCTCTTCGAGAGCGTCGGTCGCTGGATCTTCGACCTCTACGGTCTCTGGGCCTCGTACCATTCCTTCAGCGAGTCGTTCAACGCCCTGGGCCCGTGGTTCCTGATCCTCAAGGGCGTGACGCCGATCCCCTACAAGCTGCTGGCCATCATGGCGGGAATCGCCCAGATGGACGTGCTGGTGTTCGCCCTGTGCTCGGTGGTGGCGCGGTTCTCACGCTACTACCTGATCGCCATCCTGCTGCATTTCTACGGGCCGCGGGTGCAGGAGATCATCGAGAAGCGGCTGATGCTGGTCACCACCATCATTCTGGTGGTCGTGGTCGGCGGGCTGCTCAGCTTCAAGCTGGTGTAGAGGCGGCGCCCCCCGGGGGCCCTCACGGCGGCATGCCGTGGTCCTGCCGGTTCCGCTCCGCCGTGCTCATCGCACGCCGTTCCGCCCGCTCCCGCACGACCATGCCGGCGATGGCCGCGGCGATCAGCGCGCCGCCCAGGATCGGCAGGATCATGTCCAGGCCCGACACGCCGGGCGCGGCGACCATGCGCACCGCGAGCAGGGCGAGGCCGCCGAGCAGCAGCGCCACGAACAGCGGCGAGGGGCGGCGCCGCCGGGGCGGTCGGTCGTTTGGCTGGGGGCTCATTTGCGACGTTCCCTTTCGCGAGGTCTTCCCGGCATATTGTGGCGACGGGCGGGGGATGCAGGGGGTGTGACGATCCGCGCATACCATCGCGCCGCCCCAAGGACAAGGAAACAGGAGTTGAGATGTTCCGTCGGCTTGCCGTGATCGCCGTGACGGCCCTGGGTTTGGCCGCGTGCTCCATGCCGTTCGGAGGGCCGTCGGCGCCGCCGGCGCAGCCCGCCGTGACGGCGCCCGGCCCGGCGGTGACGGGGACCGCCCCGGCCACCCGGACCGGGGGGGCGGCGGTCGACGAATCGACGCCGCTGCTCGCGCCGGAATCGGCGGCGGCGTCCTGCCCGGCGGCGTGCGAGCGCAGCTTCCGCATCTGCATGGATTCGGTGGCGGCCCGCCCGGGCACCACCGACACCTTCGGCGCCACCCAGCGCCCGTTCACCGCGACCGACGACTGCCAGTACGATCTGGGCCGCTGCCTGCGGCGCTGCCCGGCACAGACCTCGCCCTGAGGCGCGGCGTGGCGCGGCGCCGCCCGTCGGGAGAGGGGGAGCGGGACGGGGCGGGGCTGTTCGCCGGCGGCGCCCCCCGGCCCCTGGCCGACCGCCTGCGCCCGGGCGGGCTGGATGCGGTGGTGGGGCAGGACCATCTGCTGCGGCCCGACGGCCCGATCGGGCGGATGGTGACGGCGCACCGGCTGGCCTCGATGATCCTGTGGGGGCCGCCGGGGTGCGGGAAGACGACCATCGCCCGCCTCTTGGCCCAGACCACGGACCTCCACTTCGAACCGCTCTCGGCGGTCTTCTCCGGGGTGGCCGATCTGCGCCGGGTGTTCGAGGCGGCGCGGGAGCGGCGGGCGGTCGGGCAGGGCACGCTGCTGTTCATCGACGAGATCCATCGGTTCAACCGGTCCCAGCAGGACGGCTTCCTGCCCTATGTGGAGGACGGGACCGTCACCCTGGTGGGCGCGACCACCGAGAACCCGTCGTTCGAGCTGAACGCCGCGCTGCTGTCACGCTGCCAGGTCTTCGTCCTCAACCGCCTCGACGAGGCGGCGCTGGACCGTCTGCTGCGCCGGGCGGAGGCCGAGGAGGGCCGGCCGCTGCCCCTCGACCCCGACGCGCGCGCCGCGCTGAAGGCGATGGCCGACGGCGACGGCCGCTTCTGCCTGAACCTGTGCGAGGAGCTGTTCGCCCTGCCGGAGGGACCGCCACTGGACACGGCGGCGCTGGCGCTCACCGTGCAGCGCCGTGCCCCCCTCTACGACAAGGCCCAGGAGGGCCACTACAACCTCATCAGCGCCCTGCACAAGGCGCTGCGCGGGTCGGACACCGACGCCGCGCTCTACTGGTTCGCCCGCATGCTGGCCGGCGGCGAGGACCCGCGCTACATCGCCCGGCGCCTGACCCGGTTCGCGGTGGAGGACATCGGCATGGCGGACCCCGCGGCCCTGACCCAGGCGATCGCCGCGTGGGAAGCGTACGAGCGCCTGGGCAGCCCGGAGGGCGACCTGGCGATCGCCCAACTGGTCGTCTACCTGGGCACCGCGCCCAAGTCGAACGCGGCGTACAAGGCGTTCGGAGCCGCCAAGCGCGCCGCCAAGGAGACCGGCTCGCTGATGCCGCCCAAGCACATCCTCAACGCGCCGACCCGGCTGATGAAGGACATCGGTTACGGCGCCGGCTACGCCTACGACCACGACACGGCGGAGGGGTTCTCCGGCCAGAACTACTTCCCGGACGGGCTGGAGCGGCCGGTCTTCTACCGCCCCGTGGAGCGCGGATTCGAACGCGAGGTGCGCAAGCGCCTCGACTATTGGGCGCGTCTGCGCGAGCGCCGGCAGGGCGATGACGGGGTTTGACCGCATCGTCGCCATCGACTGGTCGGGGGCCCGGGGGCCGCGCTACGCCGGCATCGCCGTGGCGGAGTGCAGCACGGGCAACGGGCCGCCGCACCTCGTCGCCCCGTCCCAGGGACGGAGCTGGACCCGCACGGCGGTGCACGACTGGCTGCTGGCCGGCCTCGACCGCGGACCGGCGCTGGTCGGCATCGATTGCGCCTTCTCTCTGCCCTTCGCGGTGGCGCGGCGCTACGGCGTCGCCGACGCCTTCGCCCTGTGGGACCTGGTGGAGCAGGTCACCGCCGGGGACGGCGACTTCCTCGGCCGGACCTTCGCCGACCACCCCGATCATGCCTGCGACTTCTGGTGCGCCGGTCCGCGGCCGGCCGGCTATGGCGCCCCCCACCGCCGCACCGAGCGGCAATGCCGGGCCGACGGGCTGGGCAGTCCCGAGAGTCCGTACAAGCTGCTGGGGCCCAAGCAGGTGGGGCCGGGCGCGCTGGCCGGCATGCGCGTCCTGCGCAGCCTGCGCGCCCGTGGCGGCGGCCGGCTCGCCGTCTGGCCGTTCGAGGAGTCCGCGGCGGGCGCCACGGTGGTGGTGGAGATGTACCCGCGCCTGTTCCTGAAGCAGGCCGGATTCGGCCTGCGCAAGATCCGCACGCCGGCGGACATCGATGCGGCGCTTGCCGCGCTCGGCTCCGCCCCCGCCCGCCTGCCGGCCGACGTCAGCGACCACGCGGCGGATGCGCTGGTGTCGGCGGCCGGCTTGCGGCGTCTGGCCGGCCGGCGGGAGGCCTGGTCGCCGCCGGCGTTGACGGCCGAGGACCGGCGGTGCGAGGGCTGGATCTTCGGCGTCGGGATGGGCGTCCCGGCGTAGGGCGCACGGCGCGGACGGCGTCCCGTCCGTCGCTCGCGGTCAGCGGGACACCGCGGCGAGCAGGTCGGCGGTGGAGGCGATGCGCGCGTACTCCCCATCCATGATGGCCAGCGACAGCGCGTGCACGTCCTCGGCCGGCCAGACCCGGCCCCGCCGGTCGCGGCGGGCGTAGGTGAAGCAGGCGTCCTCCACCACCAGGGTGGTGAAGCCGAGGTTGCCGGCCATGCGCACGGTGGCCTCGACGCTGTTCTCGGTGATCACGCCGGCGACCACCAGGGTCGCGATGCCCTGGTCGGTCAGCCAGGCCTCCAGCCCGGTGCCGATGAAGGCGCTGTTGGTGGTCTTCGGCACCACCCGCTCGCCCGGCGCCGGCTCGGCCTCCGGCTTGAAGGCGTGACCGGGGCCGCCCACCCAGTAGGTCGAGCGCGACTCCGCCTCGTCGTGGCGGACATGGACCACCGGGCGCCCGCCGGCCCGCCACGCCGCCAGCAGGGCGGCGACGTTGGCCTCGGCCTGCGGGGTGTTGCGGGGGCCGGCGGCGGCCCAGCGCGGGTCGTCGATGGCGCGTTGCAGGTCGACGATCAGCAGGGCGGCGTTGGCCGGCAAGGGCACGGGGAGCGGCATGGTGGTGGGGCCTCCGGACGGACCCTCATGCTGTCACACCGCGGCCCCGCCGTCACGACCGCAACGGCGGCGGGGTGAACGCGACGCCGGGCTCGGTCCGGCGGGGTGCCACCGCCGCCTTGGGCCGCGCCTTGAGCGCGCGGCTCCACTCGATGAGGTGGGCGAACCCGAACATGACCAGCACCCCGCCGGCGCCGCTGAGGATCTGCACCGCCACCCGTTCGTCCCCCACGGTGTTGGCGACGTCGGCCAGGGGCGCCAGGATCACGCCGAGACAGAAGACCTCGAGCGAGTGGCGGCCGATGCGGCGGACCTCGGCGGTCAGGGGGTGGTCGAGCCAGGCGCCCCGGGGCACCAGCACCGCGGCGCAGAACGCCAGGGCCAGGAAGTGGAGCAGCCGCAGCGGGTGCAGGTCGGTCTTGCTCACGGGATAGATCAGGTCGGCCAGGACCGGAGGCATGAGGACGTCGTGCAGGGCCGGCCAGCGCCAGGCCAGGGCCAGCAGCCCGCCCAGCGCCAGGCACACCAGCGCACCACCCAGCGCGACACCGGAAAAGCGCGCGCCCCGGGCCGTGCCGGTCGCCGTGCCGGGGGCCGGGTCCATGGCCGGGGCCGGGCCCGGCCGGGTCGCCGCCGCCGCCCCCAGCACGAACAGGAACTGCCACGCCAGCGGGTTGAAGAACCACTCCTCGCCCTGTTGGGCGGGGAAGTTCCAGTCGAAGGCCAGGGCCGCGACGTAGAGGGCCGCCGACGCCGCCACCGTCCAGCCCCGCCAGCGCAGGAGCGCCGGCAGAAGGGGCGCCAGGGCCGCCAGCAGCACGATGTAGAGGGGAAGCGGGTCGAGCAGGCCCGGCTTGAAGCGCAGCATCAGGGCGTCGACCAGAGCGTGCCGGGTGTCGACCACGAAATAGCCGAGGTTCAGGGCGTCGGCGAAGTCCCGTGTCTCGACGCGGGAGCTTGCCACGAACACCACCCCCATCAGCACCACCATCAGGAAGATGTGGGCGACGTAGAGGGTCCAGGCCCGCTTCAGGATGCGCACACCGGCCGACAGCACGCCGTCGCGGATCAGGCAGCGGCCGTAAGCGAGGGCGGCGCTGTAGCCGGCCAGGAAGACGAACACCTCGGCCGCATCGCTGAGACCGAAGTTCCGCATCGAGACCTGGCCCAGAATGCTGCCGGGGGTGTGGTCCCAGAAGATGAAGATCAGGGCGAGGCCGCGGTAGAAATCGATCCGGCCGTCACGTTCCGTTTGCATCGTCTGACCCGTTCCTGCCCCTGCTCTTCGACAGCAGGTGCAGCAGGAACGGTGCCGATCCTGCGGCGGTTCCTCTTCTCCGAAGGGGTGGGCGGGGCACGGGGCGTACCCCGCCCAGTCGGCACCCCCGGTCTCAGCGCGCCTCGGAGGTCCGCTGGCGGGCCGCGGACGGGGCCAGCAGGTCGGCCACCGCGGCGGCCAGGCAGTGGTAGCTCGGGTCGCGCAGATGGTAGCCGTCGGGGCTGAGCATGGTGCCCACGGTGAATCGTCCGCTGGCCAGCCACCCCTTCATCATGCGGTGGCGGTCGACCACGGGGACGCCCAACTCGCGCCCGAGCGCCGCGACCGCGGCCACGTAGTCGGCGTAGGAGTCCACGTCGGCCTCGCCGGGAAAGAACTGGGGGTTCATCAGCACCAGCTCGGCTCCGGCGGCGCGGATGCGCGCCGCGCCGTCGCGCACCACCGCGATGAAGTCCGTCACCGGGACCCGCTGGAACCCGTCGTTGGTGCCGATCTGCCAGACCACCAGGTCCGGCCGCGCCGCCAGCACGTCGGCGTCGAGCCGGGCGAGATTGGCGGCGGCGGTCTCGCCGCCCCGTCCCTTGTTCAGCACGGCCACCGTCGCGCCGCCCGTGCGCGCGCCCAGCATGGCCTGGAGCTGGGCGGGGTAGGTCTTCGCGGGGGTCGAGGCGCCGACCCCTTCGGTGCTCGACGAGCCCAGCGCCACCACGGTGAGGGGCCGGCTCGCGGCCAGCGTGTCGCGGGTGCGCGCCACGGCCGCCGCCACGCCCGCGTCCGCCCAGGCGTCGTCGGCGAACGGCCCGCACCCGGCCGCGTCCACGGCCCCCTCCGCGGCGCCCGGCCGGGGGATGTCCGCCGCCGCGGCCGCCCCGCCCCACACCGGGGCGACCGCCAGGACCGCCGCCAGGACCGCCGCCGCACACCGTCCGCCCATGCCCCCCTCCATCCGCGCTGCCAATGTTGCGGTGCACAGTGTCGGCGGGTGCGGTAAACAAGTCGTTAACCATGAATGGCGGGGCTGGCGCGCCGATTCTCCTGGATTTGGCGGAGCGGGGCTGGCAAAGGACGCCGTCGCGGTGACGGCGGGGCGGCGGAACCGGCTATACTGCGCCATCCGCCGCGTCACCGGTCCGCTGAAGGGGTTCCGTCCCGTGTCTGTCTCCTCCATTCTTGCCGTCGCCGCCGGCGGCGCGCTCGGCTCCGTCGGGCGCTACCTCGCCATGGCCGCGGTCGGCCAGTGGCTCGGGACGGCGTTTCCCTTCGCCACCATGGCCGTCAACGTGGCCGGCTGCTTCGTCATGGGCGCCCTGGCCGAGCTGGCCGCCCTGGTGTGGTCGCCGGCGCCGGAGGTGCGGGCGCTGGTGATGGTCGGCGTCCTCGGCGGCTT
The DNA here is from genome assembly GCF_059703765.1 of Azospirillum sp. NS33. NCBI lineage: Bacteria > Pseudomonadati > Pseudomonadota > Alphaproteobacteria > Rhodospirillales > Azospirillaceae > Azospirillum > Azospirillum sp. NS33. The sequence goes on along the minus strand of NZ_BAAKJB010000017.1, from coordinate 64,132 downwards.
CACCACCTTTTCCTCGTTCGCGCTCGACGTCGGCGCGCTGACGGGGCGCAACGCCTATGTGGAGGCAGGAATGTACGTGCTGGGCACGCTGGTCCTGACGATCGCCGGATTCTTCGCCGGCATGGCCCTGGTGCGGTCGCTGGCCGGCGGGGGGCTGTCATGAGCCCGGGTCCCCGCAAGCCGGCCGCCGGCAACGCCCCCAGGGGCAAGACACCGGCGGGCGGCCCACCCAGGGCCAAGGCGCCGGCGGGGAAGGCGCCCGCTGGCAAGGCGCCCGCTGGCAAGGCGCCCGCTGGCAAGGCGCCCGTTGGCAAGGCGCCCGCTGGCAAGCCGCCGGCTGGCAAGGCGCTGCCGGGCCGGGCGCCCAGGGGGCCGGCGCTCACGGGCAGGCCGCCGGCAGGCGCGCCCCCGTCGGCTGATGGCGGGCCCGGCGGTGGCGCGGTGGAGACGCGCACGGTGGCGGCCGACGACGCCGACGCCCGGCTCGACCGCTGGTTCCGCCGCCATTACCCCGACCTCACCCACGGCCATCTGCAGCGCCTGCTGCGCACGGGGCAGGTGCGGGTCGACGGCAAGCGGGCGGAGGCCAACACCCGGCTCGCCGCCGGCCAGGCGGTCCGCGTGCCGCCCCTGACGGTGCCGGGCGACGCCCCCGTCCGGGTCCGGCCGGCGGCGCCGGTGGTGCGGGCGAGCGAGGCCGTGGCCCTGCAGGCCCGGGTGCTCTACCGCGACGACGACGTGATCGCCTTCGACAAGCCGGCCGGCCTGGCGGTGCAGGGTGGGACGGGCACGTCCAAGCATCTCGACGCCATGCTCGACGCCCTGCGCTTCGGCGCGGAGGAGCGGCCCAAGCTGGTGCACCGCCTGGACAAGGACACCTCGGGCGTGCTGCTGCTGGCGCGCAACACCTTCGCCGCGGCGAAGCTGGCGGAGATGTTCCGGACCCACGACGTGCGCAAGATCTACTGGGCGGCCACCGTCGGCGTTCCCAAGCCCTACCAGGGCAAGATCGACCTGGCGCTGGCCAAGGAGGGAAGCGTGCGCGGCGAGCGCGTGGCGGCCGACGAGGAGGATGGCAAGCGGGCGGTCAGCCTCTACAGCGTGCTGGAGAACGCCGGAAAGAAGGCGGCGTTCGTGGCGCTCTGGCCGCTGACCGGGCGCACCCACCAGTTGCGCGTCCACATGGCCGCCATCGGCGCGCCGATCCTGGGCGACGGCAAATACGGCGGGACCGACGCCTTCCTGACCGGGGCGGAGGTCGCCAGGAAGGTGCACCTTCACGCCCGCCGCCTCATCCTGCCGCACCCCCGCGGCGGCCGCACCATCGACGTGACGGCTGTGCTGCCCGACCACATGCTCGCCACATGGGCGTATCTCGGCTTCGATCCGAACCTCAGGGAAGATCCGTTCGCCGCGTTCGAATGACAAAATCGGCGCACGGGTTTCTGCGCTGCAACCAAATGTGGCTTGCCTCCGGTCAAGTGCCCCGCCAATACTCCGGCGAGTGTTCGGCTTGGGGGTAACGCCATGCGTGTGGTCGACAACGTCCGGATCGGCACGAAGGTTTCGATCGCGCCGATCTTCGCGGTTCTGGGAATTCTGGCGATCGCGGCGCTCGGCACGATGGCGCTGCGCGACCAGCAGCACGCGGCCGACGAGATCGCCACGGTCGCCTTCGCCAAGGCGATCCGCAGCGCCTCGGTCGCCAGCACCGTGCAGGGGGCGCACACCGAGCTCTACCGCATGCTGACGTGGAACGCCGCCGGGGTGGACGCCGGGAAGGTGGCCGAGATCGCCGGGCGCTACCGCGCCGCCATCGACGCCGCCGGGGAGGGGCTGCGGTCGTTCCGCGAGACCTTCACGATCGCGCCCGCCGAAGCGGCGCTGCTGGAGCGGCTCGACCGCCAGATCGCGGCGTACCGCACCAACGCCCGCAACATGCTGGACATGCTGGACATCGAGTTCACCGCCGCGGTGTCGTGGATGTGGACCGCCCAGGGCGATTTCGAGGCGCTGCTTGCGACCCTCAACGAAATCGTCGAACTGGAGCACGGCGCCGCCGACGCCGCCCACCGCGCCGCGGCGGCCGACAGCGCCGCCGCGCAGCGCCTGTTCATCGGCACGGCGGCGGTCGGCACAGTGCTGGCGGCCCTGGTGTCGTGGCTGGTCGGGCGGGCCATCGCCGGCCCGGTGCGCGGCATGACCGCGGTCATGCAGCGCCTGGCCGAAGGCGACCACGGCGTGACCGTCCCGGGCACCGGGCGACGCGACGAGATCGGCGACATCGCCCGCACCGTGGAGGTGTTCAAGCGCAACGGCGAACGGGTCGACGCCCTGCAGGCCGAGCAGGACGCCACCCGGCGGCGCGCCGAGGAGGAGCGGCGCGCCGCCATGCAGGGCGTCGCCAGGGACCTGGAGGACAGCCTTCGGGCGGCCATGGCGGCGGTGTCGGAGGCGACCGGCGCGATTCGGCAGGAGGCGGCCTCGATGGCCACCAGCGCGCAGGAGACGTCGCGCCAATCCTCCAACGTGGCGGTCTCGTCGGAGCAGGCCAACGGCAACGTGGAATCGGTGGCCCAGGCGGCCGAGCGGCTCGCCGGCTCGATCACCGCCATCGCCCGGCAGGTGTCGGAATCCTCGCGCACGGCCCGCGACGCGGTGGCCCAGGCGGCGCGCACCGACAGCACGGTCCAGGGGCTGGCCAGCGCCGGCGAGAAGATCGGCCAGGTGGTCGGCCTGATCACCGAGATCGCCAGCCAGACCAACCTGCTGGCGCTGAACGCGACGATCGAGGCGGCGCGCGCCGGCGACGCCGGCAAGGGCTTCGCCATCGTCGCCCAGGAGGTCAAGAACCTGGCCAACCAGACCGCCCGGGCGACCGAGGAGATCACCGCCGAGATCGCCGGGATCAAGGCGGCGACCGCCCAGTCGGTCGGCGAGATCAAGGCGATCGGCGACACCATCAAGCGCATTGACGAGGCGCTGGCCCTGATCGCCGGGGCCGTCGAGGACCAGGGCACCGCGACCGCCGAGATCAGCCGGAACTGCAGCGACGCCGCCACCGGCACGCGCAGCGTGTCGTGCGACATCCAGAACGTCCAGCAGGTGGCCGAGCGCACCGGCTCCGCCGCCACCACGGTGCGCGCCACCACCGACCGCCTGGTCGGTGAGTTCGACCGCCTGCGCGGCCAGGTGGACGGGCTGGTGAGCCGGCTCAAGCGCGCCTGACCCGCCGCCCCGGCACCGGGGCCGCCCCACCGCCACCACCGAACCGCCACCACCGAACCGCCACCACAGGGAGTTCCCATGTTCCGCCGCACCGTTCTCATGGCCGCCGCCCTATTCGCCGCCGCCGCCCTCAGCCCGGCCGGGCCGGCCCGCGCCGCCGACGGCGTCGGCTCCGCCGCCGAGGCGACCGCACTCGTCGAGAAGGCCATCGCCCACTACGACGCCAAGGGGCGGGAGGCCGCTCTGGCCGACTTCTCCAACCCCCAGGGCGGCTTCAACGACCGCGACCTCTACGTCATCGTCAGCGACCTCGACGGCGTGTTCCTCGCCCACGGCGTCAACAAGGGGCTCATCAACAAGAACCTGATGGAGCTGAAGGACGTCAACGGCAAGCAGATCGTCCGCGCCATGGTCGACTCCGGTCGGTCGAGCCCGGGGGGTGGCTGGGTCGACTATGTCTGGACCAACCCGACGACCAAGAAGCTCGACCCCAAGAAGACCTGGGTCAAGCAGCACGACGGTCTGCTGTTCATGGTCGGCGTGTACGACCGGAAGTGACCGGCCGGAAGTGACCGGCCGGCCGGGCCCGCCCCTCGCCGGGGGGTGGGCGCCGCCGGCCTTCTGTGCTAAGGCTGCGACGGTTCGTTCCAGCGCCCGCCGAAGCCGATGACCAGCCCCCTCCGCCTCGCCCTGTTCGACTGCGACGGTACCCTCGTCGACAGCCAGCACATGATCGTCGCCGCCATGACGGCCGCGTGGGGGGCGCACGGGCTGGCGGCGCCCGACCACGCCGCCGTGCGCCGCGTCGTCGGGCTGCCGCTGGTCCAGGCGGTCGCCCTGCTGCTGCCCGAGCACGACGGGGCGACCCATCAGGCGATCGCCGACGTCTACCGCGACGCGTTCCTCGACCTGCGCCGCCGCGAGCCGGCGGAGCCGCTGTTCCCCGGCATCCGGGACAGCCTCGATGCCCTGGACGCGGATGGCGTGCTGCTGGGCGTCGCGACCGGCAAGTCGCGCCGCGGCCTTCAGGCCGTGCTCGAGGCGCACGGGCTCGCCGACCGCTTCGTCACCCTGCAGACCGGCGATGTCGGTCCCGGCAAGCCCCATCCGGAGATGGTGCGCCGGGCGCTGGCGATGAGCGGGGCCGGTGCTGCGGTGATGATCGGCGACACCACGTTCGACATCCAGATGGCGGCGAACGCCCGCATCCCGTCGGTCGGCGTGTCGTGGGGGTATCACGCGGTGGCCGAACTGGTCGCGGCGGGAGCGGACCGGATCGTCGACGACGGCGACGCGGTGGCGGACGCGGTGCTGGCGCTGTTGAGTGGTGATCCGCGGCCCTGAGGACGGGAGAGCATGAAGCGTTTCTACAAGAGCGTCGACGTCGCGGCGAGCCCTGACGGCTGGGAGGTGCGGCTGGATGGCCGCCCGGTGCGCAGCCCGGCCAAGGCCCGACTGCTGTTCGCGGCCGAGCCGCTGGCCCGTGCCGTGGCCGCGGAATGGGAGGCCCAGGGCGATCAGGTGGTGCCGCACGCGATGCCGCTGATGCAGCTGTCCGCGACGGCGGTGGACGTGGTGCCGGGCAAGCGGGACGAGATCGTCGCCGGGGTGGCCCGGTACGCCGAGACGGACCTGCTGTGCTACCGCGCCGAGCACCCGCAGGCCCTGGTCGAGCGCCAGGCCCGGGCATGGCAGCCGCTGCTGGACTGGGCCACGCTGCGCTATGACGCGCCCTTGCAGGTGTGGGCCGGCCTGATGCCGCAGCCCCAGCCGGCCGGGGCGCTGCGCGCCCTTCACAGCGCGGTGGCCGCCCGGGACGACTGGTCGCTCACGGCGCTGCAGACGGCGACCTCGGCCTGCGGATCCCTGGTCCTCGGCCTGGCCCTCCTGGACGGCCGGATCGACGCGACGGCGGCCTTCGAGATCTCGCAGATCGACGAGACCTACCAGATCGAGCAATGGGGGGAGGACCCGGAAACCGTCCGGCGCCGCGCCGCCCTGCGCGCCGACATCGATGCGGCGCGGCGTTTCGCCGACCGCATCCGCGGGTAGCCGCCGACCGGGCAACGCAATGCCCTCCGCGGCGGACCGCGGGGGGCATCGCACGCGCGACCGGACGTCGGGCGTTACTGGTTGACGGCCGGGGCCGCCGGGGTGGCCGGCGTCGCGGGGGCCGCCTCCTGCTCCATGCGGCGGTTCAGGGACGTGGTGGTGTCGGAATACTCGAAGTCCGCCATGTCCCCGATCTGGTCCTGAGTCAGGCCGCTGAGCTGGACCTGCTCCTCGGCCTCGTTCCAGGTCGCGTCGGCGAAGTCGACCGCGACCTCCTTCTCGCCGATGCCCAGGAAGCCGCCCGACGCGATGACGAGCTGCGTCGCCTTGCCCGAGCTGTCGAGGATCACGTCCTCCACCTCGCCCAGATCCTCGCCGTCGGCCCCGATCACGTCGGCGCCCAGCATCTTCTCGACGGTCGCCATGTCGGCGCCGACGCGGGTGGTGGTGTCGGTGGTCATGGCGGCGCCCCCGGTGGTCGGGGCCGGTGCCGACACGGCGGCGTCGCTGTCGATCGCGCTGTCGGCGTTCAGATCGGTGTCCGCAGCCGCGGCGGAGTCATCCGCCTTCATGTCCGCCTTCAGGTCCATGTCGGCCTGGTCGTCCATGATCTGCGGCTGGGCGGTGGTGTCCGCACCGGCCTTCGGCTCCGCGTCCTGCGCGTAGGCGGCTCCCGTCATCAGCGCCAGCGCGGAAACGGCAGCGATCAATTCCCTCCGCATTGCAAACTCCTTTGGGTGTTCAAGCTTTGCCTGTGGCATGCATAAGAACACCGGCCGGAGCGTTTCCATTCACGGACAGGGGCGCCTCTTTTGGCGCACCACTTTCAGCATGGCCCCGATACTCAATTTGTTCTCCATTTCGGCGGCTCGGGAACCAGCGTCGATTCGCCGGCGCGGAGCGGCTGCCCCTCGGCGGCGGCCCTCTCCATGTCCTCCAGGCGGAGCAGAGCGAGGGCCCGGGCGCCGCCGCCGCCGCGCACCTCGCCCACCGTCCGCTCCCCCAGGGTGACCGGTGTGCCCGGGTCGGGCAGCGGGCCGTCGACGCGGACCGGCGTCAGCCGCTTCTTGATGAGCGCGCGGTAGCGGGTGCGCGCCGTCAGCTCCTGGCCCATGTAGCAGCCCTTGTCCCAGGAGATGGCGCGCAGCTCGTCGAGGTTGTTTTCCAGCGGGATCGCCCGCTCCACCTCCAGGTCGCGGCTGCCGTCGGGAACGCCCAGCTCCAGCCGCAGATGGTCGTAGGCACCGGCGGCGGCCTCCGTCAGCCCGGCCGCGGCCAGGGCCGCCAGCGACTCCCCGCGCCGTGCGCCGCCCGGCAGCAGGACCCGTGCCCCCAGCGCGCCCAGCCGCGGGTCCGTGTACGCGACCCCTCCGGCGAAGGCCCGGGCGGCGCCGGGCTCGTCCGGCAGGCCGAGCCGCGCCAGGGCCGCGGGGCCGAACGCGGCGGCGACGAGATGGTCGTCGCCGCGGTCCTCCAGGGCGACCTTGGAGCGCAGCTTGTACATCTTGAGGCGGCGCATCAGGTCGCCGCGGCGCGGCGCCTCGACGTCCAGCAGCACGGCGTCCGGCGCCGCGATCACGAAGAAGTCGTGGAGGTACTTGCCCTGGGCCGTGAGGAACAGGGTGTAGAGCGCCCGTTCCGGCCCGGCGGCGCGGACGTCGTTGGACACCAGCCCCTGGAGGAAGGTCACCCGGTCCTCGCCGGTCACGGCCACCAGCCCGCGCTCCTCCAGCACCGTCCACACCGCCGTTCCGTCACCCATGCCGGCCTCCATCCCGATCGTCGCGTCGTTCGTGGTAGAAGGTGTGCGGGTCGCGACGTCGGGGCAAGGGTGATTGCATCCGGCCGCCGCCGCGGCGCCGCTTTCCGGTGCGCAATGGGGGCTTCCCTTTTCCCGGGGGATCGCGGCAGAGTGCGCCCGCGACACCGCAGACGTCACGGATCCGCCAGCACCATGCCCCCCGCATCGAGCGCACACCGCCCCATCGTTCCGGTCCTCCTTTCCGGCGGCTCCGGCTCCCGCCTGTGGCCGATGTCGCGGGAGCTCTATCCCAAGCAGCTCCTGCCCCTGTGCTCCGACCGCTCGATGCTCCAGGACACGGTGCGCCGGGTCGCCGACGCGGACCGCTACGCGCCGCCCCTGGTGGTGTGCAACCACGAGCACCGCTTCGTCATCGCCGAGCAGCTGCGCCAGATCGGCGTCGCTCCCGGTGCCATCGTGCTGGAGCCGGTGGGGCGCAACACCGCCGCTGCCTGCGCGGTGGCGGCGCTGGCCGTCACCGACCCCGAGGCGCTGCTCCTGGTGCTGCCGGCCGACCACCTGATCCAGGACACCGCCGCCTTCGCCGAGGCCGTGGACCGCGCCGCGGCCGCCGCCGGCGATGGCCTCCTCGTCACCTTCGGCATCACCCCGACGGCGCCGGAGACGGGCTACGGCTACATCCGGCGCGGCGCGGCGCTGGACGGTCACGCCGGGGTGTTCCGCGTCGACGCCTTCGTCGAGAAGCCCGCGCTCGAACGCGCGCAGGCCTTCGTCGCCGACGGCGCGCACGCCTGGAACAGCGGCATGTTCCTGTTTCCCGCCAAGCGCCTGATCGAGGAGCTGGAACGCCACGCCCCGGCGATCCTCGCCGCCGCCCGCCGGGCGCTGGAGGGCGGGGCGCGCGACCTCGACTTCCTGCGCCTGGAGTCCGCGGCCTTCGCCGCCGCGCCGTCGCTGTCGATCGACTACGCCGTGATGGAAAAGACGGCGGCGGCGGCGGTGGTGCCCTGCGACCTCGGCTGGACCGACGTCGGCGCCTGGTCGGCGCTGTGGGAGATCGGCGCCAAGGACGGCCAGGGCAACGTCGCGGTGGGCGACGTCATCACCGAGGACGCCCGCAACTGCTACGTCCGCTCCGACAACCATCTGACGGCGGTGGTCGGGCTCGACGACGCGGTCGTCGTCGTCACCGACGACGCCGTCCTGGTGGCCAGCCGGGAGCGCGTGCAGGAGGTCAAGGCGGTGGTCGAACGCCTGAAGGCGGCCGGCCGGCCGGAGCCGGTCAGCCATCGCACCGTGCACCGTCCCTGGGGCACCTACCGCTCGCTGGACACCGGCCATCGCTTCCAGGTGAAGTGCCTGACCATCGCCCCGGGGGCGCGGCTGTCCCTGCAGATGCACCACCACCGCGCCGAGCACTGGGTCGTGGTTCAGGGCACCGCCCTGGTGACCCGGGGCGAGGAGACGCTGATGGTCTACGAGAACCAGTCCATCTACATCCCCATGGGGACCGTCCACCGCCTCGAGAACCCGGGCAAGCTGCCGCTCTCGATCATCGAGGTGCAATCCGGCGCGTACCTCGGCGAGGACGACATCGTGCGTCTGGAGGACACCTACGGCCGCGGCTGACGACGCCGCGAAAAGCGGCATATGCCCGTGAGTCGTGCGGCGCCGGGGATGTTGACGGGGGGCATGGGCGCCGGACTACTGTACCGCTGACGCTGGCACGACGCTGGCATTGCCGGGTCGCCCTCCGGCCCCACCCCCACGCCAGGACCGTGCCGCCCTTGTCCCCCGAGCCTCCCCATTCCGGGCCATCACCCGCCGACCCGCCAGCCGTCCCTCCGGCCCCCCCGGCGGCCCCCCCGGCGGCCCCCCCGCCGGCCGCCGCGTTGCCGCCCGCGGCGCCGATCCCGCGCCTTGCCCTGCGGGGCATCACCAAGCGGTTCCCCGGCTGCCTCGCCAACGACTCGGTCGACCTGACCCTGCTGCCGGGCGAGATCCACGCGCTGCTGGGCGAGAACGGGGCGGGCAAGAGCACGCTGGTCAAGATCATCTACGGCGTGCTGCACGCCGACGCCGGTGGCATGGCGTGGGAGGGCGACGAGGTCGCGGTGGCCGACCCGGCGGCGGCGCGGGGCCTGGGCATCGGCATGGTGTTCCAGCACTTCTCCCTGTTCGACACGCTGACGGTGGCGGAGAACGTGGCGCTGGGCCTCGACGGCGCCGGGCCGATGAAGGCGCTGGAGGAGCGCATCCGCAGCGTGTCCGAGCGCTACGGCCTGGCGCTCGACCCGCGGCGCCACGTCTTCGACCTGTCGGTGGGGGAGCGCCAGCGGGTGGAGATCGTGCGCTGCCTGCTGCAGGACCCCCGGCTGCTGATCATGGACGAGCCGACCTCGGTGCTGACGCCCCAGGAGGTGCAGCGGCTGTTCGAGACGCTGCGCCGGCTGGCCGCCGAGGGCCGCACCATCCTCTACATCTCGCACAAGCTGGAGGAGATCCGCACGCTGTGCGACCGCGCCACGGTGCTGCGCGGCGGCCGCGTGGTCGCGGCCTGCGACCCCCGCGCCCGCAGCGCGCGCGAGCTGGCGGAGATGATGATCGGCGCCGAGCTGTCATCGCCGGAGCGCGCGCCCTTCGTCGCCGACGGGGCGGGGGCGGCGCCGCGGCTGGAGGTGCGCCATCTCGCCACCACCTCCGACAACCCGTTCGCCACCAACCTCAAGGACGTCGGATTCTCGGTCCGTGCGGGGGAGATCTTCGGCATCGCCGGGGTGGCGGGCAACGGCCAGGCGGAGCTGCTGGCGGCGCTGAGCGGCGAGGCCCTGGTGGCCGACGAGGGGGCGGTGCGCATCGACGGCCGCGCCGTCGGCCATCTCGGTCCGCGCGGCCGGCGCGAGCTGGGCCTCGCCTTCGTGCCGGAGGAGCGGCTGGGCCGCGGCGCCGTGCCGGAGCTGAGCCTGTCGGAGAACGCGCTGCTGTCGGGCTACGCCCGCGAGCCGCTGGTGCGCCGCGGCATGGTGCATTTCGGGCGGGCCCGCGGCTACGCCGAACGCATCATCGAGCTGTTCGACGTGGTCGCCCATGGCCACCGCGCCGAGGCGCGGTCGCTGTCGGGCGGCAACCTGCAGAAATTCATCATCGGCCGCGAGATCCTGCAGAAGCCGCGGCTTCTGGTGGTCGGCCAGCCGACCTGGGGGGTCGACGCCGGGGCCGCGGCGGCGATCCACCAGGCGCTGATCGACCTGGCGCGGGGCGGGGCAGCGGTGCTGGTGGTCAGCCAGGACCTCGACGAGCTGTTCGTGTTGAGCGACCGCATCGCCGTGCTGTTCCACGGCCGCCTGTCGGAGAGCCGGCCGACCCACGCCACCAGCGTCGAGGAGATCGGGCTGCTCATGGGCGGCCTGTTCGGCGGGACGGACCACGGGAGCGAGCCATGAGGGTGGGGGGGTGTCGGCGATGAGTCTGGTCCGACTGGAGGCGCGCGGCCAGGCCTCGCCGCTCATGGTCTATCTCACGCCGCTGCTGGCCGTCGGGCTGACGCTGGCCAGTGGCTTCCTGCTGTTCCTTGTGATGGGGTTCGACCCGCTGGACGCGCTGCACGCGTTCTTCATCCAGCCGGTGAGCAGCCTGCGCGGCGTGGGCGAGCTGGTGGTCAAGGCGACGCCACTGGTGCTGATCGCCGTCGGCCTGGCCATCGGCTTCCGTGCCAATGTCTGGAACATCGGGGCGGAGGGGCAGCTCACGCTGGGCGCCATCACCGGGGGCGGGCTGGCGCTGGCCTTCTACGGCGAGGGCGGCTGGTGGCTGCTGCCCCTGATGATCCTGGGCGGCATCGCCGGCGGCATGCTGTGGGCGGCCATTCCGGCCTTCCTGCGCACCCGGTTCAACGCCAGCGAGATCCTGACCAGCCTGATGCTGACCTATGTGGCGGTGCTGCTGCTGCAGTACCTCGCCCATGGCCTGTACCGCGACCCGGACGGCTACTCCTTCCCGGAGTCCCGCCTGTTCGAGGACGACGCGCTGCTGCCGGTGATCGTCACCGGCACCCGGGTCCACCTCGGCGCCCTGTTCGCCCTGCTGGCGGTCGCCGCGGGCTGGGTGCTGATCGCCCGCACCTTCATCGGCTTCCAGATCCGCGTCATCGGCCTGACGCCGGCGGCCGCCGGCTACGCCGGGTTCAAGGAAAAGCGGATCATCTGGCTGAGCCTGCTGATCTCGGGCGGGCTGGCCGGGCTGGCCGGGCTGGGCGAGGTCGCCGGGCCGATCGGCCAGATCAACCCGACCGTCTCCCCCGGCTACGGCTTCACCGCCATCATCGTGGCCTTTCTCGGCCGCCTGCACCCGGTCGGCATCCTGCTGGCCGGGCTGCTGATGGCCCTGTCCTTCATCGGCGGCGAGGCGGCGCAGATCGCGCTCGGCCTGCCCAAGGCGATCACCGGGGTGTTCCAGGGCATGCTGCTGTTCTTCCTGCTGGGCTGCGACGTGCTGATCCGCTACCGCCTGCGGCTGGGCCGGCGGAGGGTGGCGGCATGACCGACCTGCTCATCCTCGGACCGGTCCTGGCCTCCATGGTGGTCGCGGCGACCCCGCTCCTGTTCGCGGCGCTGGGGGAGCTGGTGGTGGAGAAGTCCGGGGTGCTGAACCTGGGCGTCGAGGGGCTGATGCTGACCGGCGCGGTGTGCGGCTTCGCCGCCGCCTATGGCAGCGGCAGCGTCACCGTGGGGGTGATCGGCGGGGCGGCGGCGGGGGCGGCGCTGGCGGCGCTGTTCGGCGTCCTGGTGCTGCACCTGATGACCAACCAGGTGGCGACCGGCCTGGCGCTGACCCTGTTCGGGGTCGGCCTGTCGGCGCTGATCGGGCAGGATTTCGTCGGCATCCCCCTGGACAAGGCGGCGGAGATCCGCGTGCCGCTGCTGGCCGACATCCCGGTCCTCGGCCCGGCCCTGTTCGAGCACGACGCGCTGGTCTACCTCGGCCTGCTGGCGGTGCCGGCGGTGGCGTGGTTCCTCTACGGCACGCGGTCCGGCCTGGTGCTGCGCGCGGTGGGCGAGAGCCACACCGCGGCCCACGCGCTGGGCTACAAGGTGCTGCGCATCCGCTTCCTGGCGATCCTCTTCGGCGGCGCCATGTGCGGCGTCGCCGGCGCCTACCTGTCCTTGATGTACACGCCGATGTGGGCGGAGAACATGACCGCCGGGCGCGGCTGGATCGCGCTGGCCCTGGTGGTCTTCGCGACGTGGCGGCCGGCGCGGGTGCTGCTCGGCGCCTGGCTGTTCGGCGGCGTGACCATCATCCAGCTGCACGTCCAGGGGCTGGGCTTCGACGTGCCGTCGCAACTCTTGTCGATGCTGCCATATCTGGCTACCGTCGTCGTTCTGGTGGTGATCTCGCGCGATGCCACACGCATCCGCCTGAACGCCCCGGCCAGTCTCGGCAAGGTGTTCCATCCCGACGCTTGACGGCCCGCCCCGCGGGGGCCGGCGCCACAGTGCATCCATCCCGCAGACCTAACAGGGAGCAATCACGTGAAGAGACGGACGTTCGGGACGGCGGTCCTCGGGCTCGCGGCGGCGGCGGTCGCGCTGCCGATGGGCGTTGCCGGCTTCGCCGGCGCGGTGGCCGCGCAGGAGAAGGAGAAGCTGAAGGTCGGCTTCGTCTATGTCGGGCCGGTCAGCGACCACGGCTACAGCTACCAGCACGACCTCGGCCGCCGCGCCCTGGAGAAGGCGCTGGGCGACCAGGTCACCACGACCTTCGTCGAGAACGTGCCGGAGGGGGCCGACGCCGAGCGGGTGATCGACCAGCTCGCCGCCAGCGGCCACGGGCTGATCTTCACGACCTCGTTCGGCTTCATGAACCCCACCCTCAAGGTGGCCAAGCGCTACCCCGATGTGAAGTTCGAGCACGCCACCGGCTACAAGCGCGCCGACAACGTCGCCACCTACTCCGCCCGCTTCTACGAGGGCCGCACGGTGGTCGGCGAGATCGCCGCCAAGATGACCAAGAGCAACGTCATCGGCTACATCGCGTCCTTCCCCATCCCCGAGGTGGTCAGCGGCATCAACGCCTTCACCACCGCGCTGCGGCGCATCAACCCGCAGGCCGAGGTCCGGGTGGTGTGGGTCAACTCCTGGTACGATCCGCCCAAGGAGGCGGAGGCCGCCAAGGCGCTGATCGACCAGGGCGCCGACGTCATCGTCCAGCACACCGACAGCCCGGCGCCGATCCAGGTGGCGCAGGAGGCCGGCAAGTGGGCGGTCGGCCAGTCGTCGGACATGACCCGCTTCGGGCCGAAGGCGCACCTCACCGCCATCGTCGACGAGTGGGACGTCTACTACATCGAGCGTGCCAAGGCCGTGCTCGCCGGCACCTGGGAGCCGATCGACACCTGGGGCGGGCTCAAGGACAAGATGCTCTACCTCGCCCCCTACAACCCGGCGATTCCCAAGGACGTGGTGGAGATGGCGGAGAAGACCCGCATCGACATCATGGAGGGGCGCCGCCATTCCTTCGAAGGCCCGATCAAGGACCAGTCGGGCAAGGTGATGATCGCCGAGGGCAAGCACGCCACCGACGAGGAGATCCTGAAGATGGACTGGTTCACCGAGGGCGTGGTCGGCAAGCTGCCGAAGTGACGGCGGCCGGGGGAGGCGGCTGCGCCTCCCCCGCGCGTTCAACGGTGCCATGCGGCACCGGCCCGGAACGGCCGGTGGTTCCCACGGTTGGAGACGCGACACCAACCGAAGGAGGCGCTGCCATGGCAGCCGAACTGGACAAGCGCACCGTCGCCGTGCTGGCGACCGACGGGGTCGAGCAGGTGGAGCTGACCGAGCCGGTCAAGGCCCTCCGGCAAGCCGGCGCGACGGTGCACGTGGTGGCCCCCGCGGCGGGGACCATCCAGGGATTCAACCACCACGACAAGGGCGACGCGATCCCGGTGGACGCCACCGTCGGCTCCGCCGACGCGGCGGCCTACGACGCGCTGGTGCTGCCGGGCGGGGTGATCAACCCGGACGCCCTGCGCCTGGTGCCGGAGGCGGTCGCCTTCGTCCGGGCCTTCGCCCAGGCCGGCAAGCCGATCGCCGCGATCTGCCACGGGCCGTGGACGCTGATCGACGCCGGCGCCGTGACGGGCCGCCGCATGACCTCCTGGCCGTCGCTCAGGACCGATCTCGCCAACGCCGGGGCGACCTGGGTGGACGAGACGGTGGTCACCGACAACGGCCTCGTCACCTCCCGCAAGCCCGACGACCTCCCGGCCTTCTGCCGCAAGATGGTCGAGGAGTTCCGCGAAGGCCGGCACGCCGGCCCTGCTGCTGCGGAGTGAGCCGCGGCGCGTGACGCCTACACCCGGCGCAGCACCAGGTAGAGGGCGAGCCACAGCCCGCCCAGCGCCGCCAGGGCGGCGCCGGTCAGCAGCAGCGGCCCGGCGGTGAGCCGGCCCGCCGGCAGCACCAGCCAGGCCACCTCGACGGCCCGCGCCAGCAACACCCCGGCGGCGATCGTCTTGAGCGCCGCCGGGCTGTTCTGGACCGGCCGCCACGGCAGGGCCAGCACGGGCACCACCCCCTGGAGCACGGCGACGGTCCAGAACGCCAACTCCCACCCGCCGTCCTGGCGCGCCAGGTACCACGCCGCGCCGTCCGGCAGGTTGCCCGACCACACCACCAGATACTGCATGTAGGCGAGATAGCTCCACGCCAGCGCCCCGGCCAGCAGCAGCCCGGCCAGGGAGCGGAGCTGGTGCGGCGTGGCGTGGTCGAGACGGGCCACCACCATGGCGAAGGCGAAGGCGGACAGCAGCTGGTGGACGATGAAGCACAGCGCGAATTCCGAGGAATTGAAGGCCGGGTCGCGCGACAGCAGCCAATCCACGCCGGCGAAGGACGCCGCCAGGGCGTAGAGCACGAGGCCGGCGGCGGCCGGTGTGCGGCCGGCGTCGCGGCGCAGCCAGACCAGGCCGCCCAGCCACACGAGCACGATGGCGACGGCGCGCAACGCGAAGAACGGCTCGTTCAAGTAGGCCGTGCGCAGCGGGTTGGCCTCGGCCCACGCCGCGGCCGTCCAGGGATAGATCCGGTCGGCCAGCACCACCAGGGGTACGAACAGCAGCGCCGTCGGCAGCAGCGTGCGCGCGGCGTCCGCCAAGGGGCGGTCCACCACCAGCACCCAGCGCCCGTTGAACAGGCGCGCCGCCATCAGCATTGCCACGGCGCCCGCGGGCAGCGCGCTGAACGCGGCCAGCGCCGCCAGGTACGCCGCCGCCGCCGTGGCCGGGGCGGCGACCCCCAGCGTCACCAGGACGCCGCCGCCGCCCAGGCCGACGGCCAGCGCCGCCGCCGCCGCCCAGCCCGCGCCCCCCGGCAGCCGCGCCGTGCCCCCGCTCACCGCGGCACCTCGCCGATCCACACCGCGCCCAGCGCGTCGAGGCGGGCGTGCGTGGCGCTGCGGTCGTAGCGCGCGTCGGTGGCCGCCACGGCGATCAGGAACCCGCTGCCGGCCGCACCGGCGAAACGGTCCATCGCGAACAGGGGGTGGTGGTAGCGGGGCAGCCGGCACAGCACCAGCAGGGCGAGCAGCGCGCACACCGTGGCGCTGGCCACCCCGACCAGAATGCCGGGCAGGGCGAAGGCGGTCCAGGCGGCCAGGGCGCGGCCACCGACGTTCAGGGGGTAGTCGACGGCGTTGGCGTACCATTGCACCGTCAGCCCCAGCGCGCCGCCCAGCACGCCGCCGGCCGCGGTGATGGCGCCCAGCGGTGGGGTGGCCAGGCCCAGGGGGGCCGCCAGCTCCTCGACGGGGAAGGGGGTGAAGGCGTCGACGGCGCGGTAGCCGTCCTGCCGCAGGGCGGTGGCCGCCCGCACCAGCGGTTCGGGGCCCGGGAACTCGGCCAGCAGGCCCCAGGCGCCGCCGGGGGCGCCAGAGTGGGGGGCGGCGGTGGCGTGGGCGGCGGTGGGGACGGTGGCCATCGACGGACCTCGCGGCAGGGAGGTGGGCAGGGAGAACGCGCACCGGGACGTCAGCACAACGCCGACGGCGGCCCGAGGTTTCCCCGTTCCGTGCGGGCGCCGCGCTGGCGCGGCCCTGTCCGAGCGCCGCGCTGGCGCGGCCCTGTCCGAGCGCCGCGCCCGGCGCGGCCCTGCTACCGCCGCGCCAGCGCGGCCGCGCCGAGCATCAGGCCGCCGACCACCAGGGCCCCGGTGGCGGCCAGGGCGGCGCGGGCCGCGACCGCGGGCGCCGCATGGCCGGGCAGGGTGTCGCGAAACGGCCCGTCCACCGCGTGCACCCCCGGCACCGGGTCGAACAGGTTGTCGCGGTAGCCGGCCGGCAGGGGCTCGCGCCGGAACTGTCCGTCCCAGGCGCGCCCTGCGAGGATGCGGTCCATCAGCGACGGCGCCACCATCTGGCCGAGGATGGTCTGGAAGGTGGAGCGGCCGACCCACAGCTCCCGCGGGCCGTGCTCGGCCGCCCGCACGATGGCCCGGGCGGCGCGTTCCGGCGCCAGGGTCGGACCGGCCGGGGCGGGGCGGCGGTGGAAGCGGGTGCGGGCCCACTGGAATTGGGGCGTGTTCATCGCCGGCATGTGGACCACCGTCAGCCGCACGGCGCTGTTGTCGTGCCGCAGTTCGCAGCGCAGGCTGTCGGTGAAGCCGACGATGGCGTGCTTGGCGGCGCAATAGGCGGATTGCAGGGGGATGCCGCGGTAGGCGAGGGCGGAGCCGACCTGGACGATGGCGCCGCGGTTGCGCGGCCCCATCCGGCGCAGCGCCGCCATGGTGCCGTGGACACAGCCGAAGTAGGTCACCGCGGTGACCCGGTGCAGCTCGTGGGCGGCCAGCGCGTGGACCGGCGAGAAGACGGTGGTCATGGCGTTGTTGACCCACACGTCGATCGGGCCGAACGCGGCCTCCACCGCATCCGCGGCGCCGTCCACGGCGCCGAAATCGGCGACGTCGGTCGGCAGCGCCAGGGCGCGCGCGCCCAGCCGCTCGACCTCGCGGGCGGTGTCGGTCAGGGCGCCGGGGTGGCGCGCCAGCAGGCCGACCCGCGCGCCGCGCCGGGCGAAGGCGTGCGCGGCGGCGCGCCCGACGCCGGCCGAGGCGCCGGTGATGACGACGGTCGGGGTGTGCTTCATGGTTCCTGCCGCTCCCTTCCTCGTGGCGGCCCGCAGGCGCGGACCCTGCCAGGGATAACGGGCCGCGGCGCCGCCCGTTGCCGGCGGAACCGCGGGAGCGCCCCGCCGGTTGTCGGGCTGCGGCACCGCCGGTGCCGCCGACACGCAAGGAGGACCCCCATGCCCGGACCGATCGGCAAGACGCGCTGGGCCATCGCCGAGGGTTACATTCCCGGCTGGAGCCACGGACCGGCGCCGGCCATGGAAAGCCACGAGGCGGTGTGCATCCTCAACGCCGGCGACGAGGAGGCCCATGTGCGGATCACCGTCTTCTACGCCGACCGCGAGCCGGCGGGACCCTACCGGGTGACGGTCCCCGGCCGGCGCACCCGTCACATCCGGTTCAACGAGCTGTCCGATCCCGAACCGATCCCGCGCGAGACCTCCTACGCCAGCGTCGTGGAGTCCGACCGGCCGATCGTGGTGCAGCACACCCGCCTCGACAGCCGCCAGGCGGAGAACGCCCTGCTCAGCACCCTGGCCTTCGCCGCCGAGTAGGGATGCCGCCGCCCCCGGGGGGGAGGGGGGCGGGCGGCGCGGTCATTCGCAGCGGTAGGCCGCGACGTGATCCTCGGCCGGGGCCAGGGGGTCCGCGCCGAAGCCGATGAGGCCGCTGCCGGACAGCTTGGTGGCGTCGCGTTTCAGCACCAGCGGCAGCGAGGCGCCGGTGCGCACGAAGGTGCCGTTGGTCGACTGGTCGGTGAGCAGAAAGCTCTCCCGGCTGAAGTCGATGGTGGCATGGTGGCGTGACGTCTGGCGCGACGGGATGCGCAGGGTGCAGGCGTCGCCGCGCCCCACGGTCAGCCGCGGCTGCTCGCGGTCGACGACGAGCCGCTGGCCCTTGTAGTCGAGGTGCAGCCGCATGGCCGCCGCAGCCGGCAATCCCACACCGGTCATCGTCAGGCCGATGGTGGTGCTGTCCATCGGCTCCTCCTCCGCCGCCCGGGCGTCGCGCAGCTGGTGGATGCGCAGCGGCGCCGTGCGGCCCTTGACGGAGACGGCGTTGAGCAGCTTCGCGCGCTGCCGCAGGCGGGGCTCGAGGAGCTCGACGAAGGCCTCGGTCGCCAGCACCTCGCCCGGGCGGGCCAGCCCCTCGACCCGGGCGGCGACGTTGCAGGCGTCGCCGTAGAGATCCTCCGGGCGCCGCACCACCGGCCCGTAGTGCAGCCCGATGCGCAGGCGCAGGCCCAGCGTCTGCTGGAACTCCATCATCGAGCCGGCGGCCCAACCGGCGTCGTCGGCGCTGGGGAAGGCGCCCAGAAGGCCGTCGCCCAGCAGCTTGACCACCGTTCCGCGATGGCCATCGATGGCGGTGCGCAGCAGCAGCAGCATCTTCTGGGTCAACGCCGCCGCGCGCGTGTTGCCGATCCGCTCGTAGAGCTGCGTCGAATCGGCGATGTCGACGAACAGGATGGCGAGGGGCGTTTCCATGATGGGCGTGTGGCGGCCGGCGGGGCTGGGCGACGCTCCGCCCAGCCCCGGTGATACCACAGCGCCGGTGATCCGGTCACGCCGTTGGCGGCCGGGGTCTCAAAAGCGCTTGATCTCGATGTTGTGCTTGCGCAGGGCGTAGCTGACCTGGCGGGTGGTCATGCCCAGCAGGCGGGCCGCCTTGGCCTGCACCCACCCGGTGCGGTCCATCGCCCAGATGAGCCGCTCGCGCAGGGTCCCCGACTCGGGTTCGCCGGCGTCGTTCAGCGCCAGATCGTCACCGCCGTCCTCGGCTGCCGCGGGGGTCGCCGCGGGGGTCGCCGCGGCCCCCGGCCCGGCGGCGGGGTGGGCGGCCGCCGGCTGCGCGGCCGCGGGTTGGATGGTGGCGGGCTGGATGGTGGCGGGCTGGACGGCGGCCGACTGGCAGGGCTGTCCGGGACCAGCCCCACAGGTGGAACAGCCCGCCGGCGGGGCGACGTGCGGGGCGCCCGCTGGGACGGCGTGCGGTCCGGTCGGGCCGGCGCCGGGGGTGTGCACGGCCGGGGCGAGGCCGCCCACCGCCATGCCGGCGGTCCGGTACTGCAGCAGGACGGACGAATTGCAGAGGTTCTGGGTGCAGGACAGGTCGGCGATGCCGATGGTGCCGGACCGGCACTGGGTCGCCGCACGCTCGATGCAGTTCTCCAGTTCGCGCACGTTGCCGGGCCAGGTGCAGCGCGACAGCACCTCCAGGGCGGCTTCGTCCATGCTGACGTTGAGGCCGTTGTCCTTGGCGAACTTGGCGACGAAATACCGGGCCAGCGGCGCGATGTCGCTGCGCCGCTCGCGCAAGGGCGGCAGGAAGACGCTGACCACGTTGATCCGGAAGTAGAGATCGGCGCGGAACTTGCCGTGGCCCACCGCCTCCTCGAGATTGAGATTGGTGGCGCAGATCAGCCGGACGTCGGTCTTGATCGTCTTGGTGCCGCCGATCCGCTCGAACTCCTGCTCTTGCAGGACGCGCAGCAGCTTGGCCTGGAAGTTGGACGAGATGTCGCCGATCTCGTCGAGGAAGAGCGTGCCGCTGGAGGCCAGCTCGAACCGGCCCTTGTGGTCCTTCTGGGCGCCGGTGAAGGCCCCCTTCTCGTGGCCGAACAGCTCCGACTCCAGCAGCGATTCCGGCAACGCGGCGCAGTTGACGCGGATGAACGGGGCGTCCTTGCGCGGCGACAGGTTGTGGATGGCGCGGGCGATCAGCTCCTTGCCGGTGCCGCTCTCGCCGCGGATCAGCACGCTCGACTTGAAGGGGGCGACCCGGTGCACCTGGGCCAGCACGTCCATCATGTTGGGGCTGGAGCACACGATGTCGGCGATCGGCTGCGGCGGCCGCGTCTCCTTCTGGATGCGGAAGGTCTCGCGCATCATGTGCCGCCGCTCGTCGGCCACGGTGCGGTGCAGGCGCACCGTCTGGCCGATCAGGTTGGCGACCATGGTGAGGAAGCGCACGTCGCTGCCGAAATGGGTCGTCGGTCCGTCGTCGCTGACGCGGTCGATGGTCAGCACGCCCACCACGCTGCCGGCCACCTTGACGGGCACGCCCACCAGGGACGCCACGACCTCGTCAAGGTCGTCGCGACCACCCGTGCGGTTCTGGAACAGGGGCTCCTCGGCCAGGTTGGGCACGACGGCGGGCATGCCCGTCTTGACGATGCGCCCGATGATCCCTTCGCCCTCGCGAAACTCCACCGGGGCGCGGTCGTCGACCGCATGGCCGGTCTTGGCCACCAAGCGCATGACGGTGTCCTCGCCCAGAAGCCACACACGCCCGCGGTGCATCTGGAGCTGATAGGACAGAACCCGCAGAACCTCCCGCAGTGTCTGCTGAAGATCGAGCGACGAGCCGAGAATCTTGCTGACCTCGTAGATCGCCAGCAGTTCCAGGTTGGACGTGGCATGGCGCGACGCTGCGGGCATCCGTGTCACCTCACTCTATCCACCCAATCGCCAAGACCGGATCGCCGTGACCGACGATCCACCCTGCCGCCGCACCGAGGCGGCGGTCGCCTGTTTCCCGAGCGGACTCCTGCCCTTCACATCGGACGCCCGGCCCCGCGCCGTGGGGCCGGGACCGCGCATCTGCATCGTCCCTGCGATGCCTGGCCCCGGTGGGCGGCGCGTGCCGTTCCGAGGTCCCGATGCCGCCCCGACGGCGCCGGCCCGGCGTGCGGACCTGACCGTCGTCGAACGTCGGGTCAAATACCCTTTGAGCGGACGGGGGGAATTTTCCGAGACATCGCGTGCGAACGCAAGTGCTTTTACAAAAGATTGACGCAGCGCAATATTGCCGCACCTCCTCCTGCGATTCCAGGATCTTGGCACAGAGGCGGGCGGTGCGGCGGCGGGCCTGGCGCACCCGCCGCCGGGGCGTCTCAGCGGGTCAGGCCGATCAACGCCTGGACGGCGTTGGCGGCACCGTCGGCGATCTGCGAGACGGAGGCATCGAGCATGTAGCAGGGCGACGTGACCAGCTTGTGGGCACGGTCCACCACCACCTCGCAATGGGTGGTCGCGGTGTGGCGGGCGCCCATCGCCTCCAGGGCGCCGGCGGTCTCGGCGTCGGAGCCGATGGTCAGCTCGACCCCGTCGCGGCCGAGCAGGCGGGCCAGGATGGCCGGGGCGATGCACAGGGCGCCGATCGGCTTGTCCGCCGCGCGCATCGCCCGGACCGCCGCCTCGACGGTGGGCTGGACCACGCAGTCCGCGCCCTTGAAGGCGAAGTCGCAGAGGTTCTTGGCAGCCCCGAAGCCGCCGGGGAAGATCAGCGCGTCGACGTCGTCGGCGGAGAAGGTGGCGAGGTCGACGATC
This sequence comes from Azospirillum sp. NS33, assembly GCF_059703765.1. NCBI lineage: Bacteria > Pseudomonadati > Pseudomonadota > Alphaproteobacteria > Rhodospirillales > Azospirillaceae > Azospirillum > Azospirillum sp. NS33. The sequence continues at coordinate 42,635 of NZ_BAAKJB010000017.1, read as the reverse complement.
CTGCCGCGGGCGATGCGCGCCGCCTCGGCGAGGACGTTGCGGCGCTCCGCCATGACCTCGCCGCTGAGATGGTTGATCACATGGGCCTGGTCGATGTCGGGGGCGTAGCACGCGGCCTCGGCGCCGGCCCGGTCGATGGCCAGCAGCGTGCAGACCGCCTCGTGGATCTCCGCGCCGTCGAACACGCCGCAACCGGCGAGCACGACGCCGAACCGGAGCGTCCTGTCAGCCATGGGTCCCTCCTCCCGGTGGTTTGAGCAGCCGTCGTGGGCCGAAGCGTAGCGCACGCCCCGGCCCCGGTCACGGGAGAAGCGGCCCGACTCAGGCGGTCGCCAGCCCGCCGGCGCGGGCGCGCATGATCGCCCAGACCGCGCTGATGCCGGCGAGCTTGGAGGCCAGCGCCACCGCCCACACCTCCGGTGCCCAGATGCCGATCATGCCGAAGAAGATGGCGGTGTCGACCGGCACCGAGAGGGAGGAGCTGATCCACAGGCGGTCGCGCAGCGGCCGGCGGGTGACCGAGAAGACGCCCCAGTCGATCAGCTCCGACACCGCGAAGGCGGTGACGCTCGCCAGGGCGACGTAGGGATCAGCCAGGGCGTAGGAGGCGGCGCAGGCCACCACCATCGCGGCCAGCGACCAGTGGCCATAGCGGACCTGCACCATGTCGCGCAGGATGAAGATGAGACCGGCCCAGCAGGACCACAGGATGTCGAGGTGGGGGGCGGCGCTGAACGCGATGTTGATCGCGACGACGCTGCCGATGTAGGCGGCGATCCAAAGCATGTCCGAGTTCCTCGTTGCCACCCGCCTGAACGCGGGCGCGACACGTCAAGATGGGGCGGGCCCGCCTGATCGCGGGTGCCCCGGCGACACCCGCCGCCCCCGGATCGGGGCGGCGGGACTTCCTACGACCGCTTCCAGGTGGTGCCCTGCGGCCCGTCCTCCAGGACGATTCCCTGCTCCGCCAGCTCCCGGCGCACCCGGTCGGCGGTGGCGAAGTCCTTCGCCTTGCGGGCCGCCCGGCGCTCCTCGATCCGGCGCTCGATGTCGGCGTCGGTGAGCCCGGCGGCGGCACCCCTGGGGGCCCAGCGGAACCACGCCTCGGGGTCCTGCTCCAGCAGGCCCAGCAGCCCGCCCGCCGCCAGCAGCGCCCCCTTGGCCGCCGCCTTGGCGCCCAGGGTGTCGGCCTTGTGGACGGCCGAGGCCAGCTCGTGCAGGTGGGCCACCGCCAGCGGCGTGTTGAGGTCGTCCTCCAGCGCCGCCAGCACGTCGAAGGGCACCCCGGCCGCCGCAGGCTCGGGGTCGCCGCGCAGCGCCTGGTACCAGCGGTCCAGCGTCGCCTTGGCGTGGCGCAGCCCGTCGCGGGTGAAGTCCAGGGGCTGGCGGTAGTGGGCCGACAGCAGGGTCAGGCGGATCGCCTCGCCGGGGTGATCGTCCAGCAACTCGTGCACGGTGAAGAAGTTGCCGAGCGACTTCGACATCTTGTCGCCCTCGACGGTGACGAAGCCGTTGTGCACCCAGTAGCGCGCCAGCGGCGCCCCGGCGTGGGCGCAGCGGCTCTGGGCGATCTCGTTCTCGTGGTGGGGGAAGATCAGGTCGAGACCGCCGCCGTGGATGTCGAAGGTGGCGCCGAGGTGGCGCTCCGACATGGCCGAGCACTCGATGTGCCAGCCCGGCCGGCCGCGGCCCCACGGGCTGTCCCAGCCCGGCACGTCGTCGGCGCTGGGCTTCCACAGCACGAAGTCCTGGGGGTCGCGCTTGTACGGCGCGACGTCGATCCGGGCGCCGGCGAGCAGCTCGTCCGCGGCGCGGCGCGACAATTGCCCGTACTCGGGCATCGACGGCACGGAGAACAGGACATGGCCTTCCGCCGCGTACGCGTGCCCGGTGTCGATCAGCCGGGCGATCATGGCGACCATCTCGCCGATGTGGTGGGTCGCCCGCGGCTCGACGTCGGGCCGCAGCGCGTTCAGGGCGTCCATGTCCGCGTGGTAGAGCCGGGTCGTCCGTTCGGTGAGCGCGGCGATGGACTCGCCGGAGTCGCGCGAGCGGTCGATGATCTTGTCGTCGACGTCGGTGATGTTGCGCACATAGGTGACCGTCGGGTACAGGCGCAGGAGCAGCCGGTACAGCACGTCGAACACAACCACCGGGCGGGCGTTGCCGATGTGGGCCGTGTCGTACACCGTCGGACCACACACATACATGCCCACCGCGTCCGGGGTCAGCGGCTCGAACCGCTCCTTGCGACGGGTCAGCGTGTTGAAGAGGTCCAGCGGCATCGGTGCGGCTCCGTTCCGGAAGGGGCCATCGGGCGATTCGGCCAAGCGGCGCAAGGCGCCCAGGGGTAGCAGGTTCGGCCGTGGCGGTCCAGTTCGCGGGCGCGCCGCGCTCAGCCCGCCGACGGGTCGGCGGCGAAGCCGGGGTCCTCCAGCCGGTGCAGGCGTCCGGCGGCGGCCAGCGCCGCGCGCAGCACCAGCGTGCGCCGTCGCGCCGCGGCGAGCCTGGTCACCGGCGCATCGCGCAGCAGGGCCGCGCCGAACGCGTCGGCGACGAACAGCCCGCAGTCGTCCGGCAGCATCGCCGTCGGGAACGCCTCGTCCACGGCGAAGTAGAAGGCATCGCACCAGTCCCGGTACTCCGGCCATTTCTGGTCGGAGCGGAAGTCGGCGACGCCGCTCTTGACCTCGACGATCACGACCGTGCCGGACGGGTCCACCGCCAGCACATCGGCCCGCCGCCCGGTGGCGAGGCGGAATTCGGTCAGGGTGGCGAAGCCGCGCTGGGCCAGCGCGCGGCGCACCCCCCGCGTGATGGCGGCGGCACCCGCCACGGCGGCGGGGGAGGGGGGCGCGGTGTCGGGCGGCACGGACATGACGGGGAACATGGGCGGCGCCGGCCGGCGCCGCCAGGGGCTGGCGCCGCCGGCGGGCCGGACTCGGTCGAAGGCCAGGGTTGCGGAATCGCCCCAGATCCATAGGGTTGCTGGACGCGCGATCAACTTCGGGGACACGGAGGCGGAGCGGGTGCACGGGGCAGACGGCAAGGACGACGGCGCCACCCACGGACCATCGGCGGGCGGAGCCCCGCGGGACGCCGCCGGATCGGCCGGCAGCGGCGGCGCGCCCGGCGTGCTGGTGTTCGACCGCGACGGGCGGCTCAGCGCGTGGAACGGCGCGGCGGCGGCGCTGCCGGCCTTGGCGGGGGCGCTCCATACTGGAGCGGGGCGGGCCATGCTGATCGCCCGCCTGGCCGGCGCGGTGACGGCGGAGAGCGCGCTGGGCAACGGCCAGACCGTGTGCGTGGTCGGCGCTGGCGCTGGTGCTGGTGCTGGCGGCGGCGGCGGCCTGTCGGCGGAACGCGGCAGCCGCCTGTTCGCGGCGGCCAGCCATGATCTCCGCCAACCGCTGGCGGCCCTGTCGCTTCTGGTCGGCGCCCTCGACGGGCGGGTCCGCGAGGCCGCCGCCCGCGAGGTGCTGCAGGCCATGGCGGGGGCGATCCAGTCCATGAAGACGATGGTGGACGGCCATTTCGACCTCGCCCGTCTGGAGGCCGGCCTGATCGAGCCCGAGCCGGCGGTCAGCGCGGTGAACGGCATTCTCACCCGCCTCGCGCTGGAGTTCGCCCCGCGCTTCGAGGCGCGCCGCGTGCGCTTCACCGTGATGCCGTGCTCCGCGATGATCCGGTGCGACGCGGTGCTGCTGGAGCGCCTGCTCCAGGCGCTTCTGGCGCACACGCTGCGCCATCTCGGGCGGGGCCGTGTGCTTCTGGGATGCCGGCGCCACGGCGACGGGGTGCGCATCGGCGTCTGGGACAGCGGCCGCGGCCTGCCCCCGGCCGAGGTGCTGGCGCTGCGCGCGGCGATGGAGCGGCCGTCGCTGGCCGACGCTGGAGGGCGGACCCTGGGCCTCGGCCTGACCCTGGCGGGCCGGCTGGCCGAGCGCCTCGGCCTGGTCCCCGTGGTGGAATCCGCGCCGGGGCGCGGCTCCCTGTTCGCCGTGGTGGTGCCGCGGGCGAGCGAGGCGCCGGCCGAGGCCGAGGCGGCGTTCACCGCCGCGCCGCCGCCCGAGGCCGATGTCAGCCGTGCCCGCGTTCTGGTGATCGAGGACGACCGCATGGTGCTCGACGCGCTCACCGTCCTCCTGGGGCAGTGGGGCTGCGCGGTGGTCGGCGCGGACTCCTACGACGCGGCCATGGAGCGGCTGGGCCCGAACCCCATGGCCCCCGACCTGATCGTCGCCGACCTGCGCCTCAAGGGGGCCGCGAACGGCATCGTCGCCATCCGCCAGATCGCCAAGGCGGTCGACGCCACCATCCCCGGCCTGGTGCTGACCGGCGACACGGACCCGACCCGTCTGCGCGAGGCGCGCTTGAGCGGATACCCGGTCCTGCACAAGCCGGTGTCGCCGCTGGCGTTGCGTGCGCTGTTGGGCAAGCTGCTGGGGCGCGGCCGTCTCGGGCCGTGACCGCGGGATTCGATCATTCTCCCCCTGGCAAATCGAACCGCGGCGCGGCTTTCTTCGCAGGCACATGAATTCAAGTGCTGTTGTGTGATATGCGAGAAATCACTCGTCGCCGCACCGCCGTCGTGGTCGCGCCGGCGCCGTGGTCCGTGGAAACTTGTTCGCCGGGAACGGCCGTTCTGGTAGAATACGACACCCGACACTGGTGAGTTTTGCGGAGGACGAGCCGAATCATGCCATTCGGTGGGCTTCGCAGGCGGACCGGATCACTGGCCATTCCCGCGTTGGTGACAACGGGGGCGATCCTATCGGCGGCGTTGTTCGTGTTTCTGCAGGTGCAGGCGCGCGACGCGACCCGAACCCTGCTGGAACGGACGGCGGTGCAGTACCGGCAGGCTCTGCAGGAGCGTCTCGACGACGCGGTGTTCCTGCTGACCGCGTTGCACGGCGTGGTGGTGCGGACGCCTGCGCTGACGCAGGGGGTCCTCGCCGCGGCGGCCGACCCCTTGCTGTCCCTGTCGCCCGGCCTGACGGCCGTCGGATGGGCGCCCCGCGCCGCGCCCGGCGGCGGCTTCGCGCTGGCGATTCGGCATGCCCCGGGGGGCGACGGGGCGGCGCCCGGCGACGCCGACTCCACCGAAAGCGCCACCGGCCGGGACGCGGTGGGGGGCGCCATCGGCGCTCGCCCGGGCGAGCGCGACGCCATCGGCCGCTCCTGCGCCACCGGGACCGTCGCCGCCGCCCTGCCGGACGGCGACCGCCTCCGGCTCTTCCTGCCGGTGCACCGGGCGGCGTCCGCCCCGGACGATTCGGCGCGCTGCGCCACCGTCGACGGCGTGCTGATGGCGGAGGTGTCGGTGCCGCGCATGGCGGCGCTGGCGATGACCGCACTGCCGGCGCCGCGGCCGGACGTGCTGCTGCTGGGGGGCGCCGCCGACGGCGGGCGCCGGGTGCTGGCGTCCAGCGCTCCGGCGCTTGCCGCGGCGGGCGACGCCGAGGAGCGGGTCGATGGGCGGGCGATGGTCACGCGGGTGCTGCCGGTCGGCGGCCAGCGGTGGGAGGTCGCCGTCCCCTTCCCCGGCGGGCCGCTGCTGCCGGGGGCTGGCGCGGCGTGGGGCTCGCTGGGCATCGGGCTGCTGCTGACCGGGCTGCTGGCCGTGCATCTGCTGCGCGAGGAGCGGGCGCGCGCCATGCTCCAGGCGGAGGCGCGCGCCCGTGCGGCGATGGCGCGGATGCTGCGCGAAAGCGAGGAGCGGTTCCGCCTGGCGTTGCGCTACTCCCACGTCTCGGTGTTCAGCCAGGACCACGAGCTGCGCTACGTCTGGGTCTACAACCCCCAGCTCCCGGTGCCGGCGGAGCGGTTCATCGGCCGCCGCCACGCCGAGATCTTCACGCCGGACGAGGCGGCGAGCCTGGACGCGATCAAGTGCCGGGCGATGGCGTCGGGGGTCGGCGCGCGCCAGGAGGTGGCGCTCACCGCCGGCGGGCGCGAGGTGGTGGTCGACCTGGTGGTGGAGCCGCTGCGCGACGACACCGGCGCGGTCACCGGGGTGATCTGCGCCTCCATCGACATCACCGAGAGCACCCGCATCAAGAAGGCGCTGGCCGAGGCCCGCGCCGAGGCGGAGCGCGCCGACCGCGCCAAGAGCCGGTTCCTCGCCGCGGCCAGCCACGACCTGCGCCAGCCGTTCCAGGCCATGAGCCTGTTCCACCACATCCTGATGGCCAAGCTGACGGATGACGGCCAGCGCGAGATCGCCGACAAGCTGGGCGAGGCGCTGGGCGCCGGCAACGCCCTGCTGACGGCGCTGCTGGACACCTCCGCGCTGGAGGTGGGGAACGTCACGCCGCGCCTCGTCACCTTCCCCTTCAGCGCCATCGCCGAGCGGCTCGCCAACGAGTTCGCCGACCAGGCCGCCCAGAAGGGCCTGCGCTTCCACCTCGCCGTCGCCGATGCGGCGGTGCGCAGCGACCCCGTGCTGCTGGAGCGCATCCTGCGCAATCTCCTTGTCAACGCCCTTCGCTACACCCGCCGCGGCGGCATCCTGCTGGGCTGCCGCCGGCGCGGTGGCCGGCTCAGCGTGGAGGTCTGGGACACCGGCCCCGGCATCCCGCCCGACCAGATGGAGAGCATCTTCGAGGATTTCTACCGCGGCACCGCCGACCGCGCCGACGGCGGCCGCGGCCTCGGCCTCGGCCTCTCCATCGTCCGCCGCACCGCCCAGATCCTCGACCACCCCGTGGCGGTGCGCTCGCGGGTCGGCCGCGGCACCGTGTTCACGGTGTCGGTGCCGATAGCCTCGCCGGACCATGCCGCGGAGTCGGCGGTGCCCGGGGACACCGCGGCCCCGCCGCGGCTGGTCGACGCCGCGGCGCCCCGTGCGGAGAGCAAGCTGGCGACGTGAAACCGGCCCCGCCTCCGCCCCGCGGCGCGATCCCGCCCGCCGCCCGGGCGTTCGACGCCCGCCGATTGACCTGCATCAACACGGACCCGGGCCGGCGGCGGTACACACGTCCTGCCACGTCCCGGAGCGCCCGCTCCGACCTGGCGGCCCCCCGGCCCCGGTGTCCAGACCGGCGCCCCGGAGTCGGGGGGGCGCCGCCAGGCCCTCATCCGTGCACAGGCGTCGTGCGCCGCGCCGGCGGTTCGTCCGGCGTGGGGCCCGGCCGTGACGCGCACGGGCGGGTTCGGGATCGGCCGGGATGCCGTCCGGGGGTGTCACGCCGGTGTCATCGTGCTTCTGTAGGACAGGGGCATGCCGGGGCGGCCGGGCCCCACCCGCGGCTTCGGCCGCACCGCGCCACCGCGCGCCCACGCCTGCCGGCGTGGTGGCGCGGCGGACGCCAAGAAACAGAACGCGCCACCGGCGCCGTCCCCCGTGCCGCGCCGCCGGCGCATCGCGGGGGCGGGCCGGCGGAGGGGAGGATACGGCCAGGACGACCCGAGCCGCATCCCGAGGAGCACGGACGCCATGGACATCGCCATCGACACCGGCAAGGCCGGATCCGCCGCCATGATTGAGAACCTTACCTTCGACGAGATCGAGATCGGCCGGTCGGCGAGCCTGTCGCGCCGGCTGACCATGTCGGACATCGAGCTCTTCGCCACCGTGTCGGGGGACATCAATCCCGCCCACCTGGACGAGGAGTATGCCGCCGACAGCCTGTTCCACAAGGTGATCGGCCATGGCATGTGGTCGGGCGCCCTGATCTCGGCGGTGCTGGGCACCCTGCTGCCGGGGCCGGGGACGATCTACAAGGGCCAGGACCTGCGGTTCCACCGTCCGGTCGGCGTCGGCGACATCATCACCGCGACGGTGACGGCCAAGGCCAAGCACACGGGCAAGAACGTCGTCGTGTTCGATTGCCTGTGCGTCAACCAGGACGGCGCCGAGGTGGTGTCCGGCTCCGCCGAGGTGATCGCCCCGACCACCAAGGTGCGGCGGGCCGCCCATGAGCTGCCCCAGGTCCAGTTCCTGCGCCACGACAAGCACGAGTTGCTGCTGAAGAAATGCGAGGCCCTTCCGCCGGTGCCCACCGCCGTGGTCCACCCCTGCGACGAGAGCTCGCTGAAGGGTGCGGTCGAGGCGGCCCAGGCCGGCCTGATCGACCCGGTCCTGGTGGGGCCGGAGGCGAAGATTCGCGCGCTGGCCGAGTCCTTCGGCCTCGACCTCGCGCCCTACCGCATCGTCGACACGCCCCATTCCCACGCCGCGGCCGAGGCCGGAGTGGCACTCGCCCGCAGCGGCGCGGCTGAGGCGGTCATGAAGGGGTCCCTGCACACCGATGAGCTGATGGGCGAGGTGGTGCGCAAGGAGACCGGGCTGCGCACCGCGCGCCGCCTCAGCCACGTCTTCGTCATGAACGTGGCGACCTACCCCAAGGCCCTGATGATCACCGACGCGGCGATCAACATCTATCCGACCCTGGAGGACAAGGTCCACATCGTCCAGAACGCCATCGACCTCGCCAGGGTGCTGGGGGTCGAGACGCCCAAGGTGGCGATCCTGTCGGCGGTGGAGACGGTCAACCCCAAGATCGCCTCGACCCTGGAGGCCGCGGCCCTGTGCAAGATGGCCGACCGCGGCCAGATCAAGGGCGGCATCCTCGACGGACCGCTGGCCTTCGACAACGCCATCTCGGCGGAAGCCGCGCGCACCAAGGGCATCGTCTCCGCCGTTCCCGGCCAGGCCGATATCCTGCTGGTGCCCGACCTGGAGGCCGGCAACATGCTGGCCAAGCAGCTGTCCTTCCTGGCCAACGCCGACGCCGCCGGAATCGTGCTGGGGGCGCGGGTGCCGATCATCCTGACCAGCCGCGCCGACAACGTGCGCACCCGGCTGGCGTCCTGCGCGCTGGCGGTGCTGATGGCCGCCGCCCGCCGCCGCGGGGCGGCCGGCTCGGCCGCGGAGTGACGGCCATGCAGATGTCGACCGACCAGGCGATCCTCGTCGTCAACGCCGGCTCCTCCAGCCTGAAGTTCTCGGTGTTCCGGGGGGCGGGGGAGGATCTGGCGGCCGCCCTCAACGGCCAGATATCCGGCATCGGCACCCAGCCGCGGTTCGAGGCCAGGGACACCGCGAAGGCGCCGCTCGCCGACCGCGCCTGGGCTCCGGGGGAGGCCACCGACCGCACCGCCCTGCTGTCGTTCCTGCTGGACTGGATCGAGGACCATCTCGACGGGGCGCGGCTGATCGCCGCCGGTCACCGGGTCGTGCACGGCGGCGCGGTCCACTCCGCGCCGACGCTGATCGACGACGCGGTGCTGGCGGAGCTGGAGCGCTTCGTGCCGCTGGCGCCGCTGCACCAGCCGCACAACCTGGCGGCCATCCGGGCGCTGGCCCAGGCCCATCCGGAGCTGCCGCAGGTCGCCTGCTTCGACACCGCCTTCCACCGCAGCCAGCCGTGGCAGGCCCAGACCTTCGCCCTGCCGCGCGCCATGACCGAGGAGGGCATCCGCCGCTACGGCTTCCACGGGCTGTCCTACGAGTACATCGCCCGGCGCCTGGCCCAGGTGGCGCCAGAGCTGGCCGCCGGCCGCGCCGTCGTCTGCCATCTTGGCAGCGGGGCCAGCATGTGCGCGATCCATGACGGCGCCAGCGTCGACAGCACCATGGGGTTCACCGCCGTCGACGGCCTGCCCATGGGCACGCGCACCGGCACCCTCGACCCCGGCGTGTTGATCTACCTGATGCGCGAGAAGGGGATGGACGCCGACGCGCTGGAGGCGCTGCTCTACCACAAGTCCGGTCTGCTGGGCGTGTCCGGGATCTCCAACGACATGCGGGTGCTGCTGGAGTCCGGCGATCCCCACGCCGCCGAGGCGGTGGAGCTGTTCTGCTTCCGCGTCGCCAAGGAGACCGGCGCGCTGGCCGCGTCCATGGGCGGGATCGACGCCCTGGTGTTCACCGCCGGCATCGGCGAGCGCTCGGCGCCGGTGCGGGCGCGCGTCGGCGAGAAGCTGGCCTGGCTCGGCGTCGCCATCGACCCCGCCGCCAACGCGGCGAACGCCATGCGGATCAGCAGCGATGACAGCCGGCTGCCGGTGTGGGTGATCCCGACCGACGAGGAGCGGATGATCGCGCTGCACACCCATGGGCTGATGGGCGCACGGCCCTGACCGCCCGGCGCGGCGGCGGCCGGCGCTACTCCGTCGGCGTGAGCCGCACGTTGAGCGCCTGCCCGTCGCCGAGCAGGACCGACCCGTCGGCCAGGAGGAGCGCGAACGCGTCCCCCTCGAGGGAGCCCTCCGCCGCCAGGTGGACTCCCCGCGGCGGCGCGGCGGGCGTGACCGGCGGCGTCAGCGCGCGCGCGGCGGCCAAGGTCTCCTGCGCCACCGGATCGAATCCGTCGGTGACCTCCAGCGGCAGGCAAGCGCCGGCCCCGTCGGCGCACAGCCGATCCGCGGTGATGGTCAGGCGTCCGCCGGGCTGGCGGACCGGGAAGCGGCTGAACGGCGGCAGGTCGGCCGGCCCCCCCGTCCACCGCCACCGGCCGTGCAGCCACGGCGGGACGCGGGTGTCCGTCTGCAGCTCCACATGCTCTTCGATGAACGGCACGGCGGTCGCGAAATAGGCGCCGGCCGCCCCCCGCGCCACCGCCGCCGCGTCGGCCGGCGCCAGGCCGTGGCGGCTGATCAGTGTCGCCTCCCAATCCCGCAGCGCCCGGGCGAGCGCCGCCTGGAACCGTGCGGGCCAGGCGGTGCCGACCCAGTAGGGGTTGCTCCAGGACCCGATGGCCGCGGTGGTGGTGGCGAAGCCGCCATCGTCGCGAAGGCCAAGCGGGTCGACCGCCGCCTGGAGGCGGGTGACCTCCAGCGACCGTCCGACGGCCGACCGGTAGGTTCCGGTGCGGCCGTAGGCGGTCATCAGCATGGGATCGAGCAGGGCCTGCACGGCCTGCCACGCCGGCGCGTCCAGCAGGCCGGGGTCGGGGGGGCAGTCGGGCATCGGCGTCGCCCCGTCGGCCGAGGAGCCGTACATCGCCCCGACCGCCGCCCATCCCGCGGCGCCGTGGCGCATCACCACGAAGCATGGCATCGCCATGTCGTGGATGTCGTTCACCAGCCGCAGGGCGCTCAGAAATCCGGCGTCGGTGGCGAGGGGCTCGCTGGCGGCGATCTCCGCCGCGAAGCTGCTGTCCAACGTGGCGATGGCGTTGGACAGGATGAGGTTGGCCGCCGCGGGGTCCGGCCGCCCCGTGTAGCGCCGGGCGTAGGCGAGCCACGCCTGGCCGAGCGGGCCGCGCCGTTCGGCCAGGGACCGGGTCGCCGCGTCGGGGGTGTCGGCCAGGCCACGGACCACGTCCGCCACCGCCTGCCGGGCCGGCGCGACGCTCGCGTCCAGGCTCTGCGCCCGTTCCTCCATCACGCCGGTCAGGCACGCCCCCGGCGCCGGATGACGGGCGCAGCCGTTGCGGACGGTGGTGAGCCAGGCCTTCTGATCGGCGCGGGCGCGCCCGCGCCCGGCGTCGTCGGCGAGGCCGAGCAACTCCCCGTAGGCGTCGGCGATGCGCTGGTCGCGGTCCGCAAGGGCGGGATCGGCGCAGATCGCCCGCTCCACCGGGGTCGACGCCGCCCGGCAGTCGAAGGACGGCGCGCCCGCGGCCGGCCCGGCCAGCAGCCCCGCGACGCTCGCGGCGGCAACCGCGACACCGATCATCCGCACGACGCGCACCTTTCCCACAAAGCCGCCGCCCGCCGTGCCGGGCGATCCCTGCCGACGGACCGCGCCGCCGCGGTCAGCCGCTTCCGCTCTGCAGGTACTCCAGCAGCTTGCGGCCGTAGAACGGCTGCGGCGACTGGTAGCGGGCCACCAGCCCGTGCTCCTCGTCCTGGCGCACCACGATGCCGCGGCACTGGAAATCCACGGTCTCCTCGCCGGACTGGAAGGCAATGCGGAAATCGAACATCTGCCGGGCGATCAGGTCCCCTTCGTAGGGGCGGATGCGGAACGACCCCATGGCGAACTCCGCCGCCTGATACTCGTGCCGGTCGATGATGATGCGCGGCAGCGGCGCCGAACCGGCTTTCCGGGTGACGGCCCCCGGGGCGGCAGCTTTGTTCCGTCCGCGAAACTTCGAAAGCAACGACATGGAGACTCGACCTCGTGAGCCTGACGGCGGTTCAACCATGAACCAATGATCGCAGTGTCCATGCCTTTGGGTTGAGCAACCGTTAACGACGCGCGCCGATTGTCGGGTTGCGCGAGAATACGCATGCGAACGCCCGGCCACCGGCGGGGATCGCGGCGAATTTGTCGCATGCCGTGCCGGCATGCCGTCCATGCCGGCCGCGACACGCGGCGCCCTCGTCGTCTCCGGTCAAAGGGACTAGGATTGCCAGTCAAGGCGTCCAGTCCCCGCGGCATCCGTGCAAGACGATCCGCGGTCGCCCGCCGCTGCCACCCCGTGTTCCGGTTGGGGCGGAAGGTGGCGTGCGGCGTGAAACCCGACGAGGTCGCCGCATTTCAACGCTTGCATTTAGGGAAGCCGCCGGTGCGGCCGGTCGCGGCACGTCCCGGCCAAGCAAAGGAGAGCCGCCATGTTGCACCGCAACGTCGGGGATCTGCTGGACAGCCAGCGCGTCGTCACCCTGCCGCCCCGCGCCACCGTTCGCCAGGCCGCCCAACAGATGGCCGCGGCGCACGTCGCGTCGGTGGTCGTCGCCGCCGCCGAGGCGGGCGGACCGGAGGGCATCTTCACGGAACGCGACCTGACCGAGCGGGTGGTGGCCAGCGGCCTCGATCCCGACGCCACCCCTCTGGCGACGGTCATGACGCCCCGGCCCATCACGGTCGACCGGGCCACGACCCTGCACGACGCCCTGCGCCGGATGGCCCGCAACGGCTTGCGGCACCTGCCGGTGGTCGAGGCGGGACGGGTGGTCGGGGTGCTGTCGATGCGTGACGTCATGGCCGACGAACTGGCCCGCCTCGACCGCGAGAAGGAGCTGGAGGACAGCCTGACCGAAGTGCCGTGACGGGCGAGTCCGGGCCGGAGCGGAGGCCGAGCCCGGGGCGGGGCGCCCCGGGCGTCACCGCCCGAAGGCGCGGCGGCGCGCCTCGACCTCGTCGTCGGGCACGATCTCCATGCCGATGGGCCAGAGGGCCAGCCCGGCCAGCTTCAGGTGGGCCCAGGCAAAGGGCAGCCCGATGATCGTCAGCGCCAGGGCGATGGCCGTGAAGAGGTGCCCCAGCGCCAGCCACCAGCCGGCGAAGACGAACCACAGGATGTTGCCGATGGCGCCGAGCGCCCCGGTGCCGAGGTCCTCGCGCCCGCGATGGTCGTCGCGGCGCACCGCCTGCTGGCCGAACGGCAGCAGGGTGTACCAGGCGATCGTGAAGGCCGAGCGGGCCCAGGGAATGCCGATGATGGTCACGACCATGACCACGCCGGCGATCAGCCACCCGACCGCCATCCAGATCCCGCCGGTCAGCACCCACAGGACGTTCAACACCAAGCTCAGCAAGGACATGTCTTCACCTCCCGTTTGCCCCACATGTGGGGAGGCGGCGGGCGCGGAACCAGACCCCGCCCGGGGGGAGGACGCATGAACGGCAACGAAACCGGGATCCCCGACGCGGCGGCGGCGCGAAGTCTGTGGCGGCTGGGCGACGGCGTGGCCTACCTCAACCACGGCGGGTTCGGGGCGACGCCGGGGGCGGTGCTCGACGCCCAGCAGGCCCTGCGCGACCGGATCGAGGCGGCACCGGGCCCGTTCCTCACCCACGAGTACCCCGATCTGCTGCGCGCCGCGGCCGGCGTGGTGGCCGCCTGGCTGGGCGCCCGCGGCGACGACCTGGTCTTCGTCGACAACGCGACCGCCGGGATCAACGCCGTCCTGCGCTCCTTTCCCCTGCGGCCCGGCGACGACGTGCTGGTGACCACCACCTCCTACGGTGCCGTGCGCAACGCCGCCCGCGCCGCGGCGGCGGCGGCGGGAAGCCGCGTCGTCACGGCGGCCCTGCCGTTTCCCCCGACCGGCCCGGAGGCGGTGGTGGCGGCGCTGGAGGCGGCCGTCACGCCGCGCACCCGCCTCGCCGTGATCGATCACATCGTTTCCGAAACGGCCCTTGTCCTGCCGGTTGCGGCGATCGCCGCACGCCTCAAGGCGCGCGGCGTCACCGTGCTGGTGGACGGCGCCCACGCGCCCGGCCAGGTGCCGGTTTGCCTCGACGCGCTCGGCGTGGACTGGTACGCGGGCAATCTGCACAAATGGGCGTTCGCGCCGCGGTCCTGCGGTGTCCTGTGGGCGGCGCCGGGGCGCCAGGATGGGCTCCGTCCCACCGTGGTGTCGTGGGGGTACGGCCATGGCTTCACGGCGGAATTCGCCTGGATGGGCACCCGCGACCCGACCCCGTGGCTGGCCGCGCCGGCCGGCATCGCCGTCCACGAGCGGCTCGGCGGGCCCCGCCTCATGGCCGCGAACCGGAGTCGGGTGCTGGCCGCCGCCGCCGTGCTGGAGGAGGCGTGGAGCGTGCGCGCGCCGGCACCGCCGGGCATGACCGCGTCCATGCGCCTGGTGCCCCTTCCGGGCGAGCCCCCGGCCGACCCGGAGGCGGCCGCGGCGGCGGCCGGGGCGCTGCGCCGCAGCCTGTGGCACGGCGACCGGATCGAGGTGCCGGTGCTGGCGCTGGAGGGGCGGCTGTGGGTGCGTCTGTCCGCCCAGGCCTACACCACCGCGGCGGATGCGCGGCGGCTCGCCGGCGCGATCGCCGACCGGCGCGGCGGGGCCCGATGATTGCACGACAAACGGTGCAAATTTATTGAAGACTTGTCTCGAACTCCCTACCTTCGGTAGGTGGATGCCGTCACCGCATACAAGAAGAACGACGGCCGTTCGGGGGGGCGTGCGGATGCGCGGGGTCGTCGACGCGGGCCAGGGGCCGGCGCCAGCCAGGAGTGCGGCCGGGCGGGAGGCCGGGCGGGAGGCCGGGCGGGAGGGCGGTCAGGAGGCTGGCTGGACGCCGGGGTCCGCTCCCGCCGTGCCGCCCAGCCGCTGGATGCTCAACCTTCTGCAGAGCCTGCCAGTGGCCACGTTCGTGATCGACGCCGATCACCGGGTCACCCATTGGAACGCGGCGTGCGAGGTGCTGGTGGGGGTCCCGTCGGCCCGCATGATCGGCACCCGCGACCAGTGGCGCGCCTTCTATCCCGAACCGCGCCCGGTGCTGGCCGACCTGATCGTCGACGGCCTGACCATGGGCGGTCCCGCCGATCGCCCTGTAGACCGCCCTGCCGACCGCGCCGGCGACGCCCTCATGACCGCCCATTACGCCGACCGCTGGACCCGCTCGTCCCTGATCGAGGGGGCCTACGAGGCGGAAGGGTATTTTCCCCACGTTCCCGGTGGTGGCCGCTGGCTGTCCTTCACCGCCGCCCCCCTGCGCGGCGGCGACGGCCGCATCGTCGGCGCCATCGAGACCGTGCAGGACATCACCGCCCGCAAGCGGGCCGAGGCGATGGAGCGCGAGCGCGACGCCGACCTGCGTCTGGCGGAGGTGGTCCGGAGCAACCCGTTCCCGACCTTCGTCATCGACACCGACCACCGCGTGGTGCTGTGGAACCGCGCCTGCGAGGCGGTTCTGGGCGTGGCGGCGGCGGAGGTCGTCGGCACCCGGGGCCATTGGCGGGCCTTTTACGCCGTCGAGCGGCCGGCCCTGGCGGACCTCGTGCTCGACGGGGTGGCGGAGGCGGCGGTCGCCGCCCACTACCCCGGCAAGTGGCGACGCTCGCGGGTCATCGACGGGGCCTACGACGCCGAGGACTTCTTCGCCAGCTGCCCCGGCGGTGGCCGCTGGCTGTCGTTCACCGCCGCGCCGATCCACGACGCGGACGGGCGGGTCGTCGGGGCCATCGAGACCCTGCACGACGTGACCGAGGCGCGGCGCGCCTCGGAGTCCCTGCGGCTCTACCAGCGCGCGGTGGAATCGACCAACAACGGGATCATCATCTCCGACCTGCGGGCCCCCGACAACCCGGTGGTCTACGCCAACCCAGCCTTCGAGCGGATGACCGGCTACGCCGCCGCCGAGGTGATCGGGCGCAACGCCCGCTTCCTGCTGGCCGGGGATCGCGACCAGAACGACCTGGAGGCGATCCGGTCGGCGCTGCGCCAGCGCCGTCCCGGCAGCGGCGTGCTGCGCAACTACCGCCGGGACGGATCGCTGTTCTGGAACGAGCTGTTCGTGGCCCCGGTCCGCGACGGCGCGGGGGAGGCCACTCATTTCGTCAGCGTAATGTCTGACATCACCGAGCGCCGGCGGTACGAGCAGGCGCTGGAGCACCAGGCGAACCACGACGCCCTCACCGGGCTGGCCAACCGCAACCTGATGATGGACCGGCTGGAGCACGCGTTGGTGTGGGCCCAGCGCTCGCACGGCACCGTGGCCACGCTGTTCGTCGACCTCGACAACTTCAAGACCATCAACGACACCCTGGGTCACGCCGTCGGCGACCGCCTGGTGCAGGCGGTCGCCGGGCGGCTGGTCGCCTGCCTGCGCGACGTCGATACGGTCGCCCGCATCGGCGGCGACGAATTCGTCATCATCGTCGACGCCCCCCGTAACGAAGACGAAACGACCCAGGTGATCCGCTCCCTCATGGACAGCCTCGGCGCCCCGTTCCGGATCGACGCGGCCGAGTTGCACGTCACCTGCTCGATCGGCGCCGCCCTCTACCCGCGCGATGGCGGCGACGTCGCGACCCTGCTCAAGCACGCCGACGCCGCCATGTACCGGGCCAAGGAGAAGGGCCGCGCCGGCTTCCAGTTCTTCACCCGCGAGATCAACGAACGGGTGTCGGAGCGGATGGCCATCGAACGCGAGCTGCACGGGGCGATCGCCCGGGGCGAGCTGAGCCTGGAGTACCAGCCGCAGGTGGACGTGCGCAGCGGGGTCATCCTGGGGGCCGAGGCGCTGCTGCGCTGGCGCAACCCGCGGCTGGGGCAGGTGTCCCCCGGCCGTTTCATTCCGGTTGCGGAAGAAAGCGGATTGATCCTGGCCATCGGCCAGTGGGTGCTGGAGACGGCGTGCCGCGAGTCCCGCCATTGGATCGACGGCGGATGGGCCGCGGCGCGGCTCTCGGTGAACCTGTCGGCCCGCCAGTTCCGCCAGCCCGACCTCTACCGCCACATCGCCGAGCTGCTTCAGGACGCCCGCCTCTCCAGCCTGGTGCTGGAGCTGGAGCTGACCGAGAGCATGGTGATGCAGAACCCGGAGGCGGCGATCGGCACCATGCGCGCCCTGAAGGACATCGGCCTGCGCCTGGCCATCGACGATTTCGGCACGGGCTATTCGTCGCTCAGCCACCTCCGCCACTTTCCCCTGGACATCCTCAAGGTCGACCAGAGCTTCGTGCGCGACATCTCCGCCCACGCCGACGGCGAGGCGATCGCCGCCGCGGTGGTCTCCATCGGCCATGCGCTGGGCAAGAAGGTGGTGGCGGAGGGGGTGGAGCAGGACGCCCAGCTCGCCTTCCTGCGCCAGCACGGGTGCGACGAGTACCAGGGATTCCTCTACAGCCGCCCTGTCGGCGCCGACCGCTTCCGCACGCTCCTGCGGGACAACGGGCGCCTGGCACCGGCCGGGTAGCGCCGGGCGGGGGTCTGTCGCCCCGCACCGGCGCCGTCAGCCTGCCGGGTCGCCGGCCGGCCGGGGGAGGGGCGGGGGCGCCGCCCCCTCGTCCTTGAGGCCGACGCCGGTCAGCCCCAGCCGCCGCGCCCCGTTCATCAGGCGGAGCAGGGTGTCGGCCGCCTCCTCGTGGCCCAGGCCGTCGGGGGGATGGATGTTGGAGATGCAGTTGCGCTCGGCGTCGCTGCGCCCGGGACGGGGCGCCCAGGTGAGATAGATGCCCAGGCTGTCGGCGGCGCTGAGCCCCGGCCGCTCGCCGATCAGCACCGCCACCATGGCCGCCCCCAGCCGCGCGCCCACGGCGTCGCCCAGGGCGACGCGCGCCTGGCGTGCCAGCACCACCGGGGCGACCCGCCAGCCGGCGAGGCGGCGCAGCGCGGCCGTCAGCACCGCCGCGGCGTGGTCGTGCACGGCCGCCGCCGACAGGCCGTCGCCGATCACGAAGGCCACGTCCCAGGCGCCCGGACGGAGCGCCGCCGCGCTGTCCGGCGCCAGCCGGCGGCCGAGGTCGGGGCGCTGCAGGTAGGTGGCACGGTCGGGGGCGGCGCTCGCCACCTCCACCACCTCGAGGCCGCCCAGGGCGGCGGCCACCGCCGCCATGTCGAAGGGGGTGTGGACGGCGTCGCGGGCGCGGGCGTGGGCGAGCTGGAAGTCGAGCAGCGCCTCCGTCGGCAGGCCGTCGCCGCTGCGTCCCAGGCCGATGCGGGCGCGGGTGGCGGGGCGCAGGCGGGCCCAGGGATCGCTGGTGGGGAGCGCCATCACGCGGCCCCGGCGCTGCTGAGCAGGGCCTGGAGCTGGGGCGGCGGCAGCTCGCGCACCCGGCCGTCCGCTCCCAGCAGCCCCATGCCGTCGAGCCAGGCCTCGAACTCCGGGGCCGGGCGCAGCCCCAGCGCGCTGCGCAGGTAGAGGGCGTCATGGAACGACG
The DNA here is from genome assembly GCF_059703765.1 of Azospirillum sp. NS33. Taxonomy (NCBI): domain Bacteria; kingdom Pseudomonadati; phylum Pseudomonadota; class Alphaproteobacteria; order Rhodospirillales; family Azospirillaceae; genus Azospirillum; species Azospirillum sp. NS33. The sequence goes on along the minus strand of NZ_BAAKJB010000017.1, from coordinate 24,114 downwards.
TGCTCTGGTAGTTCAGCATGACGTCGTCGGCCCCCGGCACCCCCATGATGAAGGTGACGCCGGCGACCCCCAGCAGGGTGAGCAGGCTGTCCATGTCGTCCTGGTCGGCCTCGGCGTGGTTGGTGTAGCAGACGTCGACCCCCATGGGCAGGCCCAGCAGCTTGCCGCAGAAATGATCCTCCAGCCCGGCGCGGGTGATCTGCTTGCCGTCGTAGAGGTATTCCGGGCCGATGAAGCCGACCACCGTGTTGACCAGCAGCGGGTGGAAGGCGCGGGCGACAGCGTAGGCGCGGGCCTCGCAGGTCTGCTGGTCGACGCCGTGGTGGGCGTCGGCGGACAGCGCCGAGCCCTGGCCGGTCTCGAAATACATGACGTTGTCGCCGACCGTGTGGCGGCCCAGCGACAGCGCGGCGTCGCGCCCCTCCTTCAGCACGGCGAGGTCGATGCCGAAGGCGCGGTTGGCGGCCTCGGTCCCGGCGACGGACTGGAACACCAGGTCGACCGGGGCGCCGCGCTCGATGCAGGCCAGGGTGTTGGTGACGTGGGTCAGGACGCAGGACTGGGTGGGGATGGCGTAGCGCCGCCGCACCTCGTCGATCAGGACCAGCAGGTCGGTGGCGGCGGCGACGCTGTCGGTGGCGGGGTTGATGCCGATGACGGCGTCGCCGCAGCCCATCACCAGCCCGTCGAGGATCGAGGCGGCGACGCCGCGCGGGTCGTCGGTGGGGTGGTTGGGCTGGACGCGCACCGACAGCCGGCCGGGCAGGCCGAGCGTGTTGCGGAAGGCGCTGGTCACCCGGATCTTGCGGGCGACCGCGATGAGGTCCTGGTTGCGCATCAGCTTCGACACCGCCGCCGCCATCTCCGGGGTCAGCCCGGGGGCCAGCGCGTGCAGCGCGGGGCCGTCGGCCGCATCCGACAGCAACCAGTCGCGGAACGCGCCGACCGTGAGGGCGGCCACCGGCGCGAAGGCCGCGCGGTCGTGGCTGTCGACGATGAGGCGGGTGACCTCGTCGTCCTCGTAGGGCACCACCGCCTCGACCAGGAAGGTGGCCAGCGGCAGGTCGGCCAGGACGCGCCGCGCGGCGATGCGCCGCTCGTCGCTTTCGGCGGCGACCCCGGCCAGCGCGTCGCCGGAGCGGAACGGCGTGGCCGCGGCCAGCACGGCCTTGAGGTCGGTGAAACGGTGCCGGGTGTGGCCGAGGGTGGCGGCGTACATGGCTCAGTCCCCGCGGCCGGAACGGCGCTGCGCGCGGCCGATCCCGATCCCGTTCCCCGGCTGGTGGTCCATCCCCGCCTCCCCTCCGGATTGCGCAGTGCACACAGGGAGTGTGGCGGCGTCGGCGCCGTCTGTAAAGCCCGCGGCCGCCGCCGTCAGGGCGCCGCCGCCCCGGCGATGCCGTGCTTGTGCAGCTTGGCGTAGAGGTTGGTGCGCGACAGGCCGAGCGCCCTGGCCGCCGCCAGCTTGTTGCCGCCGGCCTCGTCCAGGGCGGCCAGGATCAGCGAGCGCTCCAGGGCGTCCATCGCCGCCGCCAGCGGCCGGGCACGGCCGGGCCGCGGCGCCGCCGGCGCGTCGGGGAGGATGCCGGCCAGGTCCTCCGCCGCGATCCGCGGCCCGTCGGTGCGGGCGTAGGCCTGCTCGATCACGTTGGCGAGCTCGCGCACGTTGCCGGGCCAGTCGTGGCCGCGCAGCGCCTCCAGCGCTGCGGGCGCGAGGTCGCGGATGGGCTGGTCGAGGGCCGCCGCGGTGCGTTCCGACAGCGCCGCGGCGAGGATCTCCAGGTCCTCCTTGCGCTCGCGCAGGGGCGGAAGGTGGACGGGGAAGACGTTGAGCCGGTAGTAGAGGTCGGCGCGGAAGGCGCCGGCCCGGACCATGTCGGCCAGCGGCCGGCTGGTCGCGGCGACGATGCGCACGTCCACCCGGACGAGCTGGTTGGAGCCGAGCGGCTCGACCTCGCGCTCCTGCAGCACGCGCAGCAGCTTGGCCTGGAGCGGCAGCGGCATGTCGCCGATCTCGTCGAGGAACAGGGTGCCGCCGTCGGCGAGCTGGAACTTGCCCGGGCGCGGCTGGCGCGCCGCGCCGGTGTAGGCGCCCGGCGCCACGCCGAAGAATTCGGCCTCCAGCAGGGTCTCCGGGACGGCGGCGACGTTGATGCCGACGAAGGGGCGGTCGACCCGGTCCGACGCGGCGTGGATGGCGTGGGCCACCACCTCCTTGCCCGTGCCGGTCTCGCCCAGCAGCAGGACCGCCGAGGTGATCTGCCCGGCCTTGCGCACCAGGCGCTTGACCTCGCGCATCGCCGGGCTGAAGCCGACCAGGTTCTCCACCGTGTGCTTGGCGGTGCGCCGGGCGGCGACCTCGCGCTCCATCCGCGCCAGGCGGGATTGCAGCTTGCTGAAGCGCTCGGCGATGGGGCGCAGGTAGGTCAGGCTGTTCTTCAGGGCGAAGGCCAGCGCGCCGATGATCGTCCCGTCCTCGTCGCGCAGGGGCAGCCGGCTCACCAGCAGCGTGTGCTCCCCGTACTGCATGATGTCCAGGGGGAGCGGGCGTCCGGTTTCGACCACCTCGCGCATCCGGCTGTGCGGGATCACCCGCTCCACCGGCCGCCCCACCAGGTCCGCCGAGGACCGCAGGCCGAGCAGCGCCATCCGCTTGTCGGTGAACCAGACGTGCTTGTCGTTGGACCAGATGATCCGCGCGTCCGCATCCACCAGGACGGCGCCGTCGATCATCTCGTCGATCATCACCATCAGCGCCCGTGCCGTCGCGAACCGCTCCTCCCGCCCCGTCACCTTATCCCGGTCCATCCCCGCATCGCCCCTCGTGTCACGAAATCGTACACACGTTGTCAGAAATCGGGACATGCCGCCAGCCCGCAAATCCGCGCCCGTCGCCTTCCGGCCGGGTCGTCGCTGTCCGGAATATTGACACAGCCCCCGGGCGGCGGCTGAGCGGACAAAATCTAACACACTGAAAACAAAGACAACGCCTGAATGGCACGGTGCTTGCTAACTGCGGGATCACCAAAATGCGGGCGCCGCCGACAATTGGCGCCACCGCCCACAGGCGGACAAGAACCGGGGGGAGCGACGCGCGGCATGGCACATCACCGCATCGGCATCATCGGCGCCGGCCTCATGGGCCGCGGCATGGCCCAGGCCTTTGCCGCCGCCGGCCATCCCGTCGCCGTCCAGGAGCCGGATCCCGGCCGCCGCGCCGGCATCGTCGAGCGGGTCCGCGACAGCCTGCGGTCCCTCGGGGCGGATCCGGCGGCGGCCGGGCGAATCCACCCGTGCGGCACGCTGGAGGACGCGGTTGCCGAGGCCGACGTGGTGATCGAGGCGGTGCCCGAGGATCTCGAGCTCAAGCGCCGCATCTTCGTCGCGGTGGAGGCGATGGCGCCGCCCCACGCCCTGCTGGCGAGCAACACATCGGCGATCCCGATCGGCCGCATCATGGAGCCGTTGCGCAACCGCAGCCGGGCGTTGGGCACCCACTGGTGGAACCCGCCCCACCTCGTGCCGCTGGTGGAGGTCGTGCAGGCGGCGGAGACCGACGATGCGGCGGTCGCGGCGATGATCGCGCTGCTGTCGTCCATCGGCAAGACCGCGGTGCACGTGCGCAAGGACGTCCCCGGCTTCATCGGCAACCGTCTGCAGCACGCCCTGTGGCGCGAGGCCATCGCCCTGGTCGCCGACGGGGTGTGCGACGCCGCCACGGTGGACACCGTGGTGAAGTCCGGCTTCGGGCGGCGCCTCGCCGTGCTCGGCCCCCTGGAGAACGCCGACCTCGTGGGCACCGACCTGACGCTGGCGGTCCACGAGGAGCTGTTGCCCGACCTCGATCGCACCCCCGGTCCCTCCCCCCTGCTGCGCGACCTGGTGGCGTCGGGCCGGCTGGGCATGGCGAGCGGCTCCGGCTTCCACACCTGGGCCGCGGGAGAGGCCGAGGCGGTGCACCGCCGCCTTGCCGACCACCTCCGCCGGATCGCCGACACCGCGCCCGTCTGATCGTCGCCACCAAGGAGAGCCAGGCATGGCCGCACCGTCGAAGAAGGTCATCATCAGTTGCGCGCTCACCGGGTCGGTCCACACCCCGACCATGTCCGACGCGCTGCCGGTCACCCCCGACGAGATCGTCGAGCAGGGGATCGGCGCCGCCGAGGCCGGGGCGGCCATCCTGCATCTGCACGCCCGCGACCCCGCCACCGGGCGGCCGACGCCCGATCCGGCGACGTTCATGGCGTTCCTGCCGCGCCTCAAGCAGGCGACCGACGCCGTGCTCAACATCACCACCGGCGGCTCGTTGAACATGACCGTCGAGGAGCGGCTCGCCGCTCCGCTGCTGGCCCGGCCGGAGATGTGCTCGCTCAACATGGGTTCGATGAACTTCGGCATCTTCCCCATGGCCGACCGCTACCGCGACTGGAAGCACGACTGGGAGGAGCCGTACCTGCGCGGCACCGACGACTTCATCTTCCGCAACACCTTCCGCGACATCGCCCGCATCCTCCAGAGCCTGGGGGAGGGCTGCGGCACCCGCTTCGAGTTCGAGTGCTACGACGTCGGCCATCTCTACACGCTCGCCCATTTCCTCGACCGCAAGCTGGTGACGCCGCCGCTGTTCGTGCAGACGATCTTCGGCATCCTCGGCGGCATCGGCGCCGAGACCCGCAACATGGTCTTCATGCGCGACACCGCCGACCGCCTGTTCGGCGACGCCTACGAGTGGTCGGTGCTGGCCGCCGGGCGTCACCAGATGCCCTTCGTCACCACCGCCGCCGGCATGGGCGGCAACGTCCGCGTCGGGTTGGAGGACAGCCTCCACCTCGCCAAGGGCCGGCCCGCCCGCAGCAACGCCGAGCAGGTGGCGAAGATCCGCCGCATCGTCGAGGAGCTGTCGCTGGAGATCGCCACCCCGGCCGAGGCGCGCGCCCGCCTCGCCCTCAAGGGCGCCGACCAGGTCGCGTTCTGATCCCCCGGAGACCCCAGACATGAGCCATCGAACCGCCGTCGTCACCGGCGCCACCAGCGGCATCGGCCTGGCCGCCGCCCGCGCCCTCGCCGCCCGCGGCTGCCACGTCATGCTGAACGGGCTGGGCGACCGCGTCGAGATCGAGCGCACCTGCGCCGCGATCGCCGCCGAAACCGGCACCCGCGTGGTCCACTCCCCCGCCGACCTCAGCCGGCCCGAGGAGGCCCGGGCGCTGATCGCGGACGCGGCCCGGCTGCTGGGGCCGGTCGACATCCTGGTCAACAACGCCGGGGTGCAGCACGTGGCGGCGCTGCACGACTTCCCCGACGACAAATGGGACCTGGTGCTGGCCGTCAACCTCTCCGCCGCCTTCCACACCATCAAGGCGGCGCTGCCGGCGATGATGGAGCGGCGCTGGGGCCGCATCGTCAACACCTCCTCGGTGCTCGGCATGGTCGGGGCACCGCACAAGCCGGCCTACGTCGCCGCCAAGCATGGGCTGATCGGCCTGACCAAGGCGGTCGCCATCGAGGTGGCGGAGCACGCCATCACCTGCAACGCGGTGTGCCCCGGCACGGTGATGACCCCGATCATCGAACGCCAGATCGCCCAGCAGGCCGCGGTCACCGGCCTGCCCGAGGACCAGGTCCTGAAGACCGTGTTCCTGCAGCGGATGCCGCTCGGCCGCGCCGTGGCCTGCGAGGAGGTCGCCGAGGCCATCGCCTTCCTGTGCTCCGACGCCGCCGGCGCCATCACCGGCGCCACCATCCCCGTCGACGGCGGCTACACCACCCACTGAGCGCCGCCGCCCCGTCCGCCCAACCCACCAGAAACCACCAACAAAACCGGGAGAGAAACATGCGCACCATCCTGCTCGCCGGCGCCGCCATGGCCGCGGTCGCCGCCGCCGCCCCGTCCGGCCCCGCCCACGCCCAGATGACCGACGGCGTCATCAAGATCGGCATGCTGTCCGACCGCTCCGGCATCTACGCCGACATCAACGGCGAGGGCTCGGCCATCGCCGCGCGCCTCGCCGCCGAGGAGTTCGGCAACACCATCAACGGCACGCCCGTCGAGATCATCGTCGGCGACCACCAGAACAAGGCCGACATCGCCGCCAGCCTGGCGCGCCAATGGATCGACACCGAGGCGGTGGACGTCGTCGCCGACGTGCCCAACTCCGCCGCCGCCCTGGCGGTGCAGGAGATCACCCGGGACAAGAAGCGGATCTTCCTGATGTCCGGGCCGGGGTCGCCCGACCTCACCGGCAGCAAGTGCAGCCCCTACGGCTTCCACTGGACCTGGGACAACCACGCGGTCGCCACCGCGACCGCCCGCGCGCTGGTCGAACAGGGCCGGACGAGCTGGTTCTTCATCACCGCCGACTACGCCTTCGGCCACTCCCTGGAGGCGGAGGCCGCCACCACCGTGAAGGCGCTGGGTGGCACGGTTGCCGGCAGCGTGCGCCATCCCCTGGCGACGCCCGATTTCTCGTCCTTCCTGCTGCAGGCCCAGGGCTCGGGCGCCCAGGTCGTCGGCTTCGCCAACGCCGGCGGCGACACCTCGAACGCCATCAAGCAGTCGGCCGAGTTCGGCCTGCCCCAGGGTGGCCAGACCCTCGCCGCCCTGCTGCTGAACATCAACGACATCCACGCCCTCGGTCTGGAGGCCGCCCAGGGGCTGACCTTCGCCAACTCCTTCTACTGGGACATGAACGAGGAGACCCGGGCGTGGTCGGCGCGCTTCGAGGAGCGGACCGGCCGCAAGCCGTCAATGAACCAGGCCGGCGTCTACTCCTCGGTCAAGCACTATCTGGGGGCGGTCAAGGCCGCCGGCACCGACGATCCCGACGCGGTCGCCGCCCAGATGCGCAAGACGCCGGTCAACGACATGATGATGAAGGACGCGGCCATCGGCGCCAACGGCCGCGTTTTCAACACCATGTACCTCCTGCAGGTGAAGACACCGGCGCAGGCCAAGCATCCCTGGGACTACGCCGAGATCATCAAGACGATCCCGGGCGACCAGGCCTACATCGCCGTCGCCGACAGCGGCTGCCCGCTGGCCAAGTAAGGCCGGCCGCACCGGACGGGACGGCGGTGCCGTCCCGTCCCCCGCCCCCGCGCACCGCAACGGACCTGCGAACATGGACGACACGATCCTGGAGGCCCGGGGACTCACCAAGGAGTTCCAGGGATTCATGGCGGTGCGGGAGGTCGACCTCCGCATCCGCCGCGGTACCATCCACGCCCTGATCGGCCCCAACGGGGCGGGCAAGAGCACCGTCTTCAACCTGCTGACCAAGTTCCTGGCCCCGACCCGCGGGACCATCCACTTCAAGGGTCGCGACATCACCGACCGGAAGCCGGCCGACGTGGCGCTGCTGGGCCTGGTGCGCTCCTTCCAGATCTCGGCGGTGTTCCCGCACCTCAGCGTGCTGGAGAACGTCCGTGTGGCGCTGCAGCGCCCGCGCGGCACCAGCTTTCACTTCTGGAAGCCGGAAGCCAGCCTGCACGACCTGCACGGCCGCGCGCTGGAGCTGATCGAGGCGGTCAACCTCGGCCCCTGGGCGCACCGCGTCGCCGCCGAGCTGCCCTACGGCCGCAAACGCGCCCTGGAGATCGCCACCACCCTGGCGCTCGACCCCGAGGTGATGCTGCTGGACGAACCGCTGGCCGGGATGGGCCACGAGGACATCGCCGGCACCGCCGCGCTGATCCGTCGCGTCGCCGCCGAGCGCACCGTGGTGATGGTGGAGCACAACCTGTCCGTCGTCGCCGACCTGTCCGACACCATCACCGTGCTGCGCCGTGGCGAGGTCCTCGCCGAGGGGCCGTACGAGATGGTGTCGCGCGAGCCCGAGGTCATGGCCGCCTACATGGGCACCGAAGCGGGTGGACACGGGGTCGGCCATGCCTGACGGCCCCATGCTGGACATCCGCGACCTCCACGCCTTCTACGGCGAGAGCCACGTGCTGCACGGCGTCGGGCTGGAGGTGCGCCAGGGCGAGGTGGTCACCCTGCTGGGCCGCAACGGCGCCGGCAAGACCACGACCATGCGGGCGATCATGGGGATCACCGCCCGGCGCACCGGCTCGATCCGCTTCCGCGGCACCGAGCTGACCGGGCTGGCGCCGCACCGCGTGCCGCGGCTGGGCATCGCCTATGTGCCGGAGGAGCGCGGCATCTTCGCCACCCTGTCGGTCGCGGAGAACCTGACCTTGCCGCCCGTCCTCAAGCCGGGCGGGATGACGGTGCCGCAGATCTTCGAGCTGTTCCCCAATCTGCGCGAGCGCGGCGCCACCCCCGGCACGCGACTGTCCGGGGGCGAGCAGCAGATGCTGGCGATCGGCCGCATCCTGCGCACCGGCGCCGACCTGATCCTGCTGGACGAGCCCACCGAGGGCCTGGCGCCGGTCATCATCGAGCAGATCGGGGCGGCCGTGCGCACCTTGAAGCGGCGCGGCTTCACCATCGTCCTGGTGGAGCAGAACTTCCGCTTCGCCGCGACCATCGCCGACCGCCATTACGTCATGGAGGAGGGGCGGGTGGTGGACATGATCGCCAACGACCAGCTCGCCGGCAGCGCCGACAAGCTGCACGCCTATCTCGGCGTCTGACCGACCACCACGGCCAAAGGGGGAGGAGCGCCCGCCCGTGACCACGCTGTTCGACATTCCCGTCCAGGTCCTGCTGGGCCAACTGCTGCTCGGGCTCATCAACGGCTCGTTCTACGCGCTGCTGAGCCTCGGCCTCGCCGTCATCTTCGGCATGCTGAACGTCATCAACTTCGCCCATGGCGCCTTCTACATGATCGGCGCCTTCGTCGCCTGGCTGCTGCTGACCCGGTTCGGCCTCGGCTACGCCTGGGCGCTGGTGCTGGCGCCGCTCGCGGTCGGGCTGCTCGGCGCGGTCGTGGAGCGCACCATGCTGTCGCGCCTCGCCAAGCTCGACCACCTCTACGGGCTGCTGCTGACCTTCGGCCTGGCGCTGATGCTGGAGGGCGGCTTCCGCCACGCCTACGGCGTCTCCGGCCAGCCCTACCCGATCCCGCCGCCGCTCCAGGGGGGGCAGAACCTGGGCTTCATGTTCCTGCCCAACTACCGCGGCTGGATCGTCGCCGCCGCCCTGGTGACGTGCTTCGGCACGTGGTTCGCCATCGAGCGCACGCGGCTCGGCGCCTACCTGCGTGCCGCCACCGAGAACCCGGTGCTGGTCCAGGCCTTCGGCATCAACGTGCCGGCCATGGTCACCGCCACCTACGGGTTCGGGGTGGCGCTGGCCGGGCTCGCCGGCGTGCTGGCGGCGCCGATCTACCAGGTGTCGCCGCAGATGGGCAGCACCCTGATCGTCGTCGTCTTCGCCGTGGTGGTGATCGGCGGCATGGGCTCCATCCTCGGCGCCATCGTCACCGGCCTCGGCCTCGGCCTTCTCGAGGGCCTGACCAAGGTCGTCTACCCCGAGGCCTCCAACATGGTGGTGTTCATCGTCATGGCCATCGTCCTTCTCCTCAAGCCGGCCGGACTCTTCGGGCGGGAGCGCTGACCCATGGCCGCCAAGACCCATGCCCTCGCCACCGCCGGCGGTTCCCCGGCGGGCGGCGTTGCCCGGGCGGGTGGCTGGCGCGTGCTGCTCGCCGCGCTCGCCCTCGTCGCCGCGCTGGCCGCGCCCTTCGTGCTCTACCCCGTGTTCGTGATGAAGGTGCTGTGCTTCGCGCTGTTCGCCTGCGCCTTCAACCTGCTGATCGGCTTCGCCGGGCTGCTGTCCTTCGGCCATGCGGCGTTCTTCGGCGGGGCGGCCTACGTCACCGCCCACGCCGCCAAGGTGTGGGGGCTGACGCCGGAGCTGGCGATCCTCCTGGGAACCCTGTTCGCCGCGGCGCTGGGCGCCCTGTTCGGCGCCCTGGCGATCCGCCGCCAGGGCATCTACTTCGCCATGATCACCCTGGCGCTGTCGCAGATGGTGTTCTTCCTGGCCCTGCAGCTTCCCTTCACCCACGGCGAGGACGGCATCCAGGGCGTGCCGCGCGGCGCCCTGTTCGGGCTGATCGACCTGCGCGACCCGCTGGCCATGTACTACATGGTGCTGGCGGTGGCCCTGGCCGGTTTCGCCCTGGTCTGGCGCACGGTGCACTCGCCCTTCGGCCAGGTGCTCAAGGCGATCCGCGACAACGAGCCCCGCGCCGTCTCCCTGGGCTACCGGACGGAGCGTTACAAGCTCCTGGCCTTCGTGCTGTCGGCCGGGCTGGCCGGGCTGGCCGGCGGCACCAAGGCGCTGGTCTTCCAGCTGGCCTCGCTGACCGACGTGACCTGGCAGATGTCGGGCGAGGTGGTGCTGATGACCCTGCTGGGCGGCATGGGCACCCTGTTCGGGCCGGTGGTCGGGGCGGCCGTCGTGGTCAGCCTGGAAAGCCACCTCGCCGGCACGACGCTTCCGGTGCCGGTGGTGATCGGCGCCATCTTCGTGGTCTGCGTCCTGGTGTTCCGCCGCGGCATCGTCGGCGAACTGGCCCACCGCCTGCGCCGCTGATCTGCCGGGCCGGGGTGGGCCGGGGTCCGCCCCGGCCGGCGATTCCGGGTCCGCCGGCCCACTAATCATTCGTTGCATTTCCGACAACGCGCCCCCATATTCGAAAAGCAAAAAGTGACGATACGCTTGCCGGCCAAATTTTCGCGCCGCGGCGATTTGGCCGGTTCTCAAGAAAACAGCCACGAATGGCCGATTTTTAGATGGCGGGAGGACCTCGCCCAAAGAATCGCCGGCCGCGCGTGGCGTGAAAGGGCGTCCGCTTCCTAAGAGCCGTGGCGTCGACGGGTCCGCCGACGCCGATTGCCGCTCCATCGCCCATGCCGGTGCGGTGGAGGCTGCCGGCCGATCGCACCGCACACGCCGACCACCACCGTCCCCACCACCCCCGCACCCCGCTCGACCGGCGTGCGCAGGAGATCCACATGGCCAAAGAGCAGAAACGCGGCAACCGGGAAATCCGCAAGCCGAAAGCCAGCAAGCCCGTCGCGGCCTCGGCCGCGCCGGTGTCCACCAAGACCGCCTCGGTGCCGCCCGCCCTCCCCAAGAGGAAGGGCTGAGGGCCGGGCCATGGCGGACCGGACCATCGTGACCACGGTCGTCTTCCGGCACCCCTTCACCCTGGCCGCCGTCGACGAGCCGCAGCCGGCGGGCACCTACCGGCTGGAAGCGGACGAGGACGACGTCCATGACCTGTCCTTCCGCGCCGTCCGGCGAACGGCGATGACCCTGCACATCCCCTGCCTCGAAGCGCCCCAAGGGTTCAGCCAGCGCGTGCCGGTGGACCAGGCCGAGCTCGACGCCGCACTGGACAAGGACCGGCGGCAACAGACCGGCTGACCCACGGCCGCGGCCGGTCCCCGTGGCACGGAACCGGCCGCGCGCCGTGAACGCGGCGATCGAGCGTCTGCCGCTCGGCGGCGGGCGCCCGCGCGCCCGCATCATCCGGCGCGCGCATGGTCGTCACCGCGGGACACTGGCCGCCCGGGATCGCCGACCGCGACGGGCCGTCCGACATGGCCGATCATTCCGCAGGCTCACCGCGCGCACGCCGCGCGGCAGAAAGGTCCCATTGAAAGACCGCCTTCGCCATGCCCTCCGGGGCCGGCGCGTGACGCCGCCCTGGAACAGCCGGGAGCCGGTGCGCGAGGAGCTTTTCAGCGTCGAACGGCTGGAGGAGCATGCCCGCAGCCTCGCCGCCGCCCAAGGCGTGGAGCCGAGGCCGGCGGCGGGCCATCCGCTGGCCGGTCGTCTGGCGGACAACGGCGCGGTGCTGCTCGCCGCCTACCGCACGATCGTCACAGCGACCGACGCCGGCGGCGCCATAACCCCGGCGGCGGAATGGCTGATCGACAATTACCATCTCGTCGAACGGCAGATCCGTGAGCTGCACTCCGACCTGCCACCCGGCTACTACCGGCAGCTTCCCAAACTCGCTGCCGGGCCCTTCGCCGGGTACCCGCGGGTGTTCGGCACGGCCTGGGCCTTCGTGGCCCACACCGACAGCCGATTCAACGTCGCCATGCTGCTGCGCTATGTGCGCGCCTACCAGGAGGTGCAGCCGCTGACCATCGGCGAGCTGTGGGCGGTGTCGATCACCCTGCGCATCGTGTTGATCGAAAACCTGCGGCGCCTTGCCGAGCAGATCGTCGACAGCCGCGCCGCCCGGCACCAGGCCGACGCCCTTGCCGATCGCCTGCTGGGGGTGGGGGCGCGCGCGGCGGAGCCGGTGTCGGCGGTGCTGGCCGATCATGAGCGCGACCCGCTCGCCGACGCCTTCGCGGTGCAACTCGTGTACCGGCTGCGGGACCAGGATCCGCGGATCACCCCGGCGCTGACCTGGCTCGACCGGCGCCTGGCGGCGCAGGGCAAGGCGGCCGATGCCGTGGTGCGCGAGGTTCACCGCAGGCAGGGGGCGGCCAACGTCTCGGTGCGCAACGTCATCACCAGCCTGCGCCTGATCGCCGACGTCGACTGGAAGGAGCTGTTCGAGCGCTCCAGCCTGGTCGATGAGGCGCTGGCCGCCGGAAGCGCCTTCCGGGACATGGACTTCCCGACCCGCACCCTCTACCGCAGCGCGATCGAGGTCCTGGCGCGCGGCTCGGGCCGCAGCGAGCTCGACGTCGCACGCGGCGTGGTCGCCGCCGCCGATGCCGTGCGGGCGACGGATGGCGGGGAGGACGCCCGCCGGAGCGATCCGGGCCACCACCTGCTGGCTGGCGGCCGGCCGGCCTTCGAGGCGTCGATCGGCTTCCGCCCGCCCTGGCGCCAGCGATGGGCGCGGCTGGGCCGGGCGTTCGGCGTCGGCGGCTACACCGTCGCCATCGCCACCGTGGCCGTGGCCGTCCTGGCGGCGGTCCTGCTGGTGCTTGCCGGGCATGGCCTGGGCGCGGCGGCCCTGGGCCTGTTCGCGGTGCTCGGCGCCATTCCCGCCATGGACGCGGCGGTGGCGCTGGTCAACCGTGCGGTCAATCTCGGCTTCGGCGCGGCGTCGCTGCCCGCCTTGGAGCTTCGCCACGGGGTGCCGGCGCATCTGCGCACGCTGGTGGCGGTGCCGACGCTTCTGACCTCGCCGGCCGCCATCGACGAGCAGGTCGAGCGTCTGGAGATCCATCACCTCGCCAGCCCCGAAGGCGAGGTGCATTTCGCCCTGCTCTCCGACTGGCTCGACTCCGCGACCGAGCACGCCGGGGGCGACGAGGCGTTGCTGGCGGTGGCGGCCGAGGGGATCGCCCGCCTGAACCGGCGTTACGGCCCGGCGCCCGGGGGGCCGCGCTTCCTGCTGCTGCATCGCCGCCGGGTGTGGAACCCGGGCGAGGGACGCTGGATCGGCTGGGAACGCAAGCGCGGCAAGCTGCACGAGCTGAACCGCCTGCTGCGCGGGGCGACCGACACCACGTTCCTGACTGTCGAGCCGGCGCCGGACCGCCCGCCGACCGGCGTCCGCTACGTCGTCACGCTGGACGCCGACACCAGGCTGCCGCGCGACACCGTGCGCCGGCTGATCGGCAAGATGGCGCATCCGCTCAACCGGCCGCGCTTCGATGCCGCCGCCGGCCGGGTCATGGAAGGCTACGGCGTCCTCCAGCCGCGGGTGACGCCGTCGCTGCCGGTCGGCGGCGAGGGTTCGCTGTACCAGCGCAGCTTTTCGAGCCTCAGCGGCATCGACCCCTACGCCGCGGCGGTGTCCGACGTGTACCAGGACCTGTCGGGCGAGGGGTCCTACGCCGGCAAGGGCATCTACGACGTCGACGCGTTCGAGGCCGCGCTCGCCGGCCGGGTGCCGGATTCGACGCTGCTGAGCCACGATCTGTTCGAGGGCGTGTTCGCCCGCGCCGGCCTGGCCTCGGACGTCGAGGTGGTGGAGGAGTTCCCGGCGCGCTACGACGTCGCCGCCCTGCGCCATCACCGCTGGGCCCGCGGCGACTGGCAGCTCCTGCCCTGGATCCTGGGCTGTCCGCCGCGCCCGGCCGGGGCCGGGCGGGCGCCGGGCGGGGTGCCGGCCGCCGGCCGCGGCAAGATGCTCGACAATCTGCGGCGGTCGCTGTCGGCGCCCGCCGCCGTGCTTGCCCTGCTCGCCGGCTGGACGCTGCCGTTCGGCGCCGCGCTGGCCTGGACCGGCTTCGTGCTGGCGACCCTGGTCCTGCCGACCCTGATCCCGGTGGTGTTCGCGATCGTGCCGCGCCGGCTCGGCCGTGTCACCGTCGCCAGTCACACCCGCGCCTTCGGCGGCGATCTCCGCCTCGCGTCGACCCAGTCGGCGCTGATCCTGGTCTTCCTGGCGCACCAGGCCTGGCTGATGGGCGATGCGGTGGTGCGCACCCTGGTCCGCCTGCTGGTCACCCGCCGGCATCTGCTGGAATGGGTGCCGGCGGCGCAGTCGACCCTGAGCCGCCGGCTCGACCTGCCTGGGGTCTATCGCCGGATGGCCGGCGCGCCGGTCATCGCGGCGGCGGCCGTCGCCGTCGCGGCGGCCGCCGGCACCGGCACATGGGTGCTGGCCGTCCCGGTCGCGGCGGCGTGGCTCGCCTCCCCGGCGGTGGCGCGCTGGGTCAGCCTGTCGCCACGCCGCGCCGGCCGGCGTGCGGCGTCGGCGTCCGACCGGCACGTGCTGCGGCTGACCGCGCGCCGGACGTGGCGGTACTTCGAGACCTTCGTCACCGCCGCCGACAACCGGCTGCCGCCGGACAATGTCCAGGAAGAGCCGGCGCCGCAGCTCGCACGCCGGACCTCGCCGACCAATCTCGGCCTGTACCTGCTCTCGGTCGCGAGTGCCCGCGACTTCGGCTGGATCGCCACCGCCGAGGCGGTCGAGCGCCTGGAAGGCACGCTGGCGACCATGGGAGGGATGGCCCGCTTCCGCGGGCATTTCTTCAACTGGTACGACACGGGCGATCTGCGCCCGCTCGACCCGAAATACGTGTCGTCGGTCGACAGCGGCAATCTGGCGGGGCACCTGATCGCGCTCGCCAACGCCTGCCGGGAATGGCGCGTGGCGCCCCCCGATGCGGCTGCGCGGCTCGCCGGCATCGCCGACGCCCTTGCCCTGACGCGCGAGGAGGTCGGGCGCCTGCAGGACGGGCGGCGGACCCAGACGGTGACCTGGGGCCAGCTCGACGGCGCGTTGGCCGCCCTCGGTGCCGCGGTGCGGCAGGCACCGGCCGCTGGCGACGACCTCCGGGGACGGCTCGCCGGCCTGGCCGGCGAGGCCGAGACCATGGTCGACATGGCGTCGGCGCTCGCCCTGGAACGCGGCGACGACACCGGCGCCGACATGCTGTTCTGGGCGCGGGCCAGCCTGCGCACCCTCGTGGCCCACCGCGACGACCTGCGGCCGGGATCGACCGGCGCCGCCGTTCTCGGTGCGCGCCTGTCGGTGCTCGAGGACACCGCCCGCTCCATGGCGATGGCGATGGAGTTCGGTTTCCTGCTCGATCGTGACCGCGATCTTCTGTCGATCGGCTACCTGGTGCCGGAAGGCACGCTCGACCCCAACTGCTACGACCTGCTGGCGTCGGAGGCGCGGCTCGCCAGTTTCTTCGCCATCGCCAAGGGCGACGTTCCGGCCCGCCACTGGTTCCGGCTCGGCCGGGCCGCGATGCCGGTGGCGCACGGCGCGGCGCTGGTGTCGTGGTCGGGGTCGATGTTCGAGTACCTGATGCCGTCGCTCGTCATGCGGGCGCCGGACGGCAGCCTGCTCGAACAAACCAGCCGCCTGGTGGTGCGGCGCCAGATCGCGTACGCCGCGGCGCGGCACCGGCCCTGGGGCATCTCGGAGTCGGCCTACAACGCCCGGAACCTCGAATTCACCTACCAGTACTCGAACTTCGGCGTTCCCGGCCTGGGCCTGAAGCGCGGGCTGGGCGACAACTTCGTCGTTGCGCCCTACGCCACCGCGCTGGCCACCATGGTCGACCCGCACGCCGCCACCGCCAACCTGGCCCGTCTCGTGGAGGCCGGAGCGCGCGGGCGCTACGGCTTCTACGAGGCGCTGGATTACACCCCCGCCCGGGTGCCGGCGGGGGACGGTGTCGCCGTCGTCCGCGCCTTCATGGCGCACCACCAGGGCATGACCATCGTCGCCATCGCCGACGCAGTGCTGGACGGCGCCATGCGGGCGCGCTTCCACGCCGAACCGATCATCCAGGCGACCGAACTGCTGCTCCAGGAGCGCACGCCGCGCGACGTGGCGGTCGCCCGACGGGTCGCGGAGACCGCGTCGACGGTCAAGGTCCGTGACGGCGAGCTCTCCGGCGGCCGGCGCTTCGCGTCGGCCCACCAGGCGACCCCGGCCACCCATCTGCTGTCGAACGGGCGCTACGCCACGATGCTCACCGCCGCGGGTTCGGGCTACAGCCGCTGGGGCGACCTGGCGGTCACCCGCTGGCGCGAGGACGCGACCTGCGACGATTCCGGCTCCTACCTCTATCTGCGCGACGTCCGCAGCGGCGCGGTGTGGTCGGCCGGCTTCCAGCCCAGCGGCGTCGAGCCCGACTTCTACGCCGTCACCTTCAACGAGGACCGCGCCGAGTTCGTGCGCCGCGACGGCACGCTGACCACGACGCTCGAGGTGATCGTCTCGGCCGAGGACGATGCCGAGGTGCGCTGCGTCTCGGTCACCAACGCGGGACACGGGGTGCGCGAGCTGGAGATCACCTCCTACGCCGAGCTGGTGCTGGCCCCCCACTCCGCCGACGCGGCGCACCCGGCGTTCTCCAAGCTGTTCGTCGAGACCGAATACCTGTCCGACGTGGGGGCGATCCTGGCGACGCGGCGCCACCGCACGCCGACCGAGGCGGCCATCTGGGCGGCCCACCTCGCCGTGGTCGAGGGCGACGCGGTGGGGCGGGCCGAGGTCGAGACCGACCGCGCCCGCTTCCTCGGCCGCGGTCACGGTGCCCGCACCCCGATCGCGGTGATCGACGGCCGGCCGCTGTCGAACACGGTGGGCACCGTGCTCGACCCGATCTTCGCCCTGCGCCGCCGCCTGCGGGTGGCCCCCGGCGCCACCGTGCGCGTCGCCTTCTGGACGATGGTCACCGCCAGCCGGGCGGATCTGCTGGACAGCATCGACAAGCACCGCGACACCACCGCCATGACCCGGGCATCGACGCTGGCCTGGACCCAGGCCCAGGTGCAGCTCCATCATCTTGGCATCACGGCGGGCGAGGCCGGGCTGTTCCAGCGCCTCGCCGGGCACGTGATCTACGCCGCGCCGGCCCTGCGCCCGGCCTCGGACGCCATCCGGCGCGGCGGCGGCGCGCAGTCGGGGCTGTGGGCGCAGGGCGTCTCCGGCGATCTGCCCATCGTGCTGCTGCGCATCGCCGACACCGAGACCCTCGACATCGCGCGCCAGTTGCTGCAGGCGCACGAGTACTGGCGGATGAAGCAGCTCGCGGTGGATCTGGTGATCGTCAACGAGCGCCAGTCCTCCTACATCCAGGACCTGCAGATCGCCATCGAGACCCTGGTCCGCACCAGCCAGTCGCGAACGCCGGCCGGCGGCGGCGGGCCGGCGGGCCGCGTCTTCGTGCTGCGGGCCGACCTGGTCCCGGCCGAGACGCGGGCGCTGCTGGCCGCGGTGGCACGCGTCGTGCTGGTGGCGCAGCGCGGCAGCCTGTTCGACCAGCTCGAGCGCAACGCCGAGATGGCGGTGCCGGCGCCGGTGCCGGTGCCGGCCCTTCCGGCCCCGGTCCCGTCCGTGCGCCTGCCGCTGCCGCCCCCCGCCAAACCGGAGCTGGAGTTCTTCAACGGGCTGGGCGGCTTCGCGGCGGACGGCACCGAGTACGTGACCATCCTGGGGCCCGGCCAGTCGACGCCGGCGCCCTGGATCAACGTCGTCGCCAACCCGGCCTTCGGGTTCCAGGCGTCGACCGAGGGCGGCGGCCACACCTGGTCGGTGAACAGCCGCGAGCACCAGATCACCCCGTGGTCCAACGACCCGGTCGCCGACCGCCCGGGCGAGGCGGTCTACCTGCGCGACGACGACACCGGGGCGGTGTGGGGGGCGACGGCGCTGCCCATCCGCGACGAGGCGTCGACCTACGTCGCGCGCCACGGCCGGGGCTACAGCCGCTTCGAGCACACCGCGCACGGCGTCGCCTCCGAACTGCTGCAATACGTTCCGGTCGACGATCCCATCAAGATCTCGCGCCTGACCCTGCGCAACCGATCGGACCGGCCCCGGCGCCTGTCGGTAACCGTGTACGTCGAATGGGTGCTCGGCACGTCGCGGGCTGCCTCGGGTCCGTTCGTGACGACGGAGGTCGACCCCGGCACCGGCGCCCTGTTCGCCCGAAACCCGTGGAACGCTGCCTTCGGATCGCGGGTCGCCTTCCTCGACCTCGGTGGCCGGCAGACCGAGTGGACCGGCGACCGCCGCGCCTTCATTGGCCGCAACGGCACCCTGGCCCACCCGGCGGCGCTGTCCGCCGGCGGCCCGCTCTCCGGCCTGGTCGGAGCGGGGCTCGATCCCTGCGGTGCCCTGCGCGCGGTGGTCGAGGTGCCGCCGGACGGCAGCGTAGAGATCGTCGCCTTTCTCGGCGACGCGGCGAGCGGCGACGCGGCGGCAGCCCTGGTCGCGCGGTACCGGTCGGCCGATCTCGACGCGGCGTTGGCCGCGGTCGGCCGCCAGTGGGACGAGATCCTGGGCAGCGTCACGGTGCGGACGCCCGACCGCTCGATGGACATCATGCTGAACGGCTGGCTGCTCTACCAGTCGCTCGCCTGCCGGGTGTGGGCCCGCTCGGCGTTCTATCAGGCGAGCGGCGCCTACGGCTTCCGGGACCAGCTCCAGGACGGCATGGCGCTCGCCGGCGTGCGCCCGGCGATGACGCGCGAGCACCTGCTGCGCGCGGCGGGACGCCAGTTCGCCGAGGGCGACGTGCAGCATTGGTGGCTGCCGCATTCCGGCCAGGGTGTGCGCACACGGATTTCCGACGATGGCGCGTGGCTCGCCTACGCCATCGCCCACTATGTCACCGCCACCGGCGACACCGCGGTGCTCGACGAGCCGCTGCCGTTCCTCGAAGGGCAGCGGCTGGACCCGGGCGAGCATGACAGCTTTTTCCAGCCGGCGGTGTCCGACGAGACGGCGACCCTGTTCGAGCATGGCGCCCGCGCCCTCGACCACAGCCTGGGGCTCGGGCGTCACGGGCTGCCGTTGATCGGTACCGGCGACTGGAACGACGGGATGAACCGGGTCGGCGCCGGTGGCCAGGGCGAGAGCGTCTGGCTGGGCTGGCTGCTGCACACGGCCCTGACGGCGTTCGCCGCGCTGGCCGACGGGCGGTCGGAGACGGCCCGCGCCGCCGCGTGGCGCGCCCACGCCGCCGGGGTGCGGGACGCGCTGGAGCGCGAGGGATGGGACGGCGAATGGTACCGGCGCGGCTTCTTCGACGACGGCGCCCCGTTGGGCGCTGCCGACAGCGACGAATGCCGGATCGATTCCATCGCGCAGTCCTGGGCGGTGCTGTCGGGTGCGGCGGCGCCGGAGCGGGCGGCCCGCGCCATGGCCGCGGTCGAGCGCGAGCTGATCCGGCCGGAGGACAGGCTGGCGCTGCTGTTCGCGCCGCCGTTCGACAAGACGCCGCGGGATCCCGGCTACATCAAGGGTTACCCGCCCGGCATCCGCGAGAACGGCGGCCAGTACACCCACGCCGCCCTGTGGTCGGTGATGGCGTTCGCCGCGCTGGGCGACGGCGACAAGGCGGCCGGGCTGTTCGCCCTGCTCAATCCGGTCAACCACGCCCGCACGCGGGCCGACGTCCACCGCTACAAGGTCGAGCCCTACGTCGTCGCCGCCGACATCTACGCCCGCCCGCCCCATGTCGGGCGGGGCGGCTGGACCTGGTACACCGGCTCCGCCGGCTGGATGCAGCGCGCCGGCATGGAGAGCATCCTGGGGCTGCGCCTGGAAGCCGGCGTCCTGCATCTCGATCCCTGCATCCCCAAGGCATGGCCTGCCTTCGAGCTGTCGCTCCGCCATGGCCAGGCCCGCTACGACATCCGGGTCGAGAACCCCGGCGGCGTCAGCCGCGGCGTCGCCTTCGCCACCCTCGACCACAGCGTGGTGACGGAACGGCCGCTGCGGCTGGCGCTGACGGCGGCCGAAGCGACTCACCGGCTGCTTGTCCGCCTCGGGTGATCCCCCGAAGTCCGCCCCGGTGACTGCGTCAGACCCAGGATGTCGTCAAGACGGACCAATTTTTACTGCTTACGAAGAAATTAATATTCATATGTCAGTCACCATCTGAAAGTCATATGGAAAGCAAGGTGTGAAACACCCATATCTTCAATAGAAGATGAAACGCTCCGGTACTCTGCGGGGAATACCTGCGGGGCATACGATAGGCGCCGAGCAAGCGGCGGACAGGCGGTGGTCCGGGCGTTCGACTTCCAGCTTTTCTTGGCATTCTGCGCAGATGGCCCCGGGCGGCGCTCGCTCCGGACGCCCGTCCAGCCAAGGGCCACCCGGCGGCGCCTGTGTTCGGTCATCGATCCTTGAGGGGACAAACCATGAAGCCCGTTCTTTTGGCCGCCACGCTCGTCCTGTCGCTGATGGCGCTGGCGGCGTGCGGCAGCAGCACCGCGGATCGCACCGTGAGCGGCGGCGGCATCGGTGCCGGTGTCGGCGCGGTTGGCGGGGCGCTGCTCGGCGCGCCGGTCCAGGGCGCGCTGATCGGCGGCGCGGTCGGTGCGGGCGCCGGCGCCCTCACGGATGAGAACGACATCGATCTCGGCAAGCCGCTCTGGCGCTGAGCCGAACGCCCGCGTGCCCGGGGCGGGGTGTCCCGTGATCCTTGATCATGCCGCCCGCCCCGCCGGCGCCCAGCCGTGCGGCCACCGCCCGTGCGGTCAGTCCGTCACAAACCAAGGAGTACCGTGATCATGAACGCCCGCCTGTCCCGTGCCGTCGGCACGGCCGCCTTCATCCTCGGCGTGGTTCTTCTGGTGTTCGCCTACAACGCGTCGAACGCGCCGATCGACCAGATCACCAATTCCCTCACGGGACGGTATTCCGATCAAACCATGCTGTACTTGCTGTTTGGCATCGTCTCCACCGTCGTGGGCGGGGTTCTGATGTCGGGGCGGCGCCTGTTCTGACCGGGTGACTCTGGCCGGGTGACGGGCGGCGCTCACGCAACGGATCACACAACGGCCGCTGCCGCGGGCCACGGCCCGACGGCGGCGCCGTTCGCCATGTCCGCGGTGGCGCCGTTCACCTCACCGTGTCCGGCGTGCGCCATGTCCGGGCGAGGGCTGGGTCAAGCCCAGCCACGTCCGCCCGGAGGCCGGGCGGTTCACGGCGCCGCGGCCACCGGGCGGACGTCGCCGCTTGCCATGTCCGTGGCTTTCGGTGCGGACGCCGGGGCGACCACGGCCCTGCGGCGCACCGGCTGCAGGGCGTCCAGCCGCAACTGCTCGGCCCACGGCGACGGATAGGCGTCGCGGCCGAACGACCAGACCGTGTGGACCTCCTCCCCCAGCGGGCACAGGCGGACGCTGGCGTCGTGACCATCCTTGCCGGCCTGGTGCGCGGCCTGGACGGCGGCCACCAGGGCGCCGTTGCGACCGCCCTGGATGGGGCCGGCGTGGGTCTGTTCGAAGCTGATGAACCATCCCGTCTTCCGTTCGGCGACGAGGTAGTGGGCATGCGCCATGTGGCTGCTCCTTCAGAGACCGGGCAGTGTCCCAAATGGCACGTCCGCGGTGGCCAGTCTCCATCTGTCATATGGATCATATCTCTAATTTTTCAAGGGTTCATCCCCCGAAGCTGCAAATAAGATTGAAGACAAGTCCGGGAAATCGCCCGCATTCATTCCACAATATGCCGTTTGTCTCGCGCCATGCCCAAAGCATAGGGGTAGGGGGATACTCGAGGAACGGGCCGATCCTCCGGGGCTTCACGGTGCTCCGGCCGGTTTGCGCTTGCACGGGCTCCAGCGGGGGCACCGCCGCCATGGGCCGGCCCGCCGGCCCGCCGGCCCGCCGGCCCGCCGGCCCGCCGCGGCCGGATCGTTGATGCCCCCGCCTCCCGGTCGTCGGATGACATGTTCGCGAAAATCACGGTGTTGGACGCCCCGTTCCATGATTTTCCGAAAAGTGAACTTATATAGTGATGCAGTTCGTTGAAATATTAACCGAGGCTCTCGTCATGGCCCTGCGCGTCGAATACAGCCTGCACCATTCGGATCTGGGCGATTTTTTGTGTGCCCCGGTGTGGGAGGAGGCGAACGGCGCCTCCCTCACCGTCCTGTCGGCGCTGGCGCGCCTCGACATCGACCCTTGGGCGGAGTCCGCCCGTCTGGCCGAATTGCCGAGGGCCGCGGCGGGATCGGCGCTCGCCGCCATCCTCCGCCGGCTTCCCGAACCGCGCTCGGAGGCGTCGGACGTCTCCGCGATCGCCGATGGGCTGGTGATGCTCCTGCCCAAGGGAGGCTCCGCCACCTCGGCCAACGGCGGCCCCCCGGCGGTGGGGAGCGGGGCCCCCCGGCCCGGCGGGCGGTCGATGTCCCTGGGCCTCTGGCTTCTGCTGGCCCTGACCGGGGTCTTTGTCGTGACCACCCTGTTCCCGCTTTGACGCCGGCCGGGCGGCGGCGCGCCTGTCATCGGCACCGGCACCGGCACCGGCACTGATCGTCGCGGCCTCGGGGGGTGGCTCAGCCGCGGGACGGCAGCAGCAGGCGGGCGCAGCGGTCGCGGGCGGCGTCGAAGGGGGCAGCGGAGTGGTCGTGGACCAGCAGCCCGTCCCCGAACACGAAGGCGTAGAGCAGGTAGGCGCGGGCGAAGGCGTCCTCCGGAGAGAGGCCCATGGCGGCGAACAGCTCCGACACGCAGGCCAGGCGCTCGCGGTCGACCTCGGCCACCACCGCGGCCGCCGCCCCGTCGTGGCGGGCCCAGTCGCGCACCGCCAGCTCGATCGCCATGCCGCGCGGGTTCGCGCGGTCGAGGTGGAGGGAGATCAGGGCGCGCAGCCGGTCTTCCGGTGCGGCGCCGTCGAGGCGGGTCTGGGTCTTGATGGCGGCGATGCGCCGCTCCTTCCAGGTCTCCAGCAGGGCCGCCAGCAGGGCGGCCCGGTCGCGGAAATGCCAGTAGAAGCTGCCTTTCGTGACGTGCAGCCGCTTCGCCAGCACCTCCACCCGCACCCCCTCGACGCCGCCCCCGGCCAGGGCGGTGAAGGCGGCGCCCAGCCATGCCTCGCGGGTCTTCGCCTTGGCCTCGGCAGCCTGCTCGTCGACGGACATGGCGGTGCTCTCCGTGCGGTGGGCGGGTGTGGGGCCGTTCCTAGCCCGTCCGGGTGGTGCACCGCAAGATCGGGAGGCGAGGCGGCGGGGCCGGGTGGTCGCGACGGACTCCCGCCCGGCCCCGCAGCCCCAACTCAGCCCAGCGCCTCCGTCAGCTCCGGCACCGCCTTGAACAGGTCGGCGACAAGGCCGTAGTCGGCGACCTGGAAGATGGGCGCGTCCTCGTCCTTGTTGATCGCGACGATCACCTTGCTGTCCTTCATGCCGGCGAGGTGCTGGATGGCACCGGAGATGCCGACGGCCAGGTACAGGTCCGGCGCCACGATCTTGCCGGTTTGCCCGACCTGGTAGTCGTTGGGCACGAAGCCGGCGTCCACCGCCGCCCGGGACGCCCCGACCGCGGCGCCGAGCCGGTCGGCCAGCGCCTCCAGAAGGGCGAAGTTCTCGCCCGAGCCCATGCCGCGGCCGCCCGAGACGACGATGCGGGCCTGGGTCAGCTCCGGCCGCTCCGACTTGGTCAGCTCCTGGCCGACGAAGGTGGCGCCGCCGGCGTCGGCCGGGCCGGACACCGCCTCCACGCTGGCCGAGCCGCCGTCGGCCGCCGCCGCCTCGAAGGCGGTGGCGCGCACGGTGATGACCTTCACCGGGTCGGCCGAGCGCACCGTGGCGATGGCGTTGCCGGCGTAGATCGGCCGGGTGAAGGTGTCCTCCCCGACCACCGACAGGATGTCGGAGATGGCCGCCACGTCGAGCAGGGCGGCGACGCGCGGCGCCAGGTTCTTGCCGAAGCTGGTGGCCGCCGCCAGCACGTGGCCGGCCCCGCCCCGGGCGATCTCCACCACCAGCGGCGCCAGCGCCTCGGGCAGG
>NZ_BAAKJB010000016.1:0-152709 GCF_059703765.1 Azospirillum sp. NS33 | reverse complement strand
CGGCAGGACCGCCGGCAGCGGCGGCGGGGCGCCGACGGCGGCGGCCACCGCGGTGCACACCGGGCAGCCCGCCGCCGAGGCCGGCGAGCCGGCCGGCGAGCCGCCGCCGGCCTCGCGCCGGCCCGCGTTGGCCAGGCAGACGCTGTCCCAGCCGGCGTTGGCGTCGGCCACCGCCAGCAGCGCCTGCACCGGCAGGAGCACCTGGAGCACCACCACCACCACCGCCATCCGGACGACGGCGCGCGCCCAGGGCGCGGCGCACCGCCGGACGGCTGTGCCAGATGCGGGACGGGCGGCGGCGCGGGCCATGACTCCATCGCGGCTGGGGAACGGGACCGCACCCTACCACAGCGCGCCGCGGGAGCAACGCTGCGGCGGCCGTTTCCCGGGGCCGTTTCCCGGGGCCGACCGGCGGGCGTGGCACGGATTCAGGTTTTATTAACGCAAATCCGCGCACCATCCCGACGTGGCGGTGTGCCCGCCCCGACGCGTCCGGTTGCCGTCGGGCGGCGGCGCGGGAGGGTGCGGGCGGCGGAGCAGGCGACGGCGGAGCGGACGATGGACCTCAACAATCTGGCGATCTACAAGCTGTTGACGCGCAAGATGGACTGGCTGACCCAGCGGCAGGGGACGCTGGCCCAGAACATCGCCAATTCCGACACCCCGGACTTCAAGCCGCAGGACCTCAAGCCCTTCTCCTTCCGCGACGCGCTGGCCGACAGCCGGCGGCTCCAGGCCAGCACGACCAGCGCCACGCACCTGCAGGGCACCGTGCCGGTGGGCGGGCTCGCCAAAGAGCAGCGGGTGCGCAATCCCTACGAGACGGCGCCCGACGGCAACGCCGTGGTGATCGAGGAGCAGGTCCTCAAGGTTTCCCAGAACGCCATGGACTACCAGACGATGACCAACCTCTACCGCAAGCAGATCAACATGCTGAAGATGGCGCTGGGCCGCGGCGGGGCGTGACGGCGCGGGCCTAAGGGAGGAGTGGACGCATGGACCTCTACAACAGCATGGCGGTGTCGGCCTCGGGCATGAAGGCCCAGGGCACGCGGCTGCGGGTGATCGCCGAGAACATCGCCAACGCCAACACCACGGCGGAGACGCCGGGCGACCTGCCCTATCGCCGCAAGACGGTGACCTTCCAGAACGAGCTGGACCGCCAGCTCGGCGTCGACACCGTCCGGGTCGCCAAGATCGGCGTCGACGCCGGCGACTTCCAGCGCCGCTTCGATCCGTCGCACCCCAGCGCCGACGCCGACGGCTATGTCCTCATGCCCAACGTCAGCACCATCATCGAATCCATGGACATGCGCGAGGCCCAGCGCTCCTACGAGGCCAATCTGTCCGTCATCGAATCCGCGCGCCAGATGCTGTCGCGCACCATCGACATCCTGCGCGGCTGACCGGCGCCCGCCCGCGCCCGCCCCGCCTTGAGGAGTGCCATCCATGGTCGCCAACGTCGCCAACGTGATCGCCGCCTACGCCAACACCGCGGCCAGGACCTCGGGGCCGGGCATGGCGCCGCGCGACGAGGGGCCCAGCTTCGGCGATGTGCTGAAGGAGGCGGCCTCGTCCGCGGTCGACACCATGCGCAAGGGCGAGACGGTGACCGCCATGGCCGCCGTCGGCCAGGCCGACCTGTCCGACGTGGTGCAGGCGGTGTCGAACGCGGAGCTCACCCTTCAGACGGTCACCACCGTGCGCGACAAGGTCATCACGGCCTACCAGGAAATCCTGCGCATGCCGATGTGACGGCGCCGGCCAGGAACGTCCAGCCCCATGACCGACACCGAAGTGATCGAGCTGTGCCGCACCACCCTGGTGACGCTGGTGTTCGTGTGCGGCCCCATCCTGGTGGCCATGACGGTGGTGGGCACGATCATTTCCGTGCTGCAGGCGGTGACGCAGATCCAGGAACAGACGCTGTCCATGGTGCCGAAGGTGCTGGTCGTCTTCGGCCTGTCGATCCTGCTGATGCCCTACATGCTGGGCGAGCTGGAGCAGTTCTTCAACCAGGAGATCACCGACCGGATCGTCGCCATCGGCGTCGGGCGCTGACGCGCGGGCGGAGGGGCCGGTGCCCATGGATCTGATCGAGACCCTGTTCGCCGAACAGATCTTCGTGTGGCTGCTGGTGTTCGCCCGGGTCGGCAGCGCCTTCATGGTTATGCCGACCATCGGCGATCCCTTCGTCTCGACGCGCACCCGGCTGCTGTTCGCGCTGGCCGTCAGCGTCGTCGTCGCCCCGGTTCTGAGCCCCCGCCTGCCGCCCGAGCCGCAGCAGGTGTTCGCGCTGGCCAAGCTGCTGATCGCCGAGATGACCGTCGGCATCTTCATCGGCACGGTGGCGCGCATCCTGGTCGGCGCCCTGGAGGTGGCGGGAACCATCATCGCCACCCAGTCGGGCCTCGCCAACGCCCAGATGTTCAACCCCGCCATGGGCTCGCAGGGCACGCTGCCCGGTGCGCTGCTGGGCTGGCTGGGCCTGCTGATGCTGTTCCTGACCGACCTCCACCACCTGCTGATCATGGCGGTGGTGGACAGCTATTCGCTGTTCGAGCCGGGAGCGCCGTTGCCGACCAACGACATGGCCGACCTGATCGCGCGCATGGTGTCGAAGAGCTTCGTCATCGGCGTCCAGATGGCGGCGCCGTTCCTCATCATCGGCCTGATGTTCGGCATCGCGCTGGGCATCCTGTCGAAGCTGGCCCCGCAGATCCAGGTGTTCTTCCTGTTCATGTCGGCGCAGGTGGCGATCGGCCTGTTCCTCTTCGCCCTGACCCTGTCGGGCATGATGATGTTCTGGCTGAGCCATTTCGAAACGACGTTCATCGAGTTCCTCAGCCCGACCTGAGCGGTCGCGGCGCAACCCCGGCGGAGATCCACGGTGTCCGAAGACGCCGACGAGTCATCAAAAACAGAAGAGCCGACAGAAAAAAAGAAACAAAAGGCTCGCGAAGAAGGACAATTCGCGCGCAGCCAGGAAATCAACAACTGGCTGATCGTCGCCGTCATGCTGATTTCCCTGGTGGCAATCCTGCCGGGAACAATGGCGGGCATGGCGCAGCGGCTGTCGTTCTACATCGCCAACATCTACCAGCTGCCGATGGACAGCGGTGGCGTCGGGCAGGTCATGCACCGTGCGGCCATGGACGCGCTGTGGGCGCTGTGGCTGCCCATCCTCCTGCTGGTGGTGGCCGGGGTGCTGGCCAACATCCTGCAGACGGGCTGGCACATCTCGTGGAAGCTCATCATCCCGAAGTTCAGCAAGATCAGCCCGTTGAGCGGGGTGAAGCGGATGTTCTCGCCGGCCTCCCAGGCGGTGGAGCTGGCCAAGGGCGTCGGCAAGATGCTGGTGGTGGGCGGCGTCTCCTATCTGGCGCTGGCGCCGATGGTGCGCTCCATCGAGCTGTTCGTCGGCATCGACATCATGTCCCTGCTGGCCTCCATGGACGAGATCGCCTTCCACCTGCTGGTCGGCGTCCTGGCCGTGCTCTCGCTCATCGCCGCCGGCGATCTGGCGTGGCAGATCCACAGCCATTCCAAGAAGATGAAGATGACCAAGCAGGAGGTGAAGGACGAGCACAAGCAGGCGGAAGGCGACCCGATCGTCAAGAACCGCATCCGCCAGTTGCGCTTCGAGCGCGCCCGCCAGCGCATGATGGCCGCCGTCCCCCAGGCCGACGTGGTGGTCACCAACCCGACCCACTACGCCGTCGCCTTGAAATACGACCCGCAGACGATGCAGGCGCCGGTGCTGCTGGCCAAGGGCGTCGACACCCTGGCCATGAAGATCCGCGAGGTGGCCACCGAGCACGACATCCCGATCGTCGAGAACCCGCCGCTTGCCCGGGCGTTGTACGCCACCGTCGACATCGACGACGAGGTGCCCGCGGAGCATTATCGTGCGGTGGCCGAGGTGATCACCTATGTTTTCAAGCTGAAGCGGCGCACCCCCGGGGGATGACCCCGGCCACCGCCGCCACGCAACGTACGGGCACTGCGGGAGAGCCGGTGGGCGACGTATCCTCCTTCCTCGACACGCGCCGCGACGCCTCCCGGATCGGTCCCGCCGCACCGCCGCGCGTGGCGATCGCCGCGGCGCTGCTGCAGGGTGTCGGTGCCGCCGGCCTGGTGGCGGTGGCCGCCGGGCTGGCCCTCGCCCAGGATTCCGTCGCCTGGGCCGGGACCGCGGCCGTGGCCGTCGGCGCGGCGGCGTTGGTGACCCGCATCGCCCGCCTGCGCCGGCACCTCGCCAACGACGTCGCCCTGGTGACGGGCGCGCTGGACGGCCTGAACGTCGGCAACGTCGTGTGCGACGCCGGCAACGGGACGGTGTTCGTGAACGCCGCCTTCCGCGCCCTGTGCGCCGCCGCTCCGGACGAGCCGCCGCTGGCGGCGCTGGAACGCCTGGTCGGCGCCGACACCGAATCGCGCGCCGAGTTGGACCGCGTGCGCGAGCGGGCCAGGGCCGGCGTTCCCGCCACCGCCGAGCTGCGGATCGCGCGGGAGGCGGCGTCGCCGGAATGGCGGCGCGTGCAGGCGCTGCCGATCCCCGGGTTCCCCGGCGCCGTGCACTGGCGCCTGGAGGACATCACCGCCCGGCGCGAGCTGGAACAGGTGATGCTGCAGGAGCAGAGCAAGCTGGTCGATTTCCTCGACCATGCGCCGGTCGGCTTCTACTCGGTCGACCAGGACGGCATGTTCCTGTTCGTCAACGCCACGCTGGCCGATTGGCTGGGCTGCGCCCAGCGCGACCTCGTGGAGGGCGGGCGTCGCCTGCACGAGGTCCTGGCCGAGCCCCCGGCCGGCGCGAAGCCCTACGACCTGTTCGCGTCCGGCGGCACCGACCAGCGCGGCGAGCTGACCATGCGCGGGCCGTCGGGGCGGCGCTTCCAGGCGTCGGCGGCCCAGACCGTGGTGATCGTCGACGACGGGCGCACGGTCTACACCCGGTCCGTGGTGCGCGACCTGTCGCCGGAGCACCGGTGGGCCGAGGCCCTGCGGATTTCCGAGCAGCGCTTCCAGCGGTTCTTCGAGGACGCCCCCATCGGCATCGCCCTGGCCGACGGCGCCGGCGGCCTGGTGGAGTGCAACCAGGCCTTCCTGTCGCTGATCGGCACCCCGGCGGACGCCGTCCTCGGGCGGCCGCTGTCGGCGCTGATCGCGCCGGGCGAGCGCGCCGGGGTGGCCGCACGCCTGCGCGAGGTGCGGGACGGGGCCAACCCCGAGGCGCCGCTGGAGGTCCGCCTGTCGGGCGAGCGCGACCTGGTGGTCCAGCTCTACACCCGCCGGCTCAGCCGCGTCGACGGCGGGATCGGCGACGAGTCCGGGGCCAGCCTGATCCTCCAGTTCATCGACCTGACCGAGCGCAAGAACCTGGAGGCGCAGTTCGCCCAGTCGCAGAAGATGCAGGCGGTGGGCCAGCTGGCCGGCGGCGTCGCCCACGACTTCAACAACCTGCTGACGGCGATGATCGGCTTCTGCGACCTGCTGCTGCTGCGCCACAAGCCGGGCGACCAGTCGTTCAGCGACATCATGCAGATCAAGCAGAACGCCAACCGCGCGGCGAACCTGGTGCGCCAGCTCCTGGCGTTCTCGCGCCAGCAGACCCTGCAGCCGCGCATCATCAACGTGACCGACGTGCTGGCCGAGCTGTCCAACCTGCTGCGCCGCCTGATCGGCGAGAACATCGAGCTGCGGATGATCCACGGCCGCGACCTCGGCCTGGTGAAAGTGGACCAGAACCAGCTCGAGCAGGTGATCATCAACCTCGTCGTCAACGCCCGCGACGCCATGGCCGGCAGCGGCGGCCGGCTGTCGGTGGTGACGTCGAACTACGCCGTCGCCGCGCCGGACCGGCGCGAGCACGAGATCATCCCGACCGGCGACTACGTCTCGGTCGAGGTGATCGACACCGGGGTCGGCATCCCCAAACAGAACCTTCAGCGCATCTTCGAGCCGTTCTTCTCCACCAAGGAGGTGGGGTCGGGGACCGGGCTCGGCCTCAGCACCGTCTACGGCATCGTGCGCCAGACCGGCGGCTTCATCTTCGTGGAGAGCGCGCCCGGCGAAGGGGCGAGGTTCACCATCCTGCTGCCCCGCCACCAGGGCCAGCCGCGCCCCGCCGACACCGGAGAGCCGCGCGAGCGGCGCGGCAGCGATCTCACCGGCAGCGGCACGATCCTGCTGGTCGAGGACGAGGACGCGGTGCGCGTGTTCTCGGCGCGCGCGCTGCGCAACAAGGGGTACCAGGTCATGGAGGCGAAGAACGGCGAGGCGGCGATGCAGCAGATCGGTGACGGCTCGCGCATCGACCTGCTGATCACCGACGTGGTCATGCCCCAGATGGACGGCCCCACCCTCGCCCGCAAGGTGCGCGAGCGCCGTCCCGACATGCGGGTGATCTTCATCTCCGGCTACGCCGAGGACCGCTTCAAGGACGAGTTCGACGGCGCCGGGAACGCCCATTTCCTGCCCAAGCCGTTCTCCTTGAAACAGCTCGCCTCCAAGGTGAAGGAGGTCATTCGGGCAGCGACGTGACCGCCGGGGTGTCACGGCCGCGCATCGTCGCGTCGTAGAACCGCACGGTCGATCGGCCCGCCTGCTTGGCCACGTACATCGCGCAGTCGGCGTGCCGGATCAGCGCGTCGGCGTCCGTCGCGTCGCCGGGGTAGACGCTGGCGCCGATGCTGGCGCCGATCTCCACCGTGCCGACGCTCAGCGCGAACGGACGGGTCATCGCGGCGAGGATGCGGGCCGCCACCGCTTCCGCCTCGGCGGGGGTGTGGATGGCCATCAGCACGACGAATTCGTCGCCGCCCAGCCGGGCCACCAGATCGTCGCCGCGAACGTTCTCGCGCAGGCGGTCGGCCACCTGCATCAGCAGCGTGTCACCCGTTTCGTGACCGAAGCGGTCGTTGACCGGCTTGAAGCGGTCGAGATCGATGTAGAGCAGGGCGAGCCGGCCGCGGGCGCGCTGCGCCCCGTCGAGGGCGGTCGACAGCCGGTCGCGCAGGGTGACGCGGTTGGCAAGCCCGGTCAGGGCGTCGAGATGGGCCTGTTCCCACACCCGTTCGGCGGCGATCTTGTCGGCGCTGATGTCGTCCTTCACCGCCACGTAGCTGAGGGGCTGGCCGTCCTGGTCGAGGATCGGCGCGATGGCGGCGCGTTCCCAGTAGACCTGCCCGTTTTTACGGCGGTTGCGGAACTCTCCATGCCACACCCGCCCGGCGGTGACCGTGTCCCACAGCGCGCGGTAGGTGTCCGCCGGCGTCTCGCCGCTTTGCAGGATGCGCGGGTTCTGGCCGACGATCTCGTGGGCGGCGTACCCCGTGGTCTCGCTGAAGGTCGGGTTGACGTAGGTGACCGTGCCCTGGGCGTCGGTGATGAGGATGCTGCTCGGGGTGTGCTCCAGCGCCTTGAGCAACGCCGCCGTCCGCTCTTCGGTGCGGCGGCGCTCGGTGACGTCGACCATCACCCCGACCAGCCCGCCGGGTGTCCCGTCGGCACGGGCGAACGCCGCCTTGCAGACGACGATGGCGCGCTCCACCCCGTCGGGGAACCGCGACACCCGCTCGTAGGACCGGCTCGCCCCGTCGGCCAGCACCTGGCGATCAACGGCCCCGTGTTCCGCCGCGTCCTCGGTCGCGAACAGGGTTTCGGCGGTGCGGCCCACCAGATCGGCGGCGCGGCACCGGACCAGAACCTCGAAGGCGGCGTTGCAGCCGAGGTACCGGCGCTCCGCATCCTTCCAGAAGACCGGAAACGGGATGGTGTCCAGCAGCACCTTCTGGAAGGCGAGCTGGTCGCGCAGCCCTTCCTCGGCGGTGTGACGGCGGCGCGCCTGGCCCGCCAGGACGGCGACCAGCCCCACCAGCAGCGCGGCCGCCACCGCCAGGGTCAGGACCAGCATCCGGGCCTCCTGCCACCAGCCGGCCAGCGCCGCGTCGCGGCGCATCGCCGCGGCGAGGCGGAACGGAAAATCGGCGAGCTGGTGAACGACGACGATCCACTCGCCGTCCGGCGCCACGGTGGCGCGGTCCGGATGGTCCAGAAGGCGGGCGAAGGGGCTGTCGCTGGCCTCGTCGTGCGGCGCCCATCGGGCCATCCGCCACGCCGCCAGCACCGTTCCCGTGGCGTCGAACAGGATCTTGGCCTGCGGCGCCGGCTCCACACCGTCGCCCTGGGTGTGGTCGAAGGGGTGCTCCAGATCGACCAGCACCAGCACCACCCCGGCGAAGCGCCCCTGCGCCACCACGGCGCGGCTCAAGACGAGGAACGGCCGCCCGTCCTGGCCGACCTGCGCCGCGGTCGCGTACTGGAACACCGCGAGCTGGTCGCGGTGGCGGGCGAAGAAGGGCTGGTCCGCCACCGCCGCCGGCAGCAGCCCGCGCCGCCCCACCGTGCCCGCCAGCGTGCCGTCGGCGCCGTAGGCGGCCACGGTGACGCTGTGCGCCGAGGCCAGGCTGCGGCGGGCCAGCGCCAGCAGGGTCGACGCCTCCGGAAGGGCGCCCGGGGCGGGGGAGGCGTCGCCCAGGTCGTCGGACAGCGCGCGCAGGGTGAAGTCCACCATCGTCACCACGGCGTCGACCCGCTGGGCCTGCAGGCGCGTCTCGTGCAGCAGCGACAGCTCCGCCAGCCGCACCGCCGCGTCGCGGGACGACCACAGGCTCGAGGCCAGCAGCGCCATCAGCGCCAGCAACGCCACTGCGGCCGCCTGGCCGACGTAGGAGCGGGCGACGTAGGAGCGGGCGATGCGGGTTCGTGACATGGGGCCCTTCATGGCGTGGCCGTCCCTCCCTTCCGTCACCGCGCCGCCACGTCGTCGAGACCGGATTCCAGAATGCGCACGACCTCCTTGTCCATGCCCATGTCGGCCACCCAGCCCTCCTGCAGCCGCCACAGGCGGCCGCGCCACTCCGCCAGGGTCTCGGCCGACGGCACGGCGATGGAGACGCCGTTGGCGACCAGCGCCCGGCGCGCCTCCTCCTGGGCCGCCGCCGTCTCGCCGCGGGCCGCCTCGACCTGCTCGTCCCACACCGCGGCCACCAGGCCGCGCAGGTCGGGCGTCAGCCGCTGCCAGAGATACTCGGACACCAGGGGAACGTATTGCGGCAGATAGGAGCGGTCCTCGAACGCGTGGCGCACGCCGTGGCGCCACAGGGCGGCGCTGGCCACGGTGGCGTGGGTGCTGAGAAGGCCGTCGACCCGGCCGGCCTCCAGGGCGTGCGGCAGGTCGGTCCAGGGGACCGGCACCGGCTGCGCCCCCAGCGCCGTCAGGCGCAGGTCGTTGACCTCGCCGCCGGGGGAGCGGATGCGCAGGCCCTTCAGGTCGCTGTGACGGCGCACCGGCCGGTCCAGCGTGTAGAGGTGGGCGAAGCCCAGGGGAATCCACCGTCCCAGCACGCGCAGGCCCAGCGTCGCCTCGAGCCGGGCGGCGAGACGCCGCCCCACCGGCCCGTCCAGCACCTGGTCGATGGCCATGGAATCCCGGCCGTAGAACATGGGCAGCAGCGTCGCCCCGACGGTCGGCTCGTAGCGGTCGAGCTGCCAGGTTCCGGGAACCGCCATTTCCACCCGTCCCTGCTGCAGCGCCATCACCACGTCGCGGTCGCGGTAGAGCTGGCCGCTGTGATGGAACTCCACCACCAGCCGGCCTCCGGACCGCGTCGCCAGGGCATCGGCGTACCGCTGCAGGATGCGCGTGTGGACGTGGGCCGGCCCGTTCTCCGAGGAGATGCGGAGCAGCACGGACGGCGCGGAGGGTGCAGGCGCCAATTCGCCACCGGCGGACCCGGCAAGGGAGGGTCTGGCCACCCACGGGACGGCCCCGGCGCACAGCAGCGAGCCGGCGAGCGCGGCGAGCGCCCTGCGGCGGACGAGCGAAACGGTCATGGCCTCCCCATCGGTCGCCATAGGATAAAGGTTATACCTGAGGCCGTCCGCGTCAAAGGCCGTTCGGGTGGGTTCCGCACCACCGGAAGCGGCCCGGGGGAGGAGCCGGAGGAGGAGCCGGGCGGAATGCGAACAAATGGGAAACTCGGCTTGCGAAACCGGAACGAACCGCGTACGATCAGCCTCGTTGCAGTTCGCCCGCCCCTGTGGTCTAAGAAAGGGATTCGCGCTATGTCGTCCCCCCAGCTTCGTGTGGTCGAGAAGGATTCCATGGACAAGCAGAAGGCTCTGGACGCCGCACTGAGCCAGATCGAGCGGGCCTTCGGCAAGGGTTCGATCATGAAGCTCGGGGCCCGCGAGAGCTCGGTCGAGGCGGAGGTGGTGTCCACCGGCTCGCTCGGCCTGGACATCGCGCTGGGCATCGGCGGCCTGCCGCGCGGGCGCATCGTGGAAATCTACGGACCGGAGAGCTCGGGCAAGACCACGCTGGCCCTGCACGCCATCGCCCAGGCCCAGCGGACCGGCGGCACCTGCGCCTTCGTCGACGCCGAGCACGCGCTCGACCCGAGCTACGCCCGCAAGCTGGGCGTCAACGTGGACGAGCTGCTGATCTCCCAGCCCGACGCCGGCGAACAGGCGCTGGAGATCGCCGACACCCTGGTGCGCTCCGGTGCGATCGACGTGCTGGTGGTGGATTCCGTGGCCGCCCTGGTGCCCCGCGCCGAACTGGAAGGCGAGATGGGCGACAGCCATGTCGGCCTGCACGCCCGGCTGATGAGCCAGGCGCTGCGCAAGCTGACGGGGTCGATCTCCAAGTCGAACTGCCTGGTGATCTTCATCAACCAGATCCGCCTGAAGATCGGCGTCATGTTCGGCAACCCGGAGACCACCACCGGCGGCAACGCCTTGAAGTTCTACGCCTCGGTGCGGCTCGACATCCGGCGCATCGGCGCGATCAAGGACCGCGACACGGTGGTCGGCAACCAGACCCGGGTCAAGGTGGTGAAGAACAAGATGGCCCCGCCGTTCCGGGTGGTCGAGTTCGACATCATGTACGGCGAGGGCGTGTCGAAGGTGGGCGAACTGCTCGATCTCGGCATCCAGGCCGGCGTGGTGGACAAGTCCGGCGCCTGGTTCTCCTACGACGGCACGCGGATCGGCCAGGGGCGCGAGAACGCCAAGAACTACCTGCGCAGCAACCCCGACGCCACCAAGACCATCGAGGACAAGATCCGCGCCAACGCCGGTCTCGTCGCCAACGCCATGATGGGCACGCCGGAAACCGAGGGCGATTCCGCCACCCCCGAATGACGCGGCCCCGGTCGCCGCGCCGTTCATCGGCGGGCGGGGCGCTCCCCCGCCCCGCCGCCCGGCCTCAGCCCCCGGGCTTGCCGTTGCTCCACGTCACCTCGGTGCCCCACAGCGGCACCGTCGAGATCGCCATCTTGG
The DNA here is from genome assembly GCF_059703765.1 of Azospirillum sp. NS33. Taxonomy (NCBI): domain Bacteria; kingdom Pseudomonadati; phylum Pseudomonadota; class Alphaproteobacteria; order Rhodospirillales; family Azospirillaceae; genus Azospirillum; species Azospirillum sp. NS33. The sequence continues at coordinate 141,360 of NZ_BAAKJB010000016.1, read as the reverse complement.
CCGAGGCATCGGTGACCTGGCGGCTGTAGATCACGTAGATCAGCGTGTCGTTGGCACGGTCGTAGATGCGCCGCACGGCGATCGACTTGAACACCAGGCTTTTGCGTTCCGAGAACACGTCCTCGCCGTCGCTGTCGAGCTCGATGTCGCCGATGACGATCGGGCCGGTCTGGCGGCAGGCGATCGAGGCGTTCGACGGGTCCTCGAACCAGTTCCCCTTCGACAGGCGGTCGATCAGGCTGCGGTCGAAGTCCACCACGTGGCAGGTCACGCCCTTCACCTCGGGGTCGGCCACCGCCTCCACCTCGAGCCCGTTGCCCGTCCAGTCGTTGGAGAACCGGCCGACCGCCTCGGCCCGGGCGGCGGCCGGCGCAAGCGTGACAATAATGCTGGCGGCGAGAACCAAGGGCGCTGCCGAAGCGTTTACCGGGCGAAAGGGGCCGCGCATGGTCATCCGTCTCCGAGAATGGTGATCGGGGCCGGAGCCGCCGCGCCGGCGGCCCCGCAAGCCCGCACCTTCGGCTCCCCGGGCGCGCGCCGTCAAGCGTCGCGGGGGCTGGACGGAGACGACGACACCGATGATCGACCGCCACGCGCCCGCCCCCGGCCAACCACCCCGCCCCGCAGCCTCCGACACGCCCCCCGGCCCGCCGCCCGATCCGGCGCCCGACCCGGCGCCCGGCACCGCGCCGGACGACCCGCCGGGCCGTCCCGGCCGCCGCGCCGTCGACGTCGCGGTGATCGGCCTGTTCGCCATCGCCGTGCTCTACACCCTCTATTTCGGCCGCGACGTGCTGCTGCCGATCGCCCTCGCCCTGCTGCTGAGCTTCCTGCTGCGCCCGGTGGTGCGCGGCCTCTACCGGGTCGGCCTGCCGGAATGGCTGGGGGCGGCCGCCGTGGTGGTGGGCGTGTTCGGCCTTTCCCTGTTCGCCGTCTACACCCTGACCGCGCCGGCGGCGGAGTGGATCGACCGCATGCCGGTGGTGCTGCGCGAGGTGCAGTTCAAGCTGGGCGACCTGCGCGAGAGCATCGAGCGCGCCCGCGAGGCGTCCCAGCAGTTGGAAGAGATCGCCAACGCCAACTCCGGGGCGCGCGAGGTGGTGGTGCGCGGCCCGTCGCTGGCCGACCAGGTCCTCGACCGGACCCAGGCGTTCCTGGCCAACGTGGTGATCCTGCAGGTGCTGCTCTATTTCTTCCTGGCCCGGGGCCGCAACAGCTTCGAGGCGCTGCTGGGCACCTTGCGCAGCATCGACGACCGCGTCCACTACGCCATGGTCGCCGGCACGGTGCAGCAGAACATCGCCGCCTACCTCGCCACCATCACCCTCATCAACGCCGCGCTCGGCGGCGCCACGGCCCTGGTGATGTGGCTGCTCGGCCTGCCCAACGCCGGCCTGTGGGGCACCCTGGCCGGCATCGTCAACTTCGTCCCCTTCATCGGCGCCGCGGTGATGGCGGCGGTGCTGTTCCTGGTGTCGCTGCTGACCTTCGACACCCTGGGGCAGATCCTGCTGCCACCGCTCGCCTTCGTCGCCCTGACCGCGATGGAGGGCAACGTCATCACCCCGACCATCATCGGCCGCCGGTTGTCCCTGAACCCCATCGCGGTGTTCGTGTCGATCCTGTTCTGGGGCTGGATGTGGGGCATCCCCGGCGCCCTGCTGGCCGTGCCGATCCTCGCGGTGCTCAAGATCCTGTGCGACGCCAACCCGCCGCTGCGCCACGTCGGCGCCGTGCTCGGCCAGTAAGCGGCCGGCCGGCGCCGCGGTGCGGGGCCGGTCTGCGGCCACCATCCTTCATTTCCCGCCGCCGCCATGGCATCGTCCCGGGAACGGAAGCGGGACTGGGGAATGGGAATGGACGCGCTCTTCGGAGGCTTTACGCTGTTCGTGATCGCGCTGGTCGTGTTCGCGATGGTGATGGTGCTGCTCGGGGTCAAGACGGTGCCGCAGGGCGAGGAATGGACGGTGGAGCGGTTCGGCCGCTACACCCGCACCCTGCCGCCGGGCCTGCACCTGGTGACGCCGGTGATCGACCACGTCGGCAAGAAGCAGAGCATGATGGAGACCGTGCTCGACGTGCCGTCGCAGGAGGTGATCACCCGGGACAACGCCATGGTCACCGCCGACGGCGTGGTCTTCTTCCAGGTGATCGACGCCGCCAAGGCCTCCTACGAGGTCAACGACCTGGAGCGCGCCATCCTCAACCTGACCATGACCAACACCCGCACGGTGCTGGGGTCCATGGACCTCGACGACCTGCTGTCGCAGCGCGACAAGATCAACGCCCAGCTCCTCACCGTGGTCGACGACGCCACCACGCCGTGGGGGGTCAAGGTCACCCGCATCGAGATCCGGGACATCCAGCCGCCCCGCGACCTCGTCGATTCCATGGCCGGCCAGATGAAAGCGGAGCGCGAGCGCCGCGCCGCGATCCTGGTCGCCGAGGGCCAGCGCCAGGCGGCCATCCTGCGCGCCGAGGGCGAGAAGCAGGCGGCCATCCTGGAGGCCGAAGGGCGGCGCGAGGCCGCCTTCCGCGACGCCGAGGCGCGCGAGCGGGAGGCCGACGCCGAGGCCAAGGCGACCCGCGCCGTGTCGGCGGCGGTCGCCGACGGCGGCCTTCACGCCATCAACTACTTCGTCGCCCAGCGCTACGTGAAGGCGCTGGGCGAGCTGGCCGCCGCTCCCAACCAGAAAGTGCTGCTGATGCCGCTGGAGACCACCGGCGTCATCGGCTCCATCGCCGGGGTGGCCGAGATCGCCCGCGAGGCCTTCGCCGCGCGGCGCCCGGACCCGGTGCCGGCCGGCCAGGCCGCCCCCACGGCGGTCGCCGTCGCCATGCCCGCCCCGCCGCCCGGCGTCGTCCCCCCCGCCGGCGCGGCGCCGGACACCCCGCCGACGCGCGGGCCTTGGAGCGAGGGCTGAACCGGGCTACACACGGCGACGGACATTCCCGGGGCATCCGCACCGGGGCGGCCCGCGGGGCGGGCGGAGGTGGTTGGGAATGGTGGAGTTCTGGCACTGGTGGGTGGTGGCGGTGATGCTCGGCGCGGTGGAGACGCTGGCCCCGGGCGCCGCCTTCCTGTGGCTGGGTGCGGCCGCCGGCCTGGTCGGGCTGGCGCTGCTGGCCTGGCCGGAGATGATGTGGCAGGTCCAGTTCCTGCTGTTCGGCGTGCTCGCCATCGGTGCGGTGGTGGGGGCGCGTCTGCTCTACCGTCGCGGCGAAGGCCCGGACCCCTCGCTGCACCTGAACCGCCGGGCCGAGCAGTACATCGGCACGCTGCACACGCTGGAAACGCCGATCGTCAACGGCCGCGGCCGGGCCATCGTCGGCGATTCCCATTGGACGGTCGAGGGGCCGGACCTGCCCGCCGGCACCACCGTGAAGGTGGTCGGCATCGACGGCATCGCCCTCAAGGTGGAGAAGGCCGAGCCGCCGGTCACCGCGGCCTAGCGCTCAGAGGGCTTCGGGCGAGTCGCGATCGTCCGAAGCCCCCTGAGCACGGCCGGGCGGGCGCCGCCGCCGGCCGCTCAGTCCTCGATCAACTCGTCCAGGGTGCTGCGCACGACCTGCACGATCTCCGCCCCGAACTGGCCCAGGTCGGCGCCGCGGGCGCCGACGATCACCGACAGCTCCCGCTCGGTGGTCGGGGCGAAGCGGGCGATCTCCGGCACCAGCTCGTCCGCCAGCACGGCGTCGCGGCTCACCCCCGAACTGCGGGCGACCCGCTCACGCCACAGGTTCAGGGCGCCGCCGATGGCGCTCTCGATCTGCAGCGATTCCTCCTTCCGGCGCAGGTCCTGGAACAGCACCAGGACCTGCCACGCACCGTCGGCATAGGCGGTGTCGATTCGCTGCACCTCCACGGTGCGCAGGAACGCGGACAAGGCGCCTTGGGACTCCTCGCGATCGGCAGCGGGAATGTGGAAGGTGCGGATCTCGGTGCTCATGGCCGCCTCGTCTGCTTGCGTAGTCACGGCCGCTCCGCCGCGCGGGGCGCCCTGCGCAAAGTCTACACCAAACGCTGCGCCACGGCACCGAAAGCGGCGGGGTGCGGCGCGGCGGCCACCCCCCGGGGTGCCCCGTCCACGCCGCCGCCGGGCGCCGCCTACCCCGAAATTCCAGGCCCTCGCGGGGAGCCCGAGGCCGCCGTCCGGCGTTGGAACCGGCAGTCCCCGCTGTCGCCAAGAGGCCGTCGACGCCATGACCGAAGCCGACACCCCCCGCCGTCGCCGCATTCCCGTCGGCCTGCAGCGTTTCGCCGCCGCCACCGTTCTGCTGGCCGTGCTCGGCACCACGACCGTCTTCGCCCTGGAGAAGGTCGGGTTTTCGACCTACGCCGATCCGTTCGTCCTCTACAACCGCAACCGGATCGAGGCGGCCGAGGCCCGCGCCCGCCGCGCGCCGGACGGGACGCTGGTCGTCGCACTCGGCACCTCGCGGCTGCGCGACGCCACGCTGGACGAGGCGGCCATGGCGGACCTCGCCGCGGCCGGCGGCGCCGCTCCCTTCGTGTTCCTGCGGATCACCGCCGACGCCGCCGACTTCCGCGATTTCGAGCCGCTGCTCGACGACATCCTCGCCAGCCGGCCGGACCGGGTGCTGATCGACATGGACCTGCTGTTCCGGGAACGCCGCCCGCTGGCCTTCCTCACCGACCGCCTGCGCCGCACCGGCGACGCCCTGGTGGGCGGGCATCCGTTCTCGCTGGACCAGGTGCACCAGCAATACGCCCGGGCCTGCGACGGCCCGCCGACCGCTCCGGCCTTCCCGGCGGCCATCCCGGCGGCCTTCCCGGCGGTCACTCCGGCGGCGGGCCGGTCCGGTGGCGGCGCGGCGCCCGATCGCGCGGCGCCGGACCTTGCGGCGTTCATCGACCGGCAGGATTGGCGCTTCACCCTGTCCGCGGACGCGGAGGCCTACGCGCGCGTGCGCGCCTTCGCCGCGCGCGCCGGCGCCGCCGGTGTTCCGGTGACGGTTCTCGAGATGCGCCGCCCCCCGGCCGTGGAGAAGAGCCGCTTCGGCGGCGCGCCGTTCCCGCCGGAGGCGATGGCGCGCCTCGCCGGCGACGACGCGTTCGAGGTCTGGCGGTTCCCTCGCCGCCTCCAGCACGCCGCCAGCTACTGCGACCTCATGCATCTCGGCGGCGAGGCCCGCGCCGCCTACTCGGCGTGGCTGGTGGCGACGATCACCGGCGGCGGCGCGGACGCCCCGGTCATCGAAGCCGTGTCGCTGCAATGACGGTTGCGTGAAGAGTCGATCGCTGCGGGGCCAGCACACCCCACGCGGCGACGAAATATTGACGTCCTGAATCGTCGCGTCATCGAACCGACATCTTTGTGCGCATAGAATCGTCTTGCATCCTATGCTATGGTCGTGGCGTCAAGGTGCCGTACAACCGCGGGACACGCCATGGACTACACGATTTGCCAACGCGGCGACGCCACGGTGTTTCGGCTGATCGGACGACTGACTTTCACTGACCACGACGCGTTCCGCGGCCTCCTCACGGCGGTCGACGGGGCGGCCGGGCCAAGCATGGTGTTCGACCTGTCCGGCCTCGACTACGTCGATTCCTCGGGCCTCGGCATGTTCATCGTCGCCCGCGACGTGGCGCACCGCAAGGGCGTGCCGTTTGCCCTGCACGGCGCCCGCGACGGGGTCAAGCACCTGCTGGCGGTCGCCCATTTCCACAAGCTGTTCGACGTCGCGGACTGACACCCGCCCGCCGCCGCCCCCCTGCGACGGAGTGTCGCACGGCCCGCGCCGCGGAACTCCCCTTATAACCGTATTTCGATTATGGTTTTGGCGGGACGACCGCCGCAACGACGGGAGTGTGCAATGGCTTCGATGATGATCAAGGTGGCGCGCGAAGGCCTAGTGTCGAAGGCGCTGAAATCCGCCGATGTCGGCCCGACCAGCGGCGATTCCATCGTCTACGAGATCCAGAACGTGCCGGACGGCACGGCCGTCGACTCCGTCATCGCCGCGTTCAAGGGCTACAAGCCCGGACCCAGGGAGTACGAGATCGACTGGGCCAAGCTGCCGGGGTGATCGCCGGCCCGGGGCGACGGCGGCCCGCCGTCCCCCGCTCGGCGCGGGACGACCGGCGCCTCACACCCGCCTGGGGAAGCGCCTGGCCCACACCTCCAGCTGCGCGACGTGCTCGGCCTCCTCGGCCGCGAACGCCTCCGCCATCATCCGCACTTCGGGATCGTCGCTGGTCCGGGCGACCGTGGCATAGAACGCCAGGCCCCGCCGCTCGCTGTCGAGGGCGAGGTCGAGCGCGTAATCCTCGGTCATCAAATAGTGCGACCCTTCCATGGACGCGGATTCCGGGCTTTCGTCGTCGGGCCAGCGGTAGTCCTCGGGCGCCAGGTCGGGGATGGCGTGGAAGCCCGCCCGTTTGCGTGCGTCGGCGAGATGCAGGCGCGAGAATTCGGCCATCTTCCCGAAGAAGCGGGCGACCTCCTGGTTGCCGTAGGTCTTCATCGCCTCGGACAGGTCGGAGAAGCGCAGGGCGGCCTCCTCCTCCAGCTTCATGGCGTGGGCGAGGAACAGGGCGACGTCGTTCATGGCGCAACCGTGGCCGTTGTGGAAGGGACGCCACGAAACCATAAACAAAATACGGGATTTTCGCCAAGCCTTTGACGTGGCACCCCGCAGCGGGTCGGGCCGGAGACCGCCGCGGGACGCCAAGGGGGGCGCCTCAGAACGCCATGGGGGCGTCGCGGCGGCGGTCCAGCACCACATCGAGGCGACGGAACAGGTCGTGCTCCTCGTCGTTGGTCAGGCGGTTCTCGCGCTGCGCCCGCACGTCGTTGAACAGCATGTTGAGCGCGCTGTGGATCGCCGACAGGCACCCGGCGAGAACCCAGTAGGAGCGCCGGCTGTCCTTGAGGAACGACACCAGCTTGCGCGGCCGGCCGGCGAGGAACTCCTGGTGGCAGGCCTCGTAGTCGCGCAGCAGCGCGCGGGCCTCCTCGCCGGTGGCGATCAGCCGCTTGGCGATGCGCCCCTTGAACATCTGGAGCTGCTCCCGGGACTCCCGGCTGACCGCCATGGCGTCGGTCGGGACCGAGGCCGGGGAGCCGAACCAGCGCAACGCCTCACCCATGCGCGGCGCGATGTCGCGCAGCTGGACCTGATAGAAGGTGATGCCCTTCCACGCCCCGAACACCAGCGGCGCCTCCTGCTCGGAGATGCCGAAGGCGGCGATGAAGTCCTTCGCCTCGGGCAGCGAGGGGTCCCACAGGCTGTCGACCATCCGCTGCCGGTCCTGGGCGGAGCGCTGCTCGTCGGCCAGGGCCTTGTCGACGATCTCGGAGATCTTCACCCCGATCGCCTGGCGGATCTTCGCCACCTCGGCGCGGTCGAGCTGCAGGTAGTCGGGGTCGAAGGCGATGCCGTTGGCATCGAGGCAGTCCTTCACCAGGAACGGGTCGAGGGACGGCACCGTGTCCAGAAGGTTGAGGATCACCGAGTCTCGCTGCAACCCATCCTTGTCGGAGTCACCCCTCAGGCCCAGGTACTCCTGCATCAGCGCGGGATAGTTCTTCTGGCGCAGGTAGAACGCCGACCCGCCCTCGCGCGGCTGCTCCGAATCGTAGGGCAGGTACACGCCCGTCTCGATCGGCCGGAACTCCTCGGCGCCCTGCGGCCGGCCGCTCCAGCCCGAGAGATCGCGCGAGGGCAGGCGTTCGGGGAAGTTCGGGTATTTGAAGATCACCGCGTGGCTCAGCGCCCGGGACGCGAACAGCCGCTTCTCCGGCGCTGCCTGCGCCGACAGGTCGATCAGATTCATGGCGACGCTCGAGCCGCCGAAGAGGATCGCATCGAGAACCGGAGAGTATTTCTTGACGTTGACCACGCGTGGACTCATGGCTCCGAAGCGGCGCCGGTGACGGGACCGGCGGGGTGTGGTAGCACAAATACCTATCCCGGTATTCCCCAAGGTAAAGGCCCCGCTGCGGTGCTGCCCCTTCCCATCGACGAGGTCCTGCCCGCCCTGCTGACGGCGCTGGAGCGCCGCGGCGTCGCCGTTCTCCAGGCCCCGCCGGGCGCCGGCAAGACCACCCGGGTGCCGCTCGCCCTGCTCGACGCGCCGTGGCTGGCCGGGCGCAAGGTGGTGGTGCTGGAGCCCCGGCGCTTGGCCGCCCGCGCCGCCGCACGCCGGATGGCCGCGATGCTGGGCGAGGCGGTCGGCGAGACCGTCGGCTACCGCGTGCGCCTGGACACCCGGGTCGGCCCCGCCACCCGCATTGAGGTGGTGACCGACGGCCTGTTCCTGCGCCAGCTCCAGGACGACCCCGAGCTGGCCGGCGTCGGCGCCGTGCTGTTCGACGAGTTCCACGAGCGCGGCATCGACAGCGACCTGGCGCTGGCCCTGTGCCTGGAGGCGCGCGGCGCGCTGCGCGACGACCTGCGGCTGGTCGCCATGTCGGCGACGCTGGACGGCGGGCCGGTGGCGGCGTTGCTGGGGGACGCGCCGCTGGTGACCAGCGCGGGGCGCGCCTTCCCCGTGGCGACCCGCCACCTCGACGCCCCCGCCCGCGGGGCCCGCGTGGAGGACGCGGTGGCCGCCGCGGTGCGCCACGCGCTGGCCGAGGAGACCGGCAACCTGCTGGTGTTCCTGCCCGGGGCCGGCGAGATCCGGCGCGTCCAGGCGCTGCTGGAGGGCACGGTGGCCGGGCCGGGGGTGCTGCTGGCCCCGCTCTACGGCGACCTGCCGGCCGAGGCCCAGGACCGCGCCATCGCCCCCGCGCCGCCGGGCCTGCGCAAGATCGTCCTGGCCACCCCCATCGCCGAGACCAGCCTGACCATCGAAGGCATCCGCGTGGTGATCGACAGCGGGCTGATGCGGGCGCCGCGCTTCGACCCGCGCTCCGGCATGACCCGGCTGGTGACCGCCAAGGTCTCCCAGGCCTCGGCCGAGCAGCGCCGCGGCCGGGCCGGCCGGCTGGAACCCGGCGTGTGCTACCGCCTGTGGTCCGAAGCGGCGCAGCGCGCGCTGGCCCCCTTCGCGGCGCCGGAGATCCGCGACGCCGACCTCGCCCCGCTGGCGCTGGAGCTGGCCGCCTGGGGCGTCGCCGACGCCGGCGATCTCGCCTGGCTCGACCCGCCGCCGGCCGCGGCGCTCGCCCAGGCGCGCGACCTCCTGCGCGGGCTGGGCGCGCTCGACGCCGACGGCGCCATCACCGGCCACGGCCGCCGCATGACCGGCCTCGGCGTGCACCCGCGGCTCGCCCACATGATGCTGATGGGGCGCGAGCGGGGGCTGGGCGGGCTGGCCTGCGAGGTCGCGGCGCTGCTGGGCGAGCGCGACATCGTCAAGGCCCAGCCGGGCTTCCGCGACGCCGACCTGCGCCTGCGGGTGGAACTGCTGCGCGGCCTCGACGCCGAGGGGCGGGGGCGGGCCGGCCGCGGCCTGTCGGTGGAGCGCGGCGCCGCCCAGCAGGCGCTGCGCCAGGCCCGGCAGTGGCGCCGCCAGCTCCGCGCCGGGCACGGCGACACCCCGCTGGCCGCCACCGGCCTGCTGGTGGCGCTGGCGTACCCCGACCGCATCGCCCGGCGGCGCGCCGCCGGCGGCACCCAGTACCGGCTGTCCAACGGCCGCGGCGCCTTCTTCGCCGACCCCGAGCCGCTGGTGGCCCAGGAGTGGCTGGCGGTCGCCGACCTCGACGGGGCGGCGCGGGAGTCGCGCATCTTCCTGGCCGCGCCGGTGGCCCGGGCGGAGCTGGAGGACGCGTTCGCCGACCAGATCCGCGACACCGCGGTGGTCGCCTGGGACGACCGGGAGCAGGCGGTGCAGGCGCGCCAGCGCCGCATGCTGTTCGCCCTGGCCCTGGAGGACCGGCCCCTGGCGGCGCCGCCGGCCGAGGCGGTCACCGCGGCGATGCTGGCCGGGGTGCGCGCCATGGGGCTCGCCTGCCTGCCCTGGAGCGACGGTCTGCGGCGCTGGCAGGCCCGGCTGGCGTTCCTGCGCCGCATCGAGGGCGAGGCGTGGCCGGACGTCTCCGACCCGGCGCTGGAGGCGGGGCTGGAGGAGTGGCTAGCACCCCATCTCGCCGGGATGACCCGGCGCGCCCATCTGGAGCGGCTCGACCTCGCCGGGGCGCTGGCGGCGCGGCTGCCCTGGCCCTTGCCCAAGCGCCTGGAGGAGGAGGCGCCGACCCATGTCACGGTGCCCAGCGGGTCGCGGGTGCCGATCGACTATTCCGGAGAGGAACCGGTCCTGGCCGTGCGCCTGCAGGAGATGTTCGGGCTGGCCGAGACGCCGCGCATCGCCGGCGGGCGGGTGGCGTTGCTGCTGCACATGCTTTCGCCGGCGCGCCGCCCCGTCCAGGTGACCCGCGACCTCGCCAGCTTCTGGGCCAACGCCTACAGGGACGTGAAGGCCGACCTCAGGGGCCAGTACCCCAAGCACCACTGGCCCGACGATCCCTTGCAGGCCGAACCGACGGCGCGGGCCAAGCCGCGCCCGCGCTGAGGCCTGCGGCGCGGCACCGCGGCCGGTCACGGCCGTTGACCTGAGCGGACACCAGCGACGAGGGAGTGCGGGCATGGCGTGGGACACGGTGTGGATGGGGCTGGCGGGCAGCGCCGCGGCGGGCGCGGCGACCGGGCTGGGCGCCCTGCCGGTCCTGGTGGTCCGCGACCTCTCGCAACGCCTCCAGGACACGCTGCTGGGGTTCGCCGCCGGGGTGATGCTGGCGGCGTCCTTCTTCTCGCTGATCCTGCCGGGGCTCGAGGCCGCCCGTGGCCAGGGCCATGGCGGCACCGCCGCGGCGGCCATCGTGGTGGTGGCGGTGCTGCTGGGGGGGCTGGTGCTCGGCCTCGTCAACCGCTACGCGCCGCACGAGCATTTCATCTCCGGCCCCAACGGGCAGGCGGCCTCCGCCCGGGTGCGGCGGATCTGGCTGTTCGTGATCGCCATCACCCTGCACAACGCGCCGGAGGGGCTGGCGGTCGGCGTCGCCTACGGCGGCGGCGCCCAGGAGGGGCATGCCCTGGCGCTGGCGATCGGCCTGCAGAACGTGCCGGAAGGCCTGGCGGTCGCCACCGCCCTGGCCTCGCTGGGCTACCGCCGGCTGGTGGCGGCCGGCCTGGCGCTGGGAACCGGGCTGGTGGAGCCGCTGGGCGGGCTGCTCGGCGCCGGGGTGGTGACGGTGGCGCAGCCGCTGCTGCCCTGGGGGCTGGGCTTCGCGGCGGGGGCGATGCTCTTCGTCATCTCCAACGAGATCATCCCGGAAACCCACCGCAAGGGCCACGAGAGCCTCGCCACGTCGGGCCTGATGGTGGGGCTGGCGGTGATGATGTTCCTCGACGTCTCGCTGGGGTGACGGCTCCGCCGCGGCCGCCGCTTGGCCGGCGGGGACGGGTCCCCTAGACTGGCCCCCCACCCGCGCAAGGGCATAGGTCAGGCCTTCCCGATGACAGCCGTCTTCACCACCGCAGCCGCAACCGCACGTCACGGTGCCGGCCGGACGGCGATGACACTCGCCGTCGTCCTGCTGCTCGCCGGCCGGCCGGCCGCCGCGGTGGCCGGCGACACGGCCGCCGCCGCCGACCCGCTGGCCCGCTTCGAGGCGCTCGCCGCGGTCGACCGTATCCCGGAGGCCGCCGCGGCGATCGCCCGCGCGGTGGCCGGGGCGGAGGCCGCGGCCGCCGGCGAGCCGTCGGCCGAGCTGGCGGAGCTGCTGTTCACCCAGGGCCGTTTCCTGCTCGCCGCCGGGCGTGCCGCCGAGGCCGAGGCGGCCTTCGCCCGCCAGCGCGTCCAGCTCATGCGCCGGCACGGGCCGGACGACCTGCGCGTCTCCACCGCCGCCTCCTTTCTCGCCGACGCGGCGGCGGCGGCCGGCCGGGCCGGCACCGCCCATGCGGCGCTGGAGCAGGCCATGGCCATCCGGGTGGCGGCGCTGGGCCCCCGGCACGGCCTGGTCGGCTACGCCTGGCGCGACCGCGGCGACGTCGAGCGCCGCCTGGGCCGGCCGGAGGAGGCCGTCCAGGCCTATCTCGCGGCGCTGGCCGTCTTCGAGGGGGTGATCGGCCTGCCCGCCGGCGCCCTCGCCCACCGCACGCCGCGCCACCGCACGCTCGACGGGTTCGCCAGCGGCGGCCGGCTCCGCTTCAACGCCGACGCCACCCTGGCCGGGCTGAAGGCGGCGTTGGGCGGGCCGCCGCCGGCCGCCTTCCACGCCCCGGCCCCGGTGCTGCGCAGCCTGGCCGAAGCCCTCGCCGACAGCGCCGCGCGCAGCGGCGACCCCGCCTCCGCGCGGGCCGCGGTCGCGGCGGCCCGGCTGTGCCACGCCCTGGTCGTGGATCGCCTCGGGGACGGCCACCCGGCGGTGGCGGAGGCCCTCGACACCCTGGGCGGCGTGCGGTCCCGCACCGGCGACGCGCCGAACGCGGCCCCATCGTTCCGCGCCGCTGCGGCGATCCTCGCGGCGGTTCACGGGCCGACGGCGCCGGCCACCGGCCGCGCCCTGGGCGGGCTGGCGCGGGCGCTGATCGCCGCCGGCGACGGCGCGGCGGCGGCCGAGGCCGCGCGCCAGGCGCTCGCCATCGAGGCCGACCGCTCGGCCATCCGCCGCCGGGCGGCCGCCGCCGGCCCACCCGGCACGGCGCCGCTCGACCTCGCCTTCGCCGTGCTGGACGCCCTCGCCGACGGCGCAGACGGCGCCGCACCGGGCGACGCCGCGGCCCTGGCGGTCCAGCTCACCGCGCTGCCGCGGGGCGACCCCGCCGATCCCGCGGCCGCGGAGCCCGCCCGGGCGGCGGCGGTCGACGCCCTGCTGCGCACCGAGGCGGCGCTGGCCGCCGCCGCCGCCGGGCCGGTGGCGGGGTGGGACCGCGGCGCCCTGGACGCCCTGCGCGCCCGCGCCGAGGCGCAGCGGGCGGCGCTGGCGCTCGCCCCGCCGCTTGCCGGCCTCGACCGGCTGCAGGCGGCGCTGGGCGGGAACGAGGCCGTGGTGGCCCTGGTCATCCCGCCCTACCGAGCCGACAACGCCGCCGACCGGGCGGCGCTGGCCGACGGGCTGGTCACGGTCTCCGCCCTGGTGGTCAGGCCCGGCGGCGCGCGCCTGCGCCGCATCGGCGTCCACAGCACCGCGCTGCAATGGCTCGGCCCGGCCCGCCCGCCCGCGTCCGGCGCCGGCGGCACGCCGCGTCTGCCGCTGAGCGCGCTGATCACCGACCACGGCGTGCAGCAGGTCTACGAGGTCGCGTTGCGCGCGATCGCGCCGGAGGATCTGGCGGGCGCGCGGACCCTCCACCTCCTGGCCCGCCACGACCGCTACCGCGACGGCGGCGACACCGGCATGGCGGCCCGGCTCGCCGCCCTGGCGCTGCCCGGCGTCGCCACGGTCCGCCCGGTCGCCACCCTGCGGGCCGTGGTGGACGGTCGCTGAGGCACGCCGCGGCCGACGCGCCGGTCCGTCCGCCGCCTACGAGCCGATCAGCGGGGCCTCCGCCTCGTCGTCGTAGAAGTCCAGATCCTTGGAGTCACCCCGCACGCGGTCGCCGCCCGTGATGCCGTACTGGCGCAGAGTGTCGGCCAGGGTGTCGACGAAGTCGTCCTCGGCCTTGTTCTTCTTGTGGTCGGCGATGCCGAACAGGATCAGGCTGCCGACCACGCCGACCCCCGAGGACGCCGCCCCCAGCACCCCGGCGGCGACGCCGAAGCCGGCGGCCACGGTCGACAGGGTGGACGCGGTGGCTGCGCTGGCGAAGGTGCCGGCGAGACCCAGCGCCCCCTCGACGATGCCCGACACCGCCGCGAGGCCGCCCAGCGCCCCGCTCGTCACATTGAAGGCCCCGGCCAGGGGGTCGCCGTTCTTGAACGCGTTGACCCCCGACACGATGCTGACGGAGCTGAGCAGCGCGCCACCGACGTTGCCCAGGATCTTGCCCGCGTTCTCGATCCTCTTCAGGAACGGACCGTCCTCCACGGCGCCCGAGTACTTGGCGACCTTGGTGCCGGCCTCCGTCAGCGTGCCGGCCATGGCGATGCCGGCCCCGGCCAGGGTGATGTCGTCGACGACCGTGCCCTTGCCGTTGGCGGCCTTGGTGGCGAGGTAGGAGCCTGTGAGCACCGTGCTGACGGCGTGCAGCAGGCCGCTCTTGTAGGCCTCGCTGGCACCGCCGCCGATGTCGAACTTCTTGAGGGCATCGGACGCCTTCTCCCCCTTGCGCATGGAATCGAAAGCGGAGCGCACCGCCTTGGCCACCTGGTCGCCGGAGATCGCCGCGCCGTCGGCGGTGGTGGCGAGGCCCGGGTCGATCGCGGCGGCGTTGTCGAACGCCTGCTCGATCTTGCCGGCGTCGAGGCCGCCCTCCCCGTCGCCGAACAGGCTCTCCAGATCGGCGTCGTCCACCTGGTCCAGAAGGGCCTGCTCGGCGATGGCGGCGTGGTTCTTCTGCAGGGCGGCCCGGTCCTCGTCGGTGACGGCGTCGCCCAGCACCCGCTGGGCCGCCGCCGCGTCGGCGGCGAAGGTCTGGATGGCGTCCAGCGGGTCGACACCGGCCTCCAGCGCCGCCTTCAAGGCGGCACCGCTCTTCAGGTCCTTGTCGAAATACGCCTTGATCTCGTCCTGCTTGCCCGCGTTCTTCGCGGCCATGGACAGGTCCGGGTTGCCGTCGCCGCCCAGCGCCAGGTCCACCGAGGCCGCCTGGTTCACGAAATGCTTCAGCGCGTCGCCGGTGGCCACGGGCTTGCCATCGGCGTCCGTGATGGCCAGCGCCTCGTTCAGGGCGGTGCCGTCGATCATGGCGTGATCGGCGTAGGCGGTCAGGGCGTTCTGCAGATCGCTGTTGGTGGAGACGATCTCGCGCAGGGAACTCTGCCGCTGGCCGGCAAGGTACGTCTGGACGTCGGCGTCGCCGGCAAGGATGGCGATCGCCTCCGACAGCTGCGCCGACACCTTGTCGTAATTGGGATTGATGTGCTTGGCGTCGAGCTTCAGGTCATCCCACAGCGTGCTGTCCTTGCCGGACGCCATCATGGCCTGGGTGTCCAGCAGCTGCATCAGCGCCGCCGCCTTGACGTCGCCGTCGTACGCCTCCGGATGCTCCAGCACGTCCGCCGTCAGGTCCTTGGTGGACACCCCCGCCACCGACTGCCGCGTCGCCGCCATGTCGAGCAGCGAGATGGTCTCGCTGTCGGTCGACAGTTCGGTGTTCTCCAGCCAGGTGGTGATGTCCTCGCGCCCCACCACGCGGTCCGCGTCGGCCACGGCCGGCGCCTCGCTGGCGGTGTCGACCAGGGCGGTCATGCCCGGCTGGCGCCACAGCGCCGCCGCGTCGCGCAGGGAGTCGGGCAGCAGCTCGTCGTTCCCGACCGCCTCCAGGTTGTTGGGGTGCAGGCCGTGGTTGTTCTTTCGCTGGTTCTCGGCATCCAGCGCCATCGCCCCGCCGGAGGCGGCGATCAGCGTCTGGTTGGCGGCGAGCAGGGCCGCGGACCTGGCGATGGCCTTGGCGCTGTCGTCGGCGTCGGGGTTGTTCTCGACGTAGGCGGCGTAGGCCTCGCCCGCCGCCTTCATGTCCTTGGAGGTGTGCTTGACGAACTCCTCCAGGCTGTTCTTGGTGATCTTGCCGTCCACCCTCTCCTTGGGTTCCGGTGCGTCCAGGGCCTGGAGGAGGTTGCCGCTGCGCGCCACGTAGCTCAGCACGGTCTTGGCGTCGGCCGACAGCTCGTCCCAGTTCTCCATGCTCTCGGGATCGGTGAAGTCGCAGCCGTCGAGATCCCACTCGCCCCAGTTCTCGCGCAGCAGCCGCGCCGCCTGGAGCGGCCGGGTCAGCTCCTCCGCCTCCTGCTCGCTGCCCGCAAAGCGTTCGACGTCCTTCAGGACGGACTCGCTGATCAGGGTGTCCATCGGATTGCGGCTTCGCTCCAGCCGGGCCGCCGCCTCGGAGAACCGCGCGCCCAGCTCGGCGGGCGTCCCCGCATCGACGCCGGGGGCCTTGCGCTCCGCCGCGCCGAGCTCCCGGTTGGCCAGCCACTCGGTGATGTCCTCGCGGCCGATGACGCGGTCCTCGTCGCCGCCGCTGCCGGTGTCGAGCGTCTTGTTGACGTCGCTCCGGCGGGCCCAGGACGCCGCATCCCGCAGCGTCCCCGACAGCGCCGCATCCTGCTCCACGGCCTTGAGGTTGCTGGGGTGCAGGCCATGGTTGTTCTTGCGCTGATCGTCGGCGCCATAGGCCATGGCACCGCCCGAGGCGGCGATCAGGGTCTGGTTGGCGGCGAGGGTCGCCGCGGACCGCGCCTGCTCCATCGCGGTATCGTTGGCGCCGGGGTTGGCGTCGAGAAAGCGGATGTAGGCGTCGGTCGCAGCACGAAGATCCGCGGCCGCTTGCTTGGCGAACTCCTCCAGGCTGTTCTTGGTGATCTTGCCGTCCACCTTTTCCCCGGGTTCCGGGGCGTCCAGTGCCTGGCGGAGGTTGTCGCTGCTGGCGACGAATTTCAGAACGGCCTGGGCGTCCTTGGGCAGGGAGTCCCAGGTCTTCATGCTCTCGGGGTCGGCGAAGTTGCACGTCCCAAGATCCCATTCGCCCCAGTTCTGCCGCAGCAGTCGGGCCGCCTCCATCGGCCGGGCGAGCTCCTCCGCCGCGTCCTGGCTCCCGGTGATGATGCGCAGGTCCGACAGGGCGTCGTCGCGCAGGGCGCCGGCGAAATCGTCATCACCCTCCGTCAGCCTGTCGACCGCTTCGGTGAAGCTCTTGCCGACCGTCTCCGCGTCCTTTGCGCTGAGCTCCGGGCGATCCTGCTCCGCGACGCTGTTCACCTTCACGTTCCGTCTCCCTGCCGAAGGGTCCGCCCCGCCCGAACCGGCGGCGGCCGAGAGGATGGTCGCGAAGGCTCCAGAGGTTCCACCGCCTTTTGTTTCCCGGCGGGAACAAATCAATGGGCCGCGCCGGCCCGTTCCAGCCCCCGTAGTGGGACGCGGGTCGCCAGCGGCGCAGGGCGCGTCGGTCCGTGTCCGTCAAAAGGTCGAGCGGCGGCACGGTGCGGCCGGATCGCGACCGCCCGAAGCCCGCCTCCCCCGCTGCCCCTAGGCCGCCGGGCGCAGCGCGATGACCCGGAGCAGCACCTGGTCGAGCAGGGTCGCCAGCGTCGCCCGCTCGTCGGGGGCCAGCGCGTCGATCACCCCGGCGAACCCCTTCAGGGGGTCGTGCGCCAGCAACGCGGCGGCCGTCTCGGTGAGGTGGAGGCGGACCACCCGGCGGTCCTCCGGCACGGGTTGGCGGGTCAGCAGCCCCTTGCCCACCAGCACCTCCACGGTCTGGGAGGCGGCGCCGCGGGTGGTCGCGTGATAGTCGGCGAACGCCGAGACGGTGCGCTGCGCCGGCTCGGCGGCGGCGACATAGCGCAGCGCCGTCCATTGCGACGGCTTCAGTCCCTGCGAATAGCCAAGGCTGTCGACGATGTGCGCGATGTGCAGGATGGCTTCGGCGACCGCACGGGACGGGGCGGTGCCGGCCGACGTGACGCCGTCGGGCGGGGCGCTGCTGGACATTCCACACCGAACCATATAGACGCTAACGTAAATGCGACGGTAGCAGGCGCCGCGGCCGGTGTCCAGCGCCCGGCGCGGCCCACCCGAGCGCGTGACGCGGCGCCGTGGGCCGCGGCCGCGCGATTCGGCTGGCGCTCCGCCCCCCCTCGCCTATATATCCGCGCCATGACCACGCCCGAACCCACCACGCTCCCGACCGTCACCGATCCGCGCACGGTCGGCCGCGCCGCGCCGAAGGTCGGCATCGTCAGCCTCGGCTGCCCCAAGGCGCTCGTCGATTCGGAGCGCATCCTCACGCGCCTGCGCGCCGAGGGCTACGAGATCTCCGGCACCTACCAGGGCGCCGACGCGGTGATCGTCAACACCTGCGGCT
Organism: Azospirillum sp. NS33; assembly: GCF_059703765.1. Classification (NCBI taxonomy): domain Bacteria; kingdom Pseudomonadati; phylum Pseudomonadota; class Alphaproteobacteria; order Rhodospirillales; family Azospirillaceae; genus Azospirillum; species Azospirillum sp. NS33. The sequence goes on along the minus strand of NZ_BAAKJB010000016.1, from coordinate 123,474 downwards.
TCCTCGACAGCGCGAAGAAGGAATCCCTCGACGCCATCGGCGAGGCGCTGAAGGAGAACGGGCGGGTGATCGTCACCGGCTGCATGGGCGGCGACGCCGGCGCCATCCGCGACGTCCACCCCGGCGTGCTCTCGGTCACCGGGCCGCACCAGTACGAGGCGGTGGTCGCCGCGGTGCACGAGGCGGTGCCGCCCGCCCACGATCCCTACCTCGACCTGGTGCCCCCCCAGGGCATCCGGCTGACGCCGCGCCACTACGCCTACCTGAAGATCTCGGAAGGCTGCAACAACCGCTGCAGCTTCTGCATCATCCCCGACCTGCGCGGCGACCTGGTGAGCCGGCCCATCGACCGGGTGCTGCGCGAGGCGGAGAAGTTGGCCACCAACGGTGTCAAGGAGCTGCTGGTGATCTCCCAGGACACCAGCGCCTACGGCCTCGACCTGCGCTACCAGGAGCGGCCGTGGTACGACCGCACGGTCAAGACCCGCTTCGCCGAGCTGTGCCGCGAGCTGGCCAATTTCGACCTGTGGGTGCGGCTGCACTACGTCTACCCCTACCCGCACGTCGACGAGGTCATCCCGCTGATGGCCGAGGGGCGCATCCTGCCCTACCTGGACATCCCCTTCCAGCACGCCTCGCCCACCGTGCTGAAGGCGATGCGCCGGCCGGCCGCCCAGGAGAAGACCCTGGAGCGCCTCCAGCGCTGGCGCCGGGAGTGCGAGCATCTGGCCCTGCGCTCCTCGTTCATCGTCGGCTTCCCCGGCGAGACGGAGGAGGACTTCGCCTTCCTGCTGGACTGGCTGCGCGAGGCGCAGCTCGACCGCGCCGGCTGCTTCCCCTACGAGGCGGTGGCCGGGGCCAAGGCCAACGACCTGCCGGGCGCCGTCCCCGAGGAGGTCAAGCGGGAGCGCTACCAGCGGCTGATGGAGACCCAGGCGGCGATCAGCGCGGCGCGCCTGCAGCGCCGCGTCGGCTGGACCCTGGGCGTGCTGATCGACGAGGTGGACGAGGACGGCGCGGTGGGCCGCTCCTACGCCGAGGCGCCGGAGATCGACGGCAGCGTCTTCCTCAACGGCGAGACCGGGGTGAAGCCCGGCGACATCGTCGACGTCACCATCGAGCACGCCGACGAGCACGACCTCTGGGGCAGCGTCGAACGGACGGAGTGACGCGGCCATGGCGGTCGACCGCGACGCCGCGCGGCTGATGGACGTGGCCCAGGGCGGCCGCTGCTTCTACTGCGGCGAGACGGTGGGCCGCCAGGCCACCTTCGACCACCTGATCCCGCAGGCCTATGGCGGCGCCGACGAGCCGGCCAACGTGGTTCTGGCCCACCGCCGCTGCAACCAGGCCAAGGGCGACCGGCTGCCGACCCCCGAGGAGGTGGAGCGCCTGCTGCACCAGCGGCGGGGCAGCCGCCTCGGCGTCTGGCCGCCGCTGCTGGTGCTGCGCGGCAGCGATCCGGAGGAGGCGTGGATCGCCGTGGCCCGGGCCATCGCCGCCCTGCATATGCCCTCTGGATAGAGTCGATTATCCGGCGCTACCATGATCCGGTCGGCCCATGACCGCGAGCCCGCGGCCACCCGACGATCAACCCCGATCGGAGATCACGTCCATGACGATGCTGAAGACCCTGGCAGCGACCGCCCTGGTGTCGCTGATGCTCGCCGCCCCCGGCGGCGCGCTGGCCCAGGGCAAGCAGGATTTCACATTGGTCAACCGCACCGGTTACGTCATCAACGAGGTCTACGTCAGCCCCAACCACGCCGACGACTGGGAGGAGGATGTCCTCGGCCAGGACGTCCTCGACAACGGCGAGGTGGCGAACATCACCTTCGCGCGCAAGGAAAAGTCCTGCATGTGGGATCTCCGCATCGTGTTCGAGGATGAAGAGGACGCGGAGTGGGAAAACTTCGACCTCTGCACCGTCAGCAAGATCTCGCTGTCCTACGACCGCAACCGCGGCGTCACCTGGGCCGACTACGAATAACCCGCGACACGGCGGCTATGGATTCCATGGCCGCCGGACCCCGCAGCCGCCCCCCTGCCGACGCCGGCTGCCCGGCAGGGCGGAGCATGGCATTGGCCAACCGGCCGCCCCCCCCCGCACGACCGCGGCGCCCTGCCAGGGATTGAGGCGGCCTGCGCCTTTTGGCCGATCGGGGCCACGCGACCACCGCCACACCCGATCGACCGCTCCGCCTTTCGCTCCGCCTTTCGATTGTGTCGCAAATAAATAAGAAAGATACTCCGCGACTATTATATGCTGTCTTTAAAAAGAAACCGCCGGGGAATTGACGCAAATCAACACTTCGACGACACTCCCTACGCAAACATTTGCTCCGCATCTGCAAAGGAGAGTGCTGTGCGTTTGTTGATGGCCGACGACCACGTCATGGTTCGCGACGGGTTGCGCCCTTTCCTGCGGGAGATCGCCAGCGATGTGGACATCCACGAGGCCGGCTGCTACGGCGACATGCTGGAGATCCTGGCCGGCGTCCCCGGCGTCGCTCTTCTCATCCTCGACCTCCGGCTGCCGGGCTTGGACCTTCCCGACGGCATCCGCGCCATCCGCAGCCGCCATCCCGACCTGGCCGTCGCGGTTCTGTCGTCGGTGACCGACCGCAAGTTCGTCCTCGCCACCCTCGCGCAGGGCGTCGCCGGCTTCATCCCCAAGCGGCTGAGCGCCCAGGCCATGGTGTCGGCGCTGCGCCTCATCGTCGCCGGCGAGCGCTACGTCCCGGCGACGGTGATCGAGGACGCGCCCGGCGACGGCATCCGCTGGACCGGCGGCGACGGCGAGCCGCGGCTGACCAACCGGGAGCGGGAGATCCTCGACCTGCTGCGCGAGGGGCTTTCCAACAAGCTGATCGCCCGCCGCCTCAACGTCAGCGAGGTCACCGTGAAGTCCCACCTCTGCCACGTCTTCCGCAAGCTGGGTGTGCAGAACCGCGTGCAGGCGGCGCGCTTCGACAGCGGGCGCTGATCGCCCGCCGCGATCCCGGGCCGCTGATCGCCCGCCGCGATCCCGGGCCGCCGATCGCCCGCCGCCGATGCCCCCGCCTGGGCGCCGCCCAGGCCGCTCCCCGCCGCCGCCCACCCGGGATGTTCCGGCCGGCCGCCCTGTTGTGGGACGATCGACGGCCGCCCGGCCGTCCGTGGCCGAGGGGGCGCACCGTGACCAGTTCCCGATCCGTCATCGCCACCGCCCGGCGCCATCCGGTCGGCGTCGAACCGCTGCCCGGCGGCCGCGCCCTGGTCCGGGTGTGGGCCCCGAAGGCGCGCCGGGTGGATCTGGTGGTCGAGCCCGGCGGCCGGGCGGTCCCGCTGACGGTGGAAGGCGACGGCCATGCCTGCGCGGTGGTCGACGGCCTGGAGCCCGGGACGCGCTACGGCTTCCGCCTCGACGGCGCCGGCCCGCCGCTGCCCGATCCCGCATCGCGCTTCCAGCCCGACGGGCCGCACGGCCTGTCCGCCGTCGTCGACCCCACCCGCTTCGCGTGGACCGACCAGGCCTGGCTCGGCCGGACCATCGAGGAGGCGGTGCTCTACGAAATGCACATCGGGACGTTCATGCCGGAGGGCACCTGGGACGCCGCGGCGGAGCAGCTTCCCGCCCTCGCCGCCCTCGGCGTCACGGTGCTGGAGGTGATGCCGGTGGCGGCCTTCCCCGGGCGCTTCGGGTGGGGCTACGACGGGGTCGGGCTGTTCGCGCCGACCCAGCTCTACGGCGACCCCGATGCCATGCGCCGGTTCGTCGACCGCGCCCACGGCCACGGCCTGGCGGTCATCCTCGACGTCGTCTACAACCACTTCGGCCCCGCCGGCAACGTTCTGCCCCGCTTCTCCGACGCCTACACCACCGACCGCTACGACAACGAATGGGGGGACGCCGTCAACTTCGACGGCCCCGACAGCGGCCCGGTGCGCGCGTTCGTCCTGGCCAACGCCGCCTACTGGATCGAGGAGTTCCACCTCGACGGGCTGCGCCTGGACGCCACCCAGCAGATCGTCGACCGTTCCACGCCGCACATCCTGGCGGAGATCCGCCGCGCCGTGGCGCGGGCCGCGGCCGGCCGCGCCACCCTGGTGATCGGCGAGAACGAGCCCCAGGACGGCACCCTGCTGCGCCCCTTCCCGGCCGGCGGCTGCGGCCTCGACGCCCTGTGGAACGACGATTTCCATCACAGCGCCATGGTCGCGCTGACCGGCCGCAACGAGGCCTACTACAGCGACCACCGCGGCCGGCCGCAGGAATTCGTGTCGGCGCTGAAGCACGGATTCCTCTACCAGGGCCAGTGGTACCGCTGGCAGACGCAGCCCCGCGGCACGCCGACCCGCGGGGTGCCGCCCGCGGCGTTCGTCGGTTTCCTGCAGAACCACGACCAGATCGCCAACTCCGGCGGTGGCCAGCGCGGCCACGCCCTGGCCGCCCCCGGCTGCTGGCGCGCGTTGACGGCGTTGCTGCTGCTCGGCCCCGGCACGCCCATGCTGTTCCAGGGCCAGGAATTCGCGGCCTCGGCCCCCTTCCTCTACTTCGCCGACCACGAGCCGGATCTGGCGGCCCGGGTGGCCGAGGGGCGGGCCGCCTTCCTGGCGCAATTCCCCAGCCTGGGCCGCGCCGCGACGCAATGCCATGGCACCGCCCCCGGCGACCCGGAGACCTTCCGGCGCTGCGCGCTCGACCACGGCGAACGCGAGCGCAACCGGCCCGTCTGGGACATGCACCGCGACCTGCTGCGCCTGCGCCGCGAGGACCCGGCCCTCCGCACCCGCGGCACCGGCGGCCGCGACGGCGCGGTCCTGGGGGAGCAGGCCTTCGTGGTGCGCGTGTTCGGGCCGGCCGACGACGACCGCCTGCTGCTGGTCAACCTCGGCCTGGACCTGCCGCTGGAGCCGATGCCCGAGCCGCTGCTGGCGCCCCCCGCCCGCCGCCGCTGGGCGCTGGTGTGGTCGAGCGAGGACCCGGCCTACGGGGGCGTCGGCACGCCGCCGCTGGCCGAGAACGGGCCCTGGACCCTGCCCGGCCACGGCGCCCTGCTGCTGGCCGCCCGCCCGCGGTGAGCGCCGGTCAGGCGGCGCCGGTCAGGCGGCGGCGCGCGGCGCGCGGTCGGCGGCGGGCCGCGTCACGGCCAGGCCGCGGGCATGGTGGATGGTCTGCAGCAGGATGTCGTGGAACTCCTGGGCGGCGAGGTCGCTCCATTCCGGGGCCGCGTCGGGGAAGGTCATCTTGCGGGCCGACAGGTCGAACACCCGCAGCCAGTCGTCGGCCATGCCCGCGGGGTCGCCGGAGGCCCGGAACACCTCCTCCATCAGCTTGACCAGCAGGGCCCGCATGGCCAGCAGGTTCACGTGCAGCAGCATGTTGCCCATCATGGTGTCGGCATCGTCGGTGCGCATCGCCGGGGGTCCTTCTCGGGGTGACATCACCGATGGCACGGCCGGCACGGCGGAAGCAGGCGCTGAAATTTTTTCCCACGCCGCCGCCGGGATCCGCCCGCCCGCCCCGTACCAGCGGTGACATGACCTGACGCCATCCATTGCAACAGCGGTGACCATGCCAAGCAGCCAACGACGGCACGACCGGCGGTCGTGCCGCATCCTGTCCAGGGCGATCGGCGGCGCCCTCCTCCTGGGGCTGGGGCTGGGGCTGGGGCTGGGGCTGGCCCCGGCCCCGGCGTCGGCCCAGTCGCTGGCCGACGCCCTCGCCCAGACGTACGCCACCAGCCCGACCCTGGCCGCCGCCCGCGCCCGCCTGCGCGCCGTGGACGAGCAGGTCCCCCAGGCGCTGGCGGGCTACCGGCCGACGGCGCAGGCGACGCTGTCGACCGGCCGCGAGGCCGCCGACACGCGGTATGCCGGCGGCACCCGGGTGCGCACCGCCAGCACCCCCAAGGCGCTGACGGTCAGCGCCGCCCAGCCGCTGTTCGACGCCGCGGTGGCGCCCGACGTGCGGCGCGCCGAGCGCACCGCCGAGGCCGGCCGCGCCACCCTGCGCGGCGTCGAGCAGACCGTCCTCCTGGACGCGGCGACCGCCTACCTCAACGTCGTGCGCAACCAGCAGATCCTCGATCTGCGCGCCAGCAACGAACGGGTGCTCGAGCGGCAGCTCGACGCCGCCCGCCAGCGCCGCCGGGTGGGCGAGTACACCGTCACGGACGTGGCCCAGGCGGAGTCCCGCATCGCCGAGGCGACCGCCGCCCGCATCGCGGCCGAGGGCACGCTGGAAACCAGCCGGGCCACCTACGCCCGGGTGGTCGGCGACCGGCCCGGGCCGCTGGCCCAGCCGGACTTGGCGCTGCCGTTGCCCGACACCCTCGACGCGGCGGTCGCCCGGGCCGGCACCGACCACCCCGAGGTGGTCGCCGCCCGGCACGAGGAGGCGGCGCAGCGCCACACCGCCGACCAGCGCGCCGGCGCCCTGCTGCCGTCGGTGAGCGCCGCGGCCAGCGCCGGGCGGACCTACGACCCCGGGCAGTCCGACGGCGTGACCTATGAGCGCACCGACAGCCTGTCGCTGTCGGTGCGGGCGACCATACCCCTCTACCAGGCGGGGCTGCCCGAGGCGCGGGTGCGCGAGGCCAAGCACACCGCCGCCCGCCTGCGCCTGCTGGCCGACGAGGCGCGGCGCGCGGCGACCCGGGACGCGGTCACCGCCTGGGAGGGGGTGCAGACGGCGCGCGCCACCATCCGCTTCTCCCGCACCCGGATCGCCGCCGCCGAGGCGGCGCTGCACGGCGTGACCGAGGAGGCGGCGGTCGGCGCGCGCACCCTGCTCGACGTGCTGGACCAGGAGCAGGAGCTGCTGGAGGCCCGGGTCGGGCTGGTGGAGGCCCGCCACGACGCGCTGGCCGCCGGATTCCGGCTGCTCGCCGCCACCGGCGCGCTGACCATCGATCGGGTTGCCCCGGGCGTTGCGACCTATGACCCGGACCCCCATCTTCGGGCGGTCCGCGGTCGCTGGACCGGGACGGGTATCGAGGAGTGAGGGCAGGCATGGCGCGCAAACGGACCATCATCACGCTGGCGGTGGCCACGGTGCTCGGCATCGCGGCGGCGGCGGCGGCGATCGAGGGTGCGGGCACCGGCGACGGGCCGGCAGCGACGGCGGCGGCCGATGTGATGACCGCCCCGGTGACCGTCGGCGACATCGAGGAGACGGTGCTGGCCAGTGGCATGCTGAAGCCGTCGCGCCTGGTCGCCGTCGGCGCCCAGGTGTCCGGCCGGGTCACCGGCGTCGCGGTGGCGGTGGGCGACGACGTCCGCGCCGGCGACCCGCTGGCCGCCATCGATTCGGTCGAACAGCAGAACCGCGTGCGCACCGCCGAGGCGCAGCTCGCCAACGTGCGGGCCCAGCGCGCCGAGCGGGTCGCCCTGCTGACCAAGGCGGAGCTGGCGCTGGAGCGCCAGCAGCGGCTGGTGCGCCAGCGCAACGTGTCGCAAGCCGATTTCGAGGCCGCCGAGGCCGAGGTGGAGACCGTGCGCGCCCAGATCGACGCCCTCGACGCGCGAATCGCCGAGGCCGAGGTGGCGGTGGAGATCGCCCGCACCGACCTCGGCCACACCCGCATCACCGCGCCCATCGACGGTACGGTGCTGGCGGTGGTGACCCAGGAGGGCCAGACCGTCAACGCCGTGCAGTCGGCGCCGACCATGGTGGTGCTGGGCCAGCTCGACACCATGACGGTGCGGGCGGAGATCTCCGAGGCCGACGTGGTCCGCGTGACCCCCGGGCAGCCCGTCTACTTCACCATCCTCGGCGCTCCCGACCAGCGCTACGAGGCGACACTCGGGGCGATCGAGCCGGCCCCGGAATCGGTGGTCAGCGACAGCAGCATCGCCTCGGCCAGCGGCACCAGCAGCCGCACCACCAGCTCGACCTCCACCTCCGCGGCGATCTACTACATCGGCGTGTTCGACGTGCCCAACCCGGGGCGCCAGCTGCGCACCTACATGACCGCCCAGGTGCACATCGTCGTCGGCACGGCCAAGGGGGTGCTCACCATCCCCTCCGCGGCCCTGGGCGCCCGCGACGCCCAGGGGCGGCACACCGTGCAGGTGCTCCGGCCGGACGGCGCGACGGAGCCGCGCACCGTCGAGATCGGGCTGAACGACATGGTCACGGCCGAGGTGCGGTCCGGCCTGAAGGAGGGCGAGCGGGTGGTCACCGCGCGTCTCGCCGGGGCCGCGGGCGGCGGCACCCGCCGCGGCCCGCCCTCGCCGCTGGGGTTCTAGGGCATGGACGCCGGTGGCACGACGGCCCGCCCCGCGACCCGTCCGGCGCTGATCGCGCTCAGCGACCTGTGGCGGGAGTTTCCGTCCGGCGAGGGCACCATCGCCGCGCTGAAGGGGGTCGACCTGACCATCGAGGCCGGCGAGATGGTCGCCATCATCGGCGCCTCGGGGTCGGGCAAGTCCACGCTGATGAACATCCTCGGCGGCCTCGACCGGCCGACCCGGGGCAGCTACCGCATCGCCGGGCGGGAGACCGCCAGCCTCGGCCCCGACGAGCTGGCACGGCTGCGCCGCGAGCATTTCGGCTTCATCTTCCAGCGCTACCACCTGCTGCCGGAGCTGACGGCGCTGGGCAACGTGGAGGTGCCGGCGATCTACGCCGGCCAGCCCCCCCGGGAGCGCCACGCCCGCGCCGCCGCCCTGCTGCGCCGGCTCGGCCTCGAAGACCGCACCGGCCACCGGCCCAACCAGCTCTCCGGCGGCCAGCAGCAGCGCGTGTCGATCGCCCGCGCCCTGGTCAATGGCGCCCAGGTCATCCTGGCCGACGAACCGACCGGCGCGCTGGACAGCCACAGCGGCGAGGAGGTGCTGCGCATCCTCAAGGAGCTGCACGCCGAGGGAACGACGATCATCGTCGTCACCCATGACCCGGCCATCGCCGCCCACGCCAACCGCGTCGTGGAGATCGCCGACGGCGCCATCCGGTCCGACCGGCGCACCGCGCGCGAACCCGGCCCGTCGGTCACGCCCGGCCCGTCCGTCACGCCTGATCGGCCGGCCACGCCGCGGCCGGCGCCCCCGGCCGGCCGGACCGGCACGCTGGGCGCCGCCGCAGGGCGCTTTCGCGAGGCCTTCGCGATGGCCCTGCGGTCGATGGCGGCACGGCGCATGCGCGCCTTCCTCACCATGCTCGGCATCGTCATCGGCATCGCGTCGGTGGTGTGCGTGGTGGCCCTGGGCGAGGGGTCGCGCCAGCGGGTGCTGTCGGACATCCGCGGCCTCGGCACCAACACCCTGGAGGTCTTCCCCGGCCGCAGCTTCGGCGACGTCCGTTCGGGCAAGGTGCGCACCCTGGTGGTGGGCGACGCCGACGAGCTGGCGCGCCAGCCCTACCTGGCCGCCGTGACGCCGACCGTGTCGACCGCCAGCACCGTCCGCTTCGGCGCCACCGAGGCCAACGCCCAGGTCAGCGGCGTCGGCGCCCAGTATTTCGAGGCCAAGGGCACCACCCTGCTGGAGGGCCGCGTCTTCGACGCCCGCGGCGTGCGCACGCTGGCCCAAGAGGCGGTGATCGACGAGAACACGCGCCAGGCCCTGTTCGGCGGCCAGGCCGGCGCCGCCCTCGGCCGGACCCTGCTGATCGGCCGCGTCCCGGTGCGGATCGTCGGCGTCGCCAAAGCGCAGCAGGGCGGCTTCGGCGGCAGCCAGAACCTGTCGGTCTACCTGCCCTACACCACCGTGCAGGCGCGGATGCTGGGCAGCGACACCCTGCGCAGCATCGCCGTCCGGGTGGCCGACGACACCGCCATGGACCTGGCCGAGCAGGCGGTGACCGCCCTGCTGGAGCGCCGCCACGGCACCAGGGACTTCTTCATCCTCAACACCGACGACATCCGCCAGACCATCACCAGCACCACCGAGACCCTGACCCTGCTGATCGCCGCCATCGCCGTGATCTCGCTGGTGGTCGGCGGGATCGGGGTGATGAACATCATGCTGGTCTCGGTGTCGGAGCGGATCAACGAGATCGGCGTGCGGATGGCGGTGGGCGCACGCCGCAGCGACATCCTCCAGCAGTTCCTCATCGAGGCGGTGCTGCTGTGCCTGGCCGGCGGCCTGCTGGGCATCGGCGCGGCGCTGGGCTTCGGCGCCGCCTTCAACGCCCTGGTGTCGAGTTTCAGCCTGGTCTACTCCGGCACCTCCATCGTCGCCGCGGTGGTCTGCTCCACCGTCATCGGCGTGCTGTTCGGCTTCGCCCCGGCACGCAACGCCGCCCGCCTCGACCCGGTGGTCGCCCTGGCCCGCGACTGACGCCCCATGCTGCGGTGCAGCAGACCATCGCCACCACCATCCGCGGGTCCGGCCAACCATCGGCGCCTTCCATTTTGACCGTTGAAAACGCTTGTTTTCCTGATACCTGTGATGCGGGTCAGCCATGCTGCCCTATCCACCGATGGGCCTTGATCGCGCCCCCCGCCGGGCCCATTCTTGCTGCAACGCACAACACCGTCCCTGGGAGGGACGCCTTCTCGTTGTCATGAGGAGGAGAGTACCGATGATCACCCATCCCGAGTTTTCCAGCTTCCCGACCCCCGAAGAGATCCAGGCGATCCAGCGCCAGGCCGAGCGCGAGCGGGCCCTGTGCATCCGCGGCGCCGTAGGCCGCCTGTTCCGGGCCATGACCGCGCTGAGCGCGCCGCGGTACGAGGGGCCCTTCCCCGCCGGCACGGTGGCCGGCCGGCGCTGACCGCCGCGGGGCCGCCGGGAGGGGTGGCGCCCCGCCGCGGGCGCCACCCCGCCCGCACTTTTCGCTGGCGCACGGCGCGATCCCGGTTAGGGTGACGGCATCATGATCCGCGTCACCCACCGCATATCTCTGGACGAAGGCGAACTCCAGGAGGAGTTCGTGCGCGCCTCCGGGCCCGGCGGCCAGCACGTCAACAAGACGTCCTCCGCCGTCCAGCTCCGCTTCGACGTGGCGGCGTCCCCGAACATCCCCACGGACGTCAAGGCCAGGCTCGTGCGCCTGGCCGGCTCCCGCATGACCAACGAAGGCGTGCTGATCCTGGTCGGCGACAGTTACCGCTCGCAGATGCGCAACCGCGAGGACGTGCGCGAGCGCCTGATCGACCTGATCCGCGACGCCACCGTGGTGCCCAAGACCCGCCGCCCGACCAGGCCGACCCTGGGATCGAAGCAGCGCCGGCTGGAGGGAAAGTCCAAGCGGTCCGAGGTCAAGAAGGGCCGCCAGGGACCGGGACCGCAGGACTGAGAGACCGGGGCGTCGGGCACGCCGGGTGGCGCCCTGAGCGCGCCCTGACGCCCGCGCCGACGATCCCATTCCCCCGTCGCCATCGAAGACAACCCCGTCCGGCGGATTGACGATCTCCCCCCTGGAAGCCCACCATCCCGGGCAACGCGTGGTCGTCGCTCCGGATCGGTAGAAAAAACAGCAGCGCTCGGCAGACATCGACGCAATGTCCTTGTATCCTACCTTCCTAGGAGAGGGGAAGGCGTCCTGACGATGAGCGAGTTCTTGTGCATCGAAAGCGACGGATGGAAGGGTGTGGAATCGGCATTGGCCGCTGCCCGAGACGGCGATGTCGTCCGGCTGCGCCCCGGTGTGTACGAAGGGGAGGGCACGCTGTCGGTCCCCGGCGGCGTCACCCTGGCCGGCATGGCCGGCACCGTGCTGCGTCGCCACGCCTCCTTCCCCCTGATCCGCCTGCATGAGGCCGATGGTGGCGGGGTCGAGGATCTGCGCCTCGAAACGGGAGACCGTTCCGTTCGAACCAAACCACCGGACGGGCAACCTTTCAGAGAGAATGCGCCGGACGGCGATCCCACCGGTACGGACTCCGGCCTTGTGGTTGTCACCCGATCACGGAACGTGGTCTTGCGCAGGCTGGACCTTTCCGGTGTCGGCGACGAGGGCGAGACGATTCATGGGATTTTCCTGCATGATGGCGACCAGTGCGTCGTGGAACACTGCCGCATTGCGTTTTCCGGGCATTCCGGGATTCGCCTGCAGGGGTCGCGGGCGCGGATCGTTCAGAACGACATCTCGACGGCGCGCCACGGCATCTCCCTCGTTCCGGCGCGATCAGACGCACCGCGTCCGTCCTCCGCGCGGATCATTGGCAACCTCTGTCATCAGAACAGAGAATTCGGCATCCTCCTGTCATCGGGCGAGGCCGAGGCCATCGAAGGGAACGAATGCTGGGACAACGGGGTCAGCGGGATCGCTCTCCAGCGGGACGAGAAAAGCCCGCACGAGCCGTCACGGGCCTCCATCCGCAACAACCGATGCCATATGAACGGGGGGTTCGGCATCATCTTGTCTTCGAGCTGGTCCGACGCCATCGAGGGCAACGAGTGCTGGGGCAATGGACTCAGCGGAATATTGTTGACCCGGGACGACCTGAGCCCGGACACGCCGTCGCAGGCCCCCATCCGCAACAACCGATGCCATGATCAGGCGCAGTGTGGCATCATCCTGTTCTCGAGCGGGTCCGAGGCGATCGACGGCAACGCATGCTGGGGCAACGGGGTCAGCGGGATCGCTCTCCAGCGGGACGAGAAAAGCCCGCACGAGCCGTCACGGGCATCCATCCGCGACAACAAATGTCATGGGAACAGGGAATTCGGCATCGTCTTGTCTTCAAGCACGTCTGACGCCATCGAGGGCAACGAGTGCTGGGGCAATAGGCTGAGTGGAATCCTGTTGACCCGGAACGCGCTGAGCCCGGATGCGCCGTCGCTTGCGCGGATCCGCAACAACCGCTGCCACGACCAGGCGGAGTGCGGCATCATCCTGTTCTCGAGCGAGTCCGACGCGATCGAGGGCAACGAGTGCTGGGCCAACAGCCTCAGCGGGATCGCGCTCCAGCGGGACGAGAAAAGTCCGCACGAACCGTCACGGGCACCGATCCACAACAACCGATGCCATGGAAACAGCAAATTCGGCGTCGCCCTGTCGTCGAGCGAGTCCGAAGCCATCGACGGCAACGAATGCTGGGGCAATGGACTCAGCGGAATACTCCTGACCCGGGACGGCCGGAGCCCGGACGCGCCGTCGCGGGCATCCATCCGCGAGAACCGGTGCCATGAGAACAAGAACACCGGCATCCTCCTGTCGTCGAGCGAGTCCCAGGCGATCGACGGCAACGAGTGCTGGGCCAACAGCCTCTGCGGAATCGCTCTCCAGCGGGACGAGAGAAGTCCAGGCGATCCGTCGCGCGCGCCGATCCTCAACAACCGGTGCCATGAGAACAAGAACACCGGCATCCTCCTGTCGTCGAGCGAGTCCGAGGCGATCGACGGCAACGAGTGCTGGGCCAACAGCCTCAGCGGAATCGCTCTCCAGCGGGACGAGAGAAGTCCAGGCGAGCCGTCGCGCGCGCCGATCCTCAACAACCGGTGCCATGAGAACAAGAGCACCGGCATCCTCCTGTCGTCGAGCGAGTCCGAGGCGATCGAGGGCAACGAGTGCTGGGCCAACAGCCTCAGCGGAATACACCTCAACCGGGACGGCCAGAGCCCGGACGCGCCGTCGCAGGCCCCCATCCGCAACAACCGATGCCACGACCAGGCGGAGTGCGGCGTCGTCCTGTTTTCGAGCGAGTCCGAGGCGATCGAGGGCAACGAATGCTGGGCCAACGGCCACAGCGGGATCGCTCTCAATAGGGACGAGAAAAGTCCGCGCGAACCGTCGCGCGCACCGATCCACAACAACCGATGCCATGAGAACAAACTTTCGGGCATCCTCCTGGCGTCGAGCGAGTCCGAGGCGATCGAGGGCAACGAATGCTGGGCCAACAGCCTCAGCGGCATACACTTCCACCGGGAAAGCAAAAAAAGTCCGGACGCGCCATCGCGGGGCCCCATCCGGAACAACCGGTGCCATGACCAGGGGGAGTGCGGAATCATTCTCGGTTCGAGCGAGTCCGGGGCGATCGACGGCAACGAATGCTGGGGCAACAGCCACAGCGGAATACACCTCGGCCGGGACAGCAGCAGTCCGGACACGCCGTCGCGGGCGCCCGTCCGCAACAACCTCTGCCATGACAACAGGTATTCCGGCATCCTCCTGGCATCAAGCGAGTCCGAGGCGATCGAGGGCAACGAATGCTGGGCCAACGGCCACAGCGGGATCGCTCTCCAGAGAGACGAGAAAAGTCCGCGCGAGCCGTCGCGGGCCGACGTCATTGGCAACACCTGTGACAACAACACGAAGTCGGGGTTCTGGGCTCCCGGGGCGGACCTTCCGGCCGTCCGGCGCAACCGGGTCTGGGACAACGGCAACCCGTCACTCCTGCCCCATCCGGACGCGCCCGATACGCCCTGGACGCCGCCGCAATCCGCCCTGGCCACCCTGCCCGACCCGGGAGCCGGGGAGCGGCGCTCGAAACAGGCGGGCATCGACGCGATGCTGGAGCGGCTGGAACGGCTGGGCGTGACGGACGGTGCGGCACTCGCCCGGTTCGTCCTGGGGTCCGGCTGCTCCCGTTGCCTCGCGTCGGCATGGGGGGGCAGGACATGGCACGACCCGCCCCCATCCGGAACGCCGAGCGCGGTTGTTCCAGGCCTCACATTCGCCGCGCCGACCCGATCCACCGGCCGCAGCCCGGCGGCGGCGGGGCAAGCGTTCCGCCTGGACGAGGACGGCGCGTCGAACTTCACGTTTCTGGCGACGGGGCAAGCGACACTGAACGGCCGGATCTGGGACTACGCGCGTGCCAACGCAGGGGCGCCGCAGCCCCGCCCGCTGATCATCGGCGTCCTCACCGGCGCCTCGGCCGATCCGCTGGAGGGTCTGAACCGAGACCTGGAACACATCCGGCAGGCGGCACACGGACACGAGGCGGGCTTGATGGCGACGAGCCCCGCGGCCCACGCCGTGTTCCGCGCTTACGACCGAAAGGGGTGGGGTGTCGGGGCACCGCTCGTCGTGGACTGCGCCGCCCGCGTGACGGGCGCCCTGGCCGGCGCGCGTCCCGAGTTTCCTCTGTTTCAGCGCGAGGTTCTGGGAACGGGAAACCGATGGCTGGCGCGGCTCGCCCTGTGCCTGCGCCCGGTTCCGTTCCTGGAGCTGATGGCGTCGCTTGCCGGCTTGTGCGCGGTCCTCGCAATGCTCGGGCATTGGGCTGGCTTCGAGGGGTCGGCCATGGATCTGCCCGGCGCCGTGCAGCACTTCGCGCTGCGCGCGCCGGAGGCTCTCCTTCCCGCCTTGTGCCTGCTGCTCGCCGTGCCCGCGCTGATCGCCAATCGCGCCCTGCCCCACATACTCCAGATCACCTTGCCCGCCCGCGTCTATGAAGCGGCAACAGCGGCCTTGGGATTCTCGATCGCCTCTCTTCTAAGGGGACGCGAACCGATCGCATCGGCCCGCTGGGTCGGCAAGCGCCTGTTCGGTGGGTCGAACCAGGCCCTGGGGCTGCTCGTTCTGCACGACCCCGCCCTGTGGCTGGACGAGGATCTTGAGGTTCTGCATGCTGTGCTCGACCGGCGACCACCGGAACAAGCCCTCTGTGTGATCGTGCCGATCCGCCAGACGTCGCACATGGTGGCGGGACTGCTGCGTCCCTGGCGCGATCCGGCACCGCTCCCCTCTCGCCCTCGACCTGCGGTCGACATCGAACTTCTGGTGTGTGCGGGCGCCGACACCGCCCCGCTTGCCACGCCGACGGCCGATCAGGACGACGGGACTGTGCTGTTCGGGCTGAGGGGCGAGCCCGGGAAGGCGCCACCGCGTTCGCTGGTCGACGGCCTGCGCGACCGCCGCCTGACGATCGAGGATCTGGTTCCGCTTCTGATCGTCGCCTCGACCCCGGAAATCCCGTTCTTCATCACCTTCGATCAGCAGAACACCGAGCCATCGCTCAACGAGGCGCTGCTCCCGTATGTTCTCTTCTTCACCAATGACGACGGAAAGAAGCCGATCCCGGTGGAGCGCGACGAGGCGGAAGGCCGCGTCCAACGCTCCCCCGCCACCTATTTCGTCGTGGCGCCCGATGGCGATCGCACGGCGCGTCGCTTCGTCGGTCTGGCGGGCTATCAGGAGGACATGCTGGACGCGCTGCGCCCGGTGTTTGCCAGCCCGGGCGGCGACCTGGACGCCTATGTGCGCGGCTTGCGCGGCTGTGGCCTTTTGCACAACCTCACCCAGGCCGCCGAGCGCCTTGGCGCCGACGACCTGACCGAAGACGTGGCGGCCCGTGTTGTCCGCCACCTCGACGCCGCATCGTCCCTCGCCCGGGCAACCGGTCCCGTCGCCTCGGAGGACGTCCGTTCGCGCATGCTGATGGAGGCGTGGGAGGCCCTGGCGCAGCGCTTGGCCAGGATCAGGCTCTCGGACAGCCGTGTCCTGCGCCAGGCCGCGTTCGACATTGCCGGGCTGGCCTATGGCACCGCCTCGCCGGCGCCCGAGCGCACCGCTCAACGCCTGATCGACCAGTTCGCCACATACCGTCACGGCGGGTGGGAGAGCGGCGAGGGGTCGTTGCTGGCGCACGTGTTCCGGCAACTCGACGAAACGGTGCGCTCCGTTGCCGAACTGGAAACACGCTACGGCAACCGTGTGTTCGACCACACCCTGTCCGGTGCCTGGCGCCATCTCGCCCCGATCCTTGCCCCCCATCTGCGCACGGATCTGGACCAGGCCCGCCGCGCCGTGCCCTCCCTTGAACGGCGTCTGGCCGAGGCCGGGCGCGACGATCTGATGAGACTGCTGAACGCCCATGTCGGCGACGTCCGCGGATTCATGACGATTTGCTACTGCACCGCGGCCCGCTGCGCCACCGACATCGACCGCCAGGACCGGCTTGCGGCGGCGCTGTTGCAGCACCGGGACACCGGGCTCCGGATCGAACCGGACATGGCCGTCGCCCCCCCCCCCTCCTCGGGCGCGATCATCCCGTGGCTGGCCGATCCGCAAACCTTGGACATCTTACGGCGCGGCGTTGCCGATCGGCACGCGCACGCGGACGAACAGGACCGGGTGTATCTGGGCTGCTTCGACCCGCGCAACGCCGAGGTCGAGAACATAGTCGAGGTCATTCTCTCCGGAACACGCACCGACGTGACGGTCGAATCGCCCCCGGGGACGGTGGCCGGGCGAGCTGACCAGCGCCGCCACGGCGGCGGCCCCGTCCGGGCAGCGCCGGGGGCGTGATTCACGCCAGACTTCCGCAATGCCGCCAGCCGATCCTCCGCCGAGGACTCACGAGCTGGAGAGACAGGCATGACCTGCCGCGCACCCCGACCGGCGGCCCCGCACACCGCGGCCCTGGACCGTCGCCGCCGCCCCGGCGCCCTGTTCCTGGCGGGGGTCGGGTTCGGCGTCGCGCTGGGCGTGGCGGCCGGGATCGTCGCCGTCGAGGGCCCCGGCGCTCCGCCGCCGGCCGCGGGCGCGGGGACGCCGCCCCGGCCGGCGCTGACCGTCACCGCGGCGCCGCCGCGCCGGGCGCCGTGGCCGGTGACGATCGCCGCGTCGGGCGCCATCGCCGCCTGGCAGGAGGCCAGCGTCGGCGCCCAGATCGGCGGCTACCGGCTGGTGGACGTGGCGGTGAACGTGGGGGACCGTGTCGCCAAGGGCCAGGTGCTCGCACGGTTCGACCCCGCCCTGCTGCGCGCCGAGGAGGCCCAACTGGCGGCCAGCCACGACCAGGCCGAGGCCGACCGCCGCCGCGCCCTCATGCTGGAGCGCCGGGGCAACATCAGCGACAAGGATCTCCTCGAGCACGACACACGGGCGCGCATCACCGCGGCCCAGCTCGCCGCCAAACGGCTCCAGCTCGCCCACACCGCGGTGGTCGCCCCCGACGACGGGGTGATCTCCGCGCGCAGCGCCACGCTGGGCGCCGTGGTGCCGGTCGGCCAGGAGCTCTTCCGGGTCATCCGCCAGAGCCGGCTGGAGTGGCGCGGCGAACTGACCGCCGCCCAGCTCGCCCGGGTCGCCCCCGGCCAGGGCGTCGAGCTGGCCCTGCCGGACGGCAGCCGGACCACCGCCACCGTGCGGCAGGTCGCGCCGACCCTGGACGAGCGGTCGCGGCTGGGCACCGTGTACGCCGACCTCGCGCCGGGCGCGAGGGCCCGCGCCGGCATGTACGCCGACGGCCGCATCACCCTCGGCCGGAGCCCGGCCCTGGCGGTTGCCGCGCAGAGCGTGGTGATCCGCGACGGCCGCGCCTACGTGGCCGCGCTGGACGGCGGGGCCGACGCCGCCACCGTGTCGCTGCGCCCCGTCACCACCGGCCGCCGCCGCGACGACGAGGTGGAGATCGTCGACGGCCTCGCCGAGGCCGACCTCCTGGCGGTCCGCGGCGCCGGCTTTCTCGACGACGGCGACGTCGTGCGGATCGTCGACCCCGGGCCGGCCGTCGCGGCTGCCGGGAACCAGGTCGCCGGGACCCCGGTCTCCGGGGACGGGGGGATCCGGCCATGAACCTCGCCACCTGGTCCATCCGCAACCCCGCCCCGGCCATCCTCCTGTTCGTCCTGCTGACGCTGGCCGGGCTGTGGGGATTCCGCTCCCTGCCGATCCAGCGGCTGCCCGACCTCGACCTGCCCCGGGTCAGCGTGACCCTGAGCCAGCCCGGCGCCGCCCCCGCCCAGCTGGAAACCGAGGTGGCGCGGCCGGTCGAGGATTCCCTTGCCACCCTCGCCGGGTTGAAGCACATCCGCACCGCCGTCACCGACGGCCAGGTGGCGTTCGACGTGGAGTTCGCCCTGGAGACGCGGCTGTCGGACGCGCTGATCGACACCAAGGACGCCATCGACCGCGTGCGCTCGGACCTGCCGGCCGACCTGCGCGAACCGGCGGTGAGTGCGGTCACCATCGGCAACCGCCCGATCCTGGTGTTCTCCGTCGCGTCCGACCGGATGGACGAGGAGGCGCTGTCGTGGTTCGTCGACGACGCCATCGCCAAGGCGGTGGTCGCGGTGCCGGGCGTGGGCCGCTTCGAGCGGGTCGGCGGCGTCCAGCGCGAGGTGCGCGTCGATGCCGACCCGGTGCGCCTCGCCGCCCTGGGCGCCACCATCGGCGACGTGTCGCGGGCGTTGCGGCAGACCCAGCAGGACGCCTCGGGCGGCCGCGGCCAGCTGGGCGGCGCGGAACAGTCCGTGCGCACCGTGGCCACCGTGCCGCG
The DNA here is from genome assembly GCF_059703765.1 of Azospirillum sp. NS33. Taxonomy (NCBI): domain Bacteria; kingdom Pseudomonadati; phylum Pseudomonadota; class Alphaproteobacteria; order Rhodospirillales; family Azospirillaceae; genus Azospirillum; species Azospirillum sp. NS33. The sequence goes on along the minus strand of NZ_BAAKJB010000016.1, from coordinate 104,371 downwards.
GGCCGCCGATCTCGCCGCCTTGCCGATCGTCCTGGCCGACGGGCGGCACCTCCGCCTTGACCAGGTCGCCGGCGTCGGCGACGCCATCGCCGACCGCACCCAGGCGGCGCTGCACAACGGCGTTCCCGTCGTCGGGTTCAAGGTCTACCGCGCCAGGGGCCACGACGATGTGGGCATCGCCGAGGGCGTGGGCCGGGTCCTGGAGTCGCTGTCGGACACCGAACCCGGCCTGCGGGTCTCGCTGGTGTCGGGCACGGTCGCCGACACGCTGGAGCAGTACCGGGGCTCCATGGACATGCTGTACGAGGGCGCCGCCCTCGCCGTCCTGGTGGTCTGGTGGTTCCTTCGCGACTGGCGGTCGACGCTCATCGCCGCCGCCGCCCTGCCGCTGTCGATCCTGCCCGCCTTCGCGGCGATGGCGCTGCTCGACTACTCACTCAACACACTGACCCTGCTGGCGCTGGCGGTGGTCGTGGGCATCCTGGTCGACGACGCCATCGTCGAGATCGAGAACATCGAGCGCCACCGCCGCGCCGGCAAGCCGATCCTGCAGGCCACCGCCGACGCGGTGACGGAGATCGCGCTCGCCGTGATCGCGACCACCTTGTGCCTGGTGGTGGTGTTCCTGCCGACCGCCTTCATGAGCGGCGTGCCGGGCCTGCTGTTCCAGCAGTTCGGCTGGACCGCGGTGATCGCCGTGCTGGCGTCGCTTCTGGTCGCCCGCCTGCTGACACCGATGATGGCGGCCCACCTCCTGGTCGGCCACGCCGCGGACGGGCCGGGCGACGGCCGGGCGATGCGGCGCTACCTCGCCACCGTGCGCTGGTGCCTCGCCCACCGGGCGGTCACCCTCGGCGGCGCCGTCGCCTTCTTCGCCGCCTCGCTGGCCCTCCTGCCGCTGATCCCCCGCGGGCTGATCCCGCCGGCGGACGGCGGCTACGTGTCGGTGGGCTTCGAACTGCCACCCGGCAGCGCGCTGGAGAGCAGCCTGGCGACGGCCGAGGCGGCGCGCGCCGTGCTCACCGGCCTCCCCGGCGTCGCCAGCGTGTTCGCCACCGCCGGCGAGGCGGTGCGCTCGGGCGGCGGCGGAAGCGCCGGGGGCGAGGTGCGCACGGGAACCCTGACCCTGACGCTGGCCCCGCGCGACGCGCGGCCCCGCCAGGGCGAGGTCGAGGCCGCCGCGCGCGTCGCCCTGGAGCGCGTGCCGGGCGCCCGCTTCGCCGTAGGCGAGGGGGTCGGCACCAAGCTGGAGCTGATCCTGGCCAGCGCCAACGAGGTGGCGCTGATCACCAGCGCCCGCGCCCTGGCGCGCGAGCTGCGGGGCGTCGACGGCCTGTCGAACATCGCCTCCACCGCCAGCCTGGAGCGGCCGGAGATCCGTGTCCGGCCGGACCCCCGGCAGGCCGCCGAACGGGGGGTCACCACCGCGGCCATCGCCGAGACCGTCCGCATCGCCACCAGCGGCGACCACGATTCCCAGGTCGCCCGGCTGAACCTCGACACCCGCCGCGTCTTCATCCGGGTGCGGGTCGCCGCGGCGGCGCGCCACGACCTCGAGGCGCTGGGCAGCCTGCGGGTGAGCGGGCGCGGCGGCGCGCTGGTGCCGCTGTCCAGCGTCGCGACGCTGTCGGTCGCCAGCGGGCCGACCCGGATCGACCGCTACGACCGCCGGCGCTACGTCACGGTGGAGGCCGACCTCGGGGATCTCCCCCTGGGCACGGCGCTCGCCGCCACCAGCGCCCTGCCATCGGTGCGCGGCATGCCGTCGGGCGTGGCGCTGATCGAAACCGGGGATGCCGAACTCGCCGGGGAACTCGCCGCCGGCTTCGCCATGGCCATCGCGGTCGGCGTGCTGTGCGTGCTGTGCGTGCTGATCCTGCTGTTCCGCGACGTCTTCCAGCCGCTCACCATCCTGTCAGCGCTGCCCCTCTCGCTGGGCGGCGCCTTCGTGGCGCTTCTGGCGGTGGGCAGCGAGCTCGACGTCCCGTCGATGATCGGGCTGGTGATGCTGATGGGAATCGTCACCAAGAACTCCATCCTGCTGGTCGAACACGCCATCGCCGGGCGGCGCGACCGCGGCCTCCCGCTGGACGAGGCGCTGCTCGACGCCTGCCACGCCCGCGCCCGGCCGATCGTCATGACCACGGTGGCGATGGCCGCGGGCATGATGCCGATCGCCCTGGGCCTCGGGGCCGATGCGAGCTTCCGTCAGCCGATGGCGGTGGCGGTGATCGGCGGGCTGCTCACCTCCACCGCGCTCAGCCTTCTCGTGGTGCCCGTGGTGTTCGTCCAGGCCGACCGCGCCGAGCACGCCCTGGCGGGCCTGTTCCGTCGCCGCCGGGCCGCCGGGCCGCGCCCGGGCGGCGCGGAGAAAACGGCGCCGTGAGGCCCCCGCCGCCAGCCTGCGGCAATGTCGCAAGCGTCAACTGCGCCGTACCCGGGATCCTTCCCATCACACAAGAGGACGCAAGCCGCATGTCGCTGCTTCACACCCGCGCGCCGGCCCTGGCGCTGACCGGATTCGTCGCCACCGCCCTCGCCGCGGGCACCGCACGGGCCGAGGACGGGCCATCCGGGCCGGCGCCCGGCGACTGGTCGGCGCGGATCGGAGTCGGCGCCGCCGTGACACCGGAATACCTGGGCAGCGGCGAGAGCTCCGTCTCCCCGGTGCCGGTGGTCGATCTGCGCTACCGGCTGGGCCTGACCGGCCTGGACACGGTCTTTCTCACCACCAGCGACGGCCTGGGCGTGGTCGTGCTCCGCCAGGGCGTCTTCACCGCCGGCGCCAGCGTCACCTATGCGCCCGGCCGCGAGGAGGACGACGGCGACCGGCTGCGGGGGATGGGCGACATCGACGGTGCGGCGCACGGCAAGCTGTTCCTGCGCGCCGACATCGGGGCGCTGGGGCTGTCGCTGGACGCCGACCGCGCGTTCGGCGCCCAGGACGGCACGACCGTCACCCTGGAGGCGTCGTACGGTGCCCGCCTCACCGAGGCGCTGACGCTCACCGGCCACGTCGCGGCGACCCTGGCCGACGAGGACAGCCAGCGCCAGTGGTTCGGCGTCACCGACGATCAGGCGGCCCGGTCGGGCCTCGCCGCCTACCAGCCGGACGGCGGGCTGCAAAGCGGCGACATCGGCATCACGGCCAGCTACGCCTGGACACCGGACTGGACCCTCACGGCCCGGGTCGGCGTCGTCCAGCTGCTGGGGGACGCCGCCGACAGCCCCATCGCCGAGGAGGAAACCCACCCGTACGGCTTCCTCGGCGTCTCCTACCGCTTCTGATCCCGCGGTGACGGGCGGGGGGAGACGGGCCGGGGCGCCGCGCGCCCGACCCGTCTCCCCCCGTCGGCCGTCCCCCCCGTCGGCCGGGCCCCCTCCGGTCAGGCTCCCTCCGGCCGGGGCCCCTCCGGCCGGGCCTGGACCGGGGCGGCGAGTGCCGCCGCCGAGGGGAAGCGGATGCGGAACACGGCCCCCGGCCGCGCGTCGCTCAGATCGATCGAGGCGCCATGGGCGTGCAGCACCTCGCGGACGATGTACAGGCCGAGCCCGGCACCGCCGCCCCCGCCGGATCTCTGGAACGCCTCGAACACGCGGTCGCGCCCGTCGTCACCGATGCCGGGGCCGTTGTCGGCCACCTCCACCACCGCGTCGGCGCGCACCCGCACCTCGACCGAGACATTGACCCCGCCATGGGCCAGCGCGTTGCTCACCAGGTTCAGGAGCACGCTGCGCAGCGCCTGCTCGTCGCCGCACAGCTCCAGCCGCGCCAGGGCGGACTCGAAGGACAGGCTGTTGCCGGCGCCGATGGCGAGCGGCCCCATCTCCGCCACCACGTCGCGGGACAGCGCCACCACGTCGAGCGGCCGGCGGCCGCTGGCCCCGGCGTGGTGCAGCCGCTCCACATCCAGGAGCTGGTCGGCCAGCATGGCCAGCCGCTTCACGTCGCTGCGCAGCGCCCGCTTCGCCGCCCCGTCGGGCAGTTCGTCCAACCGGACGCCGAGGATGGCGATCGGGGTGCGCAGCTCATGGGCGGCGTTGGCCATGAACCGGCGCTGGCGCTCGTGCTCCTGGCCAAGCCGGGCGAAGGCGGCGTTGGTGGCGCTGACCAGGGGGAGGATCTCGGCCGGCACGCCCTCCTCCGGCAGCGCCGGCACCGCCTTGCCCGGGGTCAGGGCTGCGGCGGCCTCCGCCGCGCGCTGCACCGGGCGCAACAGGAAGTGCACCAGGCGGACGGTGACCACCGCGGTGCAGGCGGCCGCGACGACCAGCACCGCGAGCCAGCGCCGAAGCCCATCCGCCAGCCACACGCGCACCCCGTCCCACAGGTCCCCACGATGCCCGCCGAACACCACGCCGACCGGGCTGGGCCAGGTGACGAACTGGAAGGCCACGCTCCGCGGGTTGACCCGGTCGTCATCGAAGAGGTCCATGCTCGCCGCCGCACCACCCTCGACCTTCATGTTCCCGTCGGTCGCGAAGAACCAGAAGTCGGGATTCTCCGCCATATAGGCCGACAGCCCCGGGGTGGGCACCAGGACGAGCCGGCCAGCCGCGTCGTGGAGCAGGGAGGACGCCAGCAGCGGCCCGACCTCCTCGCGGGCGAACCATTCGGCGAAGGATGCCCGCGGCTCGGTAAGCGGCCGCGCCAGCACCACCAGCAACCCCACCAGGGCGAGGAACGCCACCAGCCCGACGATCATCCGGCGGGCCAGGGACGGTGGCCTGCGGCGGCGGCCCGCCATCACTCCGCCTTGGCCATGTAGCCGACGCCGCGCAGGGCGTGGATCGCCACCCCGGCACCGCAGTCCGCCAGCCGGCGGCGCAGGCGCGACACGTGCGAGTCCACCGTGTTGGAGGTCGGCGCGTCGTCGAAGCCGAACAGCGCCCCCTCGATGCTCTCCCGCAGCACCACCCGGCCGGCGCGGCGCAGCAGCAGGTCGAGCAGCGCCAGCTCGCGCCGCGGCAGCGGCAGCGGCACGCCGTCGACCACCGCCTCGCGGTGCACGGGGTCGAAGGTGAGGGCGCCGAGGACCAGGGGTTCCGGCGGCACGCCGGACCGGCGCCGGGTCACCGCCCGCAACCGGGCCAGCAGTTCGTCCAGCTCGAACGGTTTGGCCAGATAGTCGTCGGCGCCGGCGTCCAGTCCCTCCACCCGCTCGCCGGTCTGGCCGCGGGCGGTCAGGACGATCACCGGCGGCGGATCGGACAGCGCGCGCACCGCCGGCAACAGGTCGAGGCCGTCGCCGTCGGGAAGGCGGCGATCGAGCAGCACGGCGCGCAGCCCGGTTTCGCGGACCGCCTCGCGGGCCTGGGCCAGATCGGGCACCCAATCGACCACGAAGCCGCGCCGGCCGAGGGCGGCGCGCAGCACGGAGGCCAGCTCGACCTCGTCTTCAACCAGCAGGATGCGCATCGGCCCGGCACTCGGAACAGGAGGGGCCACCCCTACCACCGCAACATTGCCAAAGTCTGACCGGCCGCCGCGGCGCATCCGGCTCGACGCCGCCGGGAATATCTGCGACACCGGAGTCCCCTGCCCCGACACCGGACCCGCCGGCCATGCAGCCCCTGCCCGACGCGCGCATCGACGCCCTGCTGTCCCAGGACGCGCCACACGGCGACCTGACGACCGAGGCCCTCGGCATCGGCGAGCGGCCGGGCCGGATCGGCTTCGCCGCCCGCGACGCCATGGTGGTCGCCGCGGTGGAGGATGCGGCGCGCATGCTGGAGCGGTGCGGGGCCCGCGTGATCGAGCGGTGCCCGTCGGGCGCGGCGCTGGCCGCCGGCGACCTCTTCCTGGTGGCCGAGGGACCGGCCGCCGCGCTGCACCGCGCCTGGAAGGTCGCCCAGACGCTGGTGGAGTACGCCTCGGGCATCGCCACCCGGGCCCGCCGGATCGTCGAGGCGGCGCACGCCCAGGCGCCGGGGGTGACGGTGGCCTGCACCCGCAAGAACTTTCCGGGCACCAAGGACACCGCGGTCAAGGCGGTGGTGGCCGGCGGCGCCACCATGCACCGCCTGGGCCTGTCGGAGACCGTGCTGGTGTTCGCCGAGCACCGTGCCTTCCTGGCGACCGACGCCGCCACCTGGATCGCCGGCCTCCGGCGCCTGGCGCCGGAAAAGAAGGTGGTGGTCGAGGTGGCCACGGTGGCCGAGGCCATCGACCTGGCGTCGGCCGGGGCGGAGGTGCTGCAGCTGGAGAAGCTGCCCCCCGACTCCGTCGGCGCCGTGGTGCGGGCCGTCGCCGGCCGCCTGCCCCGCCCCATCGTCGCCGCGGCGGGCGGCGTGACCGAGGCCAACGCCGCCGCCTACGCCGCCACCGGGTGCGATGTGCTGGTCACGTCGGCCCCCTATTTCGGGCGCCCCCTCGACGTCCGGGTGACGCTGGGTCCGGCCTGAGCGGGCGCGGCGGTCCCCGCCACCGCGACGGGCCTGGACGTGCGGCCGGCCCCGGGCCATCCTGCCGGCCCGACACCCGGCCGCAGCCGTGCGGCCCCAGCGAGGACATCCAGCGTCATGACCGACGGCCAGCCATGAGCGACTTTTCGATCGGAGACCGCGTCACCGTCCACACCTCCCAGGGCGGTCCCCAGGCCCTGGCCGAGGTCTCGGCCTTCACCCACGACGGGCGGCGGATGGAGCTCTCGGACGGCAGCGAGTGGCGGGCCGACGGCAAGCGCCAGTGGGGCTTCCGCGGCTCGTTCTACAAGGGACCCTTCGTCGAACCGGAGCGCGACGGCGACGCCGCCCACATCGCCAAGCGCCGCGCGGTCGGGCTCATCCGCAAGTTCGCCAACGACCTGGGCATGGACACGCCGCTGGAGGCCGCCGCCCTGCAACGGATCGTCGACGCGATCGACGCCGAGAAGGCGTCGGCCGGCTCCTGATCGCCACGGCGCGTGACAGGCAGCGTTGGTTGCCCCAACATTCCGCTACCGGACCCCGGAGCGGGGCCGCGGACCGGATGTCACGAAGGGGATGGAGATGCGGGCGCGCGCCGCCGCCGCCGGGTACGTGACCACCTTGGCCGCGGCCGCCTATGGCGGGCACGCCGGGTTCACCACGCTGCTTGGCCTGCGGAGCCCGCCCGGCGCAGGCGCGCTGGCCGCCCTGTGCGCGGCGCTGGCCGCCGCCGCGATGTGGCCGCGCCGCACGCCGGCGCGGCCACGGGGACCACGCCGCGCCGCGCTGGAGATCGGCAGCCGCACGGCCGGGCTGTTCTACCTGCTGTTCACCGCGGTGACGGTGGCGCAGAACGCCGGGCCGTATTTCGCCCAGGCCGAGGGGCCGCTGGACACCGCCGTGGTGGCGGTGTTCAGCCTGCCGGTGGTGGTTCTGTTCGCCACCGGCGCGATGATCTGGAGCACGGCCGGCGCCGGCATCTTCGTGTCGGTGGTGGTGGCACGGCTGTGGCTGCGGGTGCGCGACGCGCGGGGCGGGGCCGCCCCCGGCACCGGATAGGCCGGCCCACGCGGAACGCCGCCGCGCGCCCGGTCCCGGTCACCCGGCCTCCGGAAGGCAGCCGTTGCGGGCGGCCATCACCGCGACCTGCGTGCGGTTGCGCACCCCCAGCTTCTGCATGATCGCGCGGACATGCACCTTGACCGTACCCTCGAGCACCCCCAGGGCGCGGGCGATCTCCTTGTTGGATTGGCCGGCCAGGAGAAGCCGGAACACGTCGCGCTGGCGGCCGGTCAGGCGGTCCAGCACACCCCGGCCGGCCGGGGCGGCGTCCGGTGCCAGGGTCCCCGTCAGCACCGCGCGCGGCAGGGGCAGGAAGGTCTCCCCGGTCAGCGCCAGCGACATCGCGTGCTCCAGCACCTGGGTCGAACTGCTCTTCAGGATGTAGCCGCGCGCGCCCAGGCGCACGCTGGCGACGATGTCGGCCACCTCGTCCGATTCCGCGATGACCAGCAGCGGCCGGCCGTCGAGCGCCTCGACCATGCGCTCCAGGGCGTCGCGGCCCCGGCCGTCGCCGAGGTCGAGGTCGAACAGCACCAGCGTCAGGCCGGAGGTGCCGCCCGCCAGGGCCAGGGCGTCGTGCAGGCTGCCCGCTTCCAGCACCGTCGCGCCCGGCCGGATCTCGCGCACCGACAGGGCGAAACCGTGACGCACCAGGGGATGGTCGTCCACCACCAGGAAGGTCTGACCCTGCCCGGCGCCGGCGCTTCCCGCCGGGCCCACCCGATTTTCCATCGCGTTGCCGCCTTCGTTGTGCCGTTTCCCGGATCGGGTCAGGCTCCGCACCGCTTCGACGTCCAGCCTCCGAGGCTCCAGCCTCCCGTCCATCGAGGATTCCCCATCCAATCGTTTGAGGTATGCTTCAAGCATGGAGGTCAATTCATCTTGCGCATCACAAGCAGGCTCTCCTATAAATCACCGGCCGTAGCAAGGTAAAGCACACACCAAATCGTCTGTCCATTTTGTTTTAATATATTTTTAAGCATTTTGCACGGCGAGCCGGAACAATCCGGTGACAATGCGGAGAATGAGGGATGGACCATCCTTGGAAAACGATGCTGGTGGACCACGACCGCCTGTTTTCGGCAGCGCTGGGCGCGCTGATCACCAACGGGCCGTTCTGCATCGTCCACCACGCCGCGACGGTGGGTGAGGCGGTTCACGCCACCGCGGGCGGGCTGCGCCCCGACCTGATCGTCCTTGCCGGCGCCGGGGCGGGCGACACCGCCGCCGACAGCAACGGCAACGGCGCCCCGGCCCGGGCGCTGGACGGGGTGCGGCGGCTGCGCCAGTCCTGCGACGCCCGGATCGCCCTGCTGGCCACGGCGGCGGACGGCGGCGGCCTGTCCCAGGCGCTGGAGGCGGGGGCGGACGCCTATCTCGACAAGGCGATGTCCAGCGAATCCCTGATGCGGGCGTTGCAGCTCGTCATGCTGGGCGAGGTGGTCTACCCGACCCGTGTGGCGAGCCTGCTGATCGCCGCCGCCAACGAGCGGCCGAGCGCGCCGCCCCAGCCCAGCGGCGGGGAGCTGTCGCGGCGCGAGCTGCAGATCCTGCGCTGCCTGCTGGCCGGGCAGTCGAACAAGGCCATCGCCCGCCACCTCCAGATCACGGAGTCGACGGTGAAGATGCACTTCAAGAACGTGATGCGGAAGACCAACGCGCAGAACCGCACCCAGGCCGCGGTGTGGGCGATCCACAACGGCCTGTCGCCCCTGCTGCCGGCGTGACACCCGTCCGGCCCGGCGTGACCGCCGGGCCGGGCCGGGCCGCCGGCGTCACTTGCCGATGATCACGTCCGACGACTTGATGACCGCGACGACGCTGTCGCCGGCCTTGAGGTCGAGATCCTCCACCGTCTCGGTGGTCACGACCGAAGTCACGACGTGGCCGCCGCCGATGTCGATCTTCACCCGGGACGACACCGGCCCCTTGTCCACGGACTGGACGGTCCCCTTGAGCTGGTTGCGGGCGCTGAGCTTCATTCCTTTGTCCTCCGGCTGTCGTTGAACGCGCGACCAAGCTGTATACGGCGGCGCCGCGGCCTGGCAACCCGCGTCCCTCCTCGCCACGGCCGCCACCCTGCGGCGACCGACGTGATCAGGGACCCCGTGATCATGGGCGGTGCATGCGCGACAGCCGGTCGGCCAGGCGGATCGGCTCGGGCAGCCGCCACGTCGGGGTGACGCGCAGCACCAGGTCGACCGCCGTCTGAAGGCTGACGCGGTGGCCGACGGACACGAACAGCGGGTTGGTGGCGGTGCGGGTGCGCAGGGCCACCCCCACCAGCTCCTTGCGGTGGAACATGGGGGATGCACTGCCACGCGCCATCCCCGGCGCCTCGTAGCGCCCGACCAGGCGGGATTTGGCCACGCCGATGGTCGCCAGCCCGGTGACCACGCCGAGGTGGCAGGCCAGCCCGAAGCGGCGCGGATGGGCCAGCCCCTGCCCGTCCACCAGGACCATATCGGGGGGGTGCGGCAGCAGGGCGAGCGCCGCCGCCATCGCCGGAACCTCGCGAAAGGACAGCAGGCCGGTGACGTAGGGAAAGCTGGTCGCCCGGGCCACCAGGACCGACCGGGTCAGCTCCAGGGACTCCGGGTCGACCTCGGCCACGGCGGCCCAGGTGGTCTCGTCGGTCGCGCTGTAATGGGCGTCGACCGCCGCCAGGCGGCGGATCGGCGCGAAGGCGTCGCGCGCCACGACGGCCCCGCGCAGGCGGTCCTGGATGGCCCGCGCCTCCGCTTCCGTGGTCGGCCAGGGCGCGTCCGCCGGTTCATCCATGGTACACCTCGATCCACTTGCCATCGTCCATCGCCGGAGCCCGCCTTGTCCCCCCTCGACACCATCGCCCTGCTCCTGGGACTGGCCGCCGCCTTCGGCCTCGTCAACTACCACTGGCTGAGGCTGCCGACCACCATCGGCCTGGTGCTGATCGCCCTGGCCGCCTCCCTGGCGGTGATGGCGGTCGACGCCCTGTTCCCCGCCCTGACCATCGCCGAGGACCTGCGCCGGCTGGTCGCCGGCATCGACTTCTACGCCACGGTGATGGACGGGCTGCTGTCGTTCCTGCTGTTCGCCGGCGCCCTGCACGTGGATTTCCACGACCTCGCCAGCCGCAAATGGACCATCGGCACCCTGGCGACCGTCGGGGTGCTCCTCTCCACCGCCATCGTCGGCCTGGGCATGCACTGGATCGCCGGCCTGCCGCTGGCCGCCGCCCTGGTGTTCGGAGCGCTGATCAGCCCGACCGACCCGGTGGCGGTGCTGGGCATCCTGAAGACGGTCACCGTGCCCAAATCCCTGGAGATCAAGATCGCCGGGGAAAGCCTGTTCAACGACGGCGTCGGGGTGGTGGTCTTCCTCATCCTCTCCGCGCTGGCCTTCCCCACCGCCGACGTCCATGGCGCACCCGCCCCGGTCGGCCTGCTGGGCGCGCTGGAGCTGTTCGCCGAGGAGGCGCTGGGCGGCGCGGCGCTGGGCGCGGCGACCGGCTGGGTGTGCTACCGGCTGATCCGCGGCGTCGACGAGTACACCCTGGAGGTCATCGTCACGCTGGCCTTGGTGATGCTGACCTACGCAGTGGCGGGCTGGCTGCACGTCAGCGGCCCCATCGCCGTTGTGATCGCCGGCCTGTTCATCGGCAACCACGGCGTCCGCTACGGCATGAGCCCGGAGACCCGGGCCCATCTCCTGCCGTTCTGGCACCTCGTCGACGAGATCCTCAACGCCGTGCTGTTCCTGCTGATCGGGATGGAGGTCTTCGCCATCACCCTCGAGGCCGAGCACGCCGTCGCCGTGGCCCTGGCCATCCCGCTCGTCCTGCTGGCCCGCTTCGCCGCGGTGTCGCTGCCCATCCGCCTGCTGTCGGTGGGCCGCACCTTCACACCGGGGGTGATCCCGGTGATGACGTGGGGCGGGCTGCGCGGCGGCATCTCGGTGGCGCTGGCCCTGTCGCTGCCCGAGGGCGAGGCCAAGGCGCTGATCCTGCCGGCGACCTACGCGGTGGTGGTGTTCTCCATCGTCGTCCAGGGGCTGACGGTGAAGCACGTGGTGCGCCGCTACGTTCCGGACGAGGGGGCGTGACGCGCCCGCCCTACTCGTCCACCGGGTGGGCCGGACGGCTCGACGTCGGCCACGGCTCGCCCAGATCCTCCACCCGGCAGCACCAGGACGCGCCGGTGAGGCGGATGGACGCGCCACCGGCGAAGTGCAGCAGCACGTCCGCGCCGTCCATGCCGAGCCCCAGCAGCTCCAGGATCTGCCGGCGGTCGCGCAGGTCGATGCCGCGCGTGCGCACCCGCTCCACCCCGTCGAAGCGCACCCCGCAATGGGTGCGCTCGTAGGGGAAGAGGTCGTCGTCCTCGGCGGTCGGGCCGTCGTCGACTCGGGGACCGTCGGCGGTTTCCCACTTGAAGCGGTTGACCACCAGGATGAACCGCCGGTCGTCGGGCAGGAAGCACATCTCGCCGATCGGCACGATGGCGTCCTGCAGGCAGGCCGACACCACGCGCAGGTCATCCGCGTCCTCGGCCCGCAGGCGGATCGGCGTCCCCATGGCTTCCCTCCCCCCGCTCAGTCGTCGCCGCCCTCGCCGCCGATCCGTTCGATGTCGGCGCCGCAGGCGGCCAGCTTCTCCTCCAGGCGCTCGTAGCCGCGGTCGAGGTGGTAGACCCGGTTGACGGTCGTCTCCCCCTTGGCCGCCAGCCCGGCCAGCACCAGCGACACCGAGGCGCGCAGGTCGGTGGCCATCACCGGCGCCCCGGTCAGCCGGCCGACCCCGCGCACCAGCGCCGAGGCGCCGTGCACGGTGATCCGGGCCCCCATGCGCATCAGTTCCGGGGCGTGCATGAAGCGGTTCTCGAAGATGGTCTCGGTGATCATCCCCGCGCCCTCCGCCGTGCACAGCAGCGCCATCATCTGCGCCTGCAGGTCTGTGGGGAAACCGGGATAGGGCTCGGTCATCACGTCGACCCCCGACAGCGCACCGTTGGCCCGCGCCACGCGGACGCCGCCGTCGATCTCGGTGAAGGCGACCCCGGCCTGGGCCAGCACCGTCGCCGCCGAGGCGATCAGCTCCAGCCGGGTGTTGAGGATGTCCAGCTCGCCCCCGGTGATGGCGGCGGCCATGGCGTAGGTGCCGGTCTCGATGCGGTCGGGAACGATCGAGTGGGTGGCGCCGTGCAGGCGCTCCACCCCGCGCACCCGCAGGGTGTCGGTGCCGATGCCGGCGATGTCGGCGCCCATGGCGATCAGGCAGTGGGCAAGGTCGCTGACCTCCGGCTCGCGCGCGGCGTTGACCAGGACCGTCTCGCCCTTGGCCAGGGTGGCGGCCATCAGCAGGTTCTCGGTGGCCCCCACCGACACCTTGGGGAACACGATCTCGGCGCCGCGCAGCCCCTTGGGCGCGCGGGCGATCATGTAGCCGCCCTCCAGCTCGATCTCCGCCCCCATGGCCTGCAGGCCCTTGATGTGCAGGTCGACCGGCCGGGCGCCGATGGCGCAGCCGCCGGGCAGCGAGACGCGGGCCTCGCCGAAGCGCGCCACCAGCGGCCCCAGGACCAGCACGCTGGCCCGCATCTTGCGCACCAGATCGTAGGGGGCGGTGGTGTTGGTGACGTTGCGCGCCGTCAGCTCCACCGTGCGGCCGGCGCAGGCCCCGCCCGCCCCGTCGAGATGGATCGCCACGCCGTGTTGCAACAGGAGATTGCACAGGGTGTTGATGTCGGCGAGGATCGGCAGGTTCTTCAGGACCAGCGTCTCGTCGCTGAGCAGGCAGGCGGTCATCAACGGCAGGGCGGCGTTCTTGGCGCCGCCGACGACGATGGAGCCGTGCAGCGGCCGGCCGCCGCGGATGCGGATCTTGTCCATGGGATGTCGGCTTCGTGCTGGGTGCTGGAACGGGCGGGGAGATCAGAGGCGCGGCAGGGTGACGCCGTGCTGGCGCATGTACTTGCCGGACTTGTCGGCGTAGGACACCTCGCACGGGCCGGCGCCCTGGAGGAAGAGGAACTGGCACAGACCCTCGTTGGCGTAGACCTTGGCCGGCAGCGGGGTGGTGTTGGAGATCTCGAGCGTGACGTGGCCCTCCCACTCCGGCTCCAGGGGCGTGACGTTGACGATCAGGCCGCAGCGGGCGTAGGTGGACTTGCCCAGGCAGATCACCAGAACGTCGCGCGGCACCCGGAAATACTCCACCGTGCGGGCCAGCGCGAAGCTGTTGGGGGGGATGATGCAGACCTCGGTCTTGCGGTCGACGAAGCTGTTGCCGGAGAAGTTCTTGGGATCGACGATGGCGTTGTCGACGTTGGTGAAGATCTTGAACTCGTCGGCGACGCGGGCGTCGTAGCCGTAGGAGGAGAGGCCGTAGGAGATCACGCCCTCGCGTTCCTGGCGGTCGACGAAGGGCTCGATCATGCCCCTGGTCTGGGCCATTTCGCGAATCCACGTGTCCGGCATGATGCCCATCGCCCGCAACTCCCCCGCTCGACAGAATAGGTCCGATCGGCGTTTGTAGCGGGTTGCCACGGGGGGCTCAAGGGTGGCGACCGCGCGGCAGGGGGAACGGTCGTCAGCCCTCCGCCCCGCCCGCGTCGGATTGGCGCGCCCGCGCCTGCTCCTTGCGCTTCTTGAGGTTCTCGCGGAGCCGGGCGGCCAGGCGGTCCTGTGTGCCGGACGGCCGCGAAGCGCCGGGCGACCGGGCGGCCGGCGGGGTGGTCGGCGGAGCGGGTGGCGGGCCGGGCGGCGGGCCGGTCTTCGCGCTCATGCCGCGTTCGCCGTCACCGGGGCGACGCTCGGCGCCGGGTGGTCCCAGCGGTCCTTCCAGGCCTGCACCATGAGCACGCTCCACAGCGGGTATTGCCAGTTGCGCCGGCCGGACAGGTGCTCGGCCCAGCGGGCGCGGATCGGCGCCGGGTCGAACAGCCCGTCGTCGCGCAACCGGCGTTCGTCCAGCAGCGCCTCCGCCCAGTCGCGCAGCGGGCCGCGCAGCCAGGCGTCGATGGGCACGCCGAAGCCCATCTTCGGCCGCTCCACCAGGGCCCGCGGCACATGGCGGTGGAGCACCTGGCGCAGCAGCCATTTGCCCTGGCCGCCGCGGATCTTCAGGGACCGCGGCAGGCGCCATGCGAACTCCACCACGCGGTGGTCGAGCAGCGGCACCCGCGCCTCCAGCCCGACCGCCATGCTGGCGCGGTCGACCTTGGCCAGGATGTCGTCGGGCAGGTAGGTCGCCGTGTCGAGGTACTGCATGCGCTCCACGAAATCGGGCACCCGGCCGGCCACCGCGCCGTCCCACAGCAGGCCGCGGGGCTCGCGCGCGCCCAGCACCACCGCGTCGGGCGCGTCCCAATGGGTGACCAGGCCGCGGTACAGGGCGTCGGGGCCGTCGGCGCCCAGCACGCCGGCCAGCTTGTGCAGCTTGTCGCCGGGCAGGCGCGGCCGCAGCCGGCCGGGCACCGGGGCGAACAGGGCGTCCCAGCCGGCCGGCGGCAGGGCGCGGATGCCCGCCGCCGCGGCGCGGCGCAGCCCGCCCGGCAGCGGTCCCAGGCGGCGCCACAGGGCGTCCCCCCAGAAATAGCGGTTGTAGCCGGCGAACAGCTCGTCGCCGCCGTCGCCGGACAGCGCGACGGTGACGGAGCGCCGCGTCAGCTCCGACACCAGCAGGGTCGGGATCTGGGAGGCGTCGGCGAACGGCTCGTCGTACCAGTCCGCCAGGGTCGGGATGACCGCGCGGGCATGGTGCGGCTCGACCCGCAGCTCGGTGTGGTCGGTGCCGAGATGGGCGGCCACCGCCGCCGCCGCCGCCGCCTCGTCGAACCCCGCGTCGTGGAAGCCGATGGTGAAGGTGCGCACCGGACGGTCCGACTGCGCCTGCATCAGCGCCACCACGGTGGAGGAGTCGATGCCGCCGGACAGGAAGGCGCCCAGCGGCACGTCGGCCACCATCTGGCGGCCGACCGCGTCCATCAGCAGCGCCTCCAGCCGCGCCACCGCCTCGTCGTCGGACAGGTCGAGACGGTCGTCGATGCCGTCACGCACCACCGCCGCGAGGTCCCAGTACACGGTGCGCACCGGCTCGCCACCCGGGTCGGGGCCGAGGGTGAGGATGCAGCCGGGCTCCAGCTTGGCGACGCCGCGGTAGATGCTGCGCGGCGCCGGCACGTAGTTGTGGCGCATGTAGGCGGCCAGCGCGTCGCGGTCGAGCTCGGCGCGGAACGCCGGGTGGGCGCGCAGCGCCTTGGGCTGGGAGCCGAACAGCAGGGTGCCACCGAAGCGGCCCCAGTAGAGCGGCTTCACGCCGAGCGGGTCGCGCGCCAGGTGCAGCTCGCGCCGCGACCGGTCCCACAGCGCGAAGGCGAAGATGCCGACCAGCCGGCGTGTCGCGGCGGCGACCCCCCAGGCGGCGCAGGCCTCCAGCAGCACTTCGGTGTCGGAGTGGCTGCGGAAGGCGTGGCCGGCGGCCTCGAGCTCCGCCCGCAGCTCCTGGAAATTGTAGATCTCGCCGTTGAAGACGATGACCCATCGCCCGTCGGCCGAGGCCATGGGCTGGCGCCCCAGCGGCGACAGGTCGACGATGGCGAGGCGGCGGTGCCCCAGGGCGACGCCGGCCGCCGCATCGCTCCACAGCCCGTCGCCATCGGGGCCGCGGTGGGCGATGGCGTCGTTCATCCGGCCGAGGACGGCCTCCATGGCGCCCGGGGACCGGTCGCCGTCGCTGGTGACGAAACCGCAGAAGCCGCACATCGCCGGGCGCCTCGTCAGTGGTCGGAGCGGTGGAGGATGGCGTCGCGCAGCCCGGTGTCGTAGGTCATGCCGGCCGCGGTGATGCGCACGCCGCCGCCGTCCGTGGACTGCGCCACCACGCCCTTGCGCTCCAGCGCCTTCCAGACGCTGGGGTTCGACAGGCCGGTGGCGTCCGCCCCCGACACCACGGCGTCGCCGAGGTGGAAGTGGTTGCCATGGGCGTGGGGCAGCCGGGTGACCATGAACGCCCCGTCGTCGCCCTCGGCCGGGGCGTTCTCGAGCCGCGCCACCTCCTGCAGCAGCGTCAGGGTCTTGAGCTGGAGGGTGTTGAGGTTCAGCGGGTTCTTCTTCGGCGCCATGGTGTCCGCGTGGTCGGTGGTTTCGGGCGGCCAGTAGATCGACAGGGCATGGGCCAAGTCAAGGTGCGCCGTGCCGCTCAGCGGCGAAAGCAGCGGGCCATGTCCTGCCCGGACTCGCGGTACTCGCAGGCGTAGCCGTTGTTGAAGGTGAAGCGGGTGCCGCGGCCGTTCATCCGCCGCGCCGAGACGATCACCCGGTCCCCCTGCTTGAAATGGGCCCAGGCGGTGGAATCCAGGTGGATGCGGATGCCGTTCGAAAAGACGATGTCGCGCTGCGGGGTCACGGTGACGGTGACACCGTTGTTGAACTCCATGCCGCCGTCGATGGGGACGGCGGCCATGCCGTCGGTGCAGTTCACCCCCTCGGGCTGCACCGCCACGCAGTCGAAGGCGTGCGGCTGGGCGGCGCCGAGCACCATCGCGTAGACCGCCACCTCGAGAACGCTGAGAGCCATGGATCACCTGTCGCGCGCGCCCGGCGCCGCACCGGGCTGTCCGCCCCACCATAGCCGCCGCACGGCGCCGGCGGAACCCCGACCTCGGCCACGGTGTTCGGTGCTGTGGGCACCACGGGCCGTGGGTGCGGCGATGACGGGGGCGGCGATGACGGACGGGCGGACGGGCTGGCGGACGGGCTGGCGGACGGGCGGACCGGCGGTGGCGGGGCGGCCGCGATGGCGCGCCGCCGCCACCGCCGCCGCGGTGGCGGGCGCCGCTCTCGCCGGCGTGCTGCTGGCCCCGGAGGCGCCGGTCGACGGGCCGTGGCGGGTCGCCGCCGCGGTGGCCGCCGTGTTCGCCGGCCTCGACGCCGCAATCCTGTTGTCGGGTGGGGTGTCGGGTGGCGTGCCGGGCGCTCCCGGCCGGACCGGCCGGGCGGAAACGCCGTGACCGCCGACCCGCTGGACTGCGTGGTCGTGGGCGGCGGCCCGGCCGGCCTGACCGCGGCGATCTACCTCGCGCGCTTCCGGCGCCGCTTCGTGGTGATCGACGCCGCCGCCAGCCGGGCGTCGTGGATTCCCCGCTCCCACAACCACGCGGGCTTCCCCGACGGCATCGCCGGCCCCGACCTGCTGGCGCGCATGGGCGCGCAGGCCCGCCGCTACGGCGCCGCGGTCGAGCGCGGCCACGTGGAATCGGTCCACCGCGAGGGCGGTGGATTCGTCGTCCGGGTCGAGGAGGGGGGCGTCCGCCACGCCCGCACCGTCCTCATGGCCACCGGGGTGATCGATGTGGAGCCCGACCTGCCCGACCTGTTCCAGGCGGTGCAGCGCGGGCTGGTCCGCCACTGCCCGATCTGCGACGGCTTCGAGGCCGCCGGGCACCGCCTGGGCGTCATCGGCCACGGCGCCGCCGGGCTCGGTGAGGCCCTGTACCTGCGCACCTGGAGCGACGACGTCACCCTGCTGACCCTGGGGCGGGCCATGGACCTGGACGAGGCGGCCCGCCGGCGCATGGCGGCGGCCGGCATCCACGCCGTGGAGGAGCCGATCGCCGAGGTCCACACCGAGGGGGGGCGGCTCGCCGCCCTCACCACCCGCGCCGGCCAGCGCCTGGCCTTCGACACCCTCTATTCGGCGCTGGGCGCGGTGCCCCGGGTCGAACCGTTGCGGCCGCTCGGCCCGCACGCCGCCGCCGACGGACGGCTGGTGACGGGGGACCATCAGGCCACCAGCGTCGACGGCCTCTACGCCGCCGGCGACGTGGTCGCCGATCTCAACCAGATCGCCGTCGCCATGGGGCACGCCGCGAAGGCGGCCAGCGGCATCCACCGCCGGCTGCTGCAGGCGGACGGCGTGCTGTGACGGGGCGCCGGCAAAAACTTTCGCGGGGCTCGTGAACTTTCCTGCTGCCGCCGTGTTGCCCCGCCAAGAGCGGTGGCGCGCCCGCTCCGGGCCGGCCGGCCGGCCCGCCCACCCAAGGGCCGGCGCCACCTTGCCGAGGCACCAAGGGGGGCACCATGAGACACGCACGCGCCGGCGTCCTGGCCGGCCTGACCACGCTGTGCACGCCGCTGGCCGCCATGGCGCAAAGCGGCGCCGGCCCGGTCCACGAGGACCCGGCGTGGAAGCTCTGGCACCCGCCGGCGGTGACCCCGGTGATGGCGATGATGGACGATTTCCACGAGCTCCTGCTGTGGATCATGGTGGCGATCTGCGTGCTGGTGGTCGCCCTGCTGGCCTATGTGGCGGTCCGCTTCCGCGCCAGCGCCAACCCGACGCCCTCGCGCACCTCCCACAACACCACCGTCGAGGTGATCTGGACCGTCGTCCCCGTCATCCTGCTGGTGGTGATCGCCGTCCCGTCGTTCCGCCTGCTCTACTACTCGGACCGCGCGGTCGAGGCCGACATGACCATCAAGGCGGTCGGGCGGCAATGGTACTGGGAATACAGCTACCCCGACCACGGCGACTTCACCTTCACCTCCATCATGATCCCCGAGGACGAGATCCAGCCCGGGCAGAAGCGCCTGCTGGAGGTGGACAACCGCGTGGTGGTGCCGGTCGACGCCACGGTGCGGGTGCTCACCACCGGCGGCGACGTCATCCACTCCTGGGCGGTGCCGGCGTTCGGCGTCAAGCGGGATTCCGTGCCCGGCCGGGTCAACGAGACCTGGTTCCGCGCCGAGACCGAGGGCGTGTACTACGGCCAGTGCTCGGAGATCTGCGGCAACGGCCACGGGTACATGCCCATCGCCGTGGAGGTGGTGTCGCGCGACCGCTTCGAGGCGTGGGTCGCCGTGGCCCGCGATACCTTCGCCGCCGCCCCCGCCGCGACCCGGCTCGCCGCCCGCTGACCCTGCCCGCCCGAGCGAGGATTCCCCCATGGCCGAACACGACGCCCCCGCCCCCGGCCTCCCCGGTGCCGGTCACGACCACGCCGGTCACGACCACGCCGGTCACGACCACGCCGGTCACGACCACGCCGGTCACGGCGCGCACCACACCCCCGGTTTCGTCCAGCGGTGGCTGTTCTCCACCAACCACAAGGACATCGGCACGCTCTACCTGATCTTCTCGGTGGTCGCGGCGGTGGCCGGCATCGGCTTCTCCGCCATCATGCGGGCCGAGCTGCACAACCCCGGCCTCCAGGTGGTCGGCGACGGCCAGTTCTGGAACGTCGTGGTCAGCGCCCACGGCCTGATCATGGTGTTCTTCGTGGTCATGCCCGCGCTGATCGGCGGTTTCGGCAACTGGTTCGTGCCGATCATGATCGGCGCGCCCGACATGGCCTTCCCGCGCCTCAACAACATCAGCTTCTGGCTGATCGTGCCGGCCTTCCTGCTGCTGCTCGGCTCGGCGCTGGTGGGCCAGGGCGCGGGCACGGGCTGGACCATCTACCCGCCGCTGTCGAGCGCCATCGCCCACCCCGGGCCCTCGGTGGACATGGCCATCTTCGCCCTGCACCTGGCCGGCGCCTCGTCGATCCTGGGGGCGGCGAACTTCATCACCACCATCTTCAACATGCGCGCCCCGGGCATGACGCTGCACAAGATGCCGCTGTTCGTCTGGGGCATGCTGGTCACCGCGTTCCTGCTGCTGCTGGCGGTGCCGGTGCTGGGCGGCGCCATCACCATGCTGCTGACCGACCGCAACTTCGGCACGACGTTCTTCGACCCGGAGGGCGGCGGCGACCCCATCCTGTTCCAGCACCTGTTCTGGTTCTTCGGCCACCCCGAGGTCTACATCATGATCCTGCCGGGGTTCGGCATCGTCTCGCAGGTGATCTCGACCTTCGCGCGCAAGCCGGTGTTCGGCTATCTCGGCATGGCCTACGCCATGGTCGCCATCGGCGTCGTCGGCTTCGTGGTGTGGGCCCACCACATGTACACGGTCGGCCTCGACGTCGACACCCGCGCCTACTTCACCGCGGCGACCATGATCATCGCGGTACCCACCGGCATCAAGATCTTCTCGTGGATCGCCACCATGTGGGGCGGCTCGATCGAGTTCAAGACGCCGATGCTGTTCGCCATCGGCTTCATCTTCCTGTTCACCGTCGGCGGCGTCACCGGCGTGGTGCTGGCCAACGGCGGCCTCGACACCGCCCTGCACGATACCTATTTCGTCGTCGCCCACTTCCACTACGTGCTGTCACTGGGCGCGGTGTTCTCGATCTTCGCCGGCTGGTACTACTGGATCGGCAAGATGTCGGGCCGCCAGTACCCCGAGTTCTGGGGCAAGGTCCATTTCTGGATGACCTTCATCGGCGCCAACCTGACCTTCTTCCCGCAGCACTTCCTCGGCACCGCGGGAATGCCGCGGCGCATCCCCGACTACCCGGACATGTTCGCCGGCTGGAACATGGTCGCCTCCTGGGGCTCCTACATCGCCTTCGCCGGCCACCTCGTGTTCATTGCCCTGGCCATCCACACCCTGACGCGGGGCCGCCGCGTCGGCGCCAACTATTGGGGAGCGGGCGCCACGACGCTGGAGTGGAGCCTCTCCTCGCCGCCGCCCTTCCACCAGTTCGAGCGGCTGCCCCAGATCAAGTGAGGGGCGGGCGGGGTCAGCGGCGGCGGCGCAGCACGTCGCCGCTGGCCAGCATGGCCCCGCCGACGATCAGGGCGCAGGCGGTCCACACCGTCCAGCCGCCGGTGCCATGGCCGACCGCGATCAGCAGCAGGGTCGACAGCAGCGGGGCGGCGTAGCTCAGCGCGCCCAGCGCCCGGATGTCGCCGTGCTTCACCCCGACGTCCCAGGCGAAAAAGGACAGACCGACCGGCGCCAGCCCCATGCCGAGCACCGCCAGCCAGGCCCCGCCCTGCGGCACCACGGTGGTTTCGAACATCCCATGGCACGCCGCGGCCAGCACCGCCGTGGCGAGGCAGAACCCGCCGACCGCTTCCGTCGGCACGTGGCCGAAGCGGCGCGACACCACCGAATAGCTTCCCCAGGTCAGCGCCGCCGCCAAGGCGACCAGGTAGCCCGGCAGGTTGGCCGCCTCCACGCTCGCCCCGCCGCCCCCGGTGATCAGCAGCGCCGTGCCCCCCAGACCGGCCAGCGCCCCGACGACGTGGCCGCCGCGCAGCCGCTCGCCCGGCAGCAGGGCGGAGAACAGCACGATCAGCAGCGGCCAGAGGTAGTTGAGCAGATTGACCTCGACCGTCGCGCCGGGGGCGAGCCGCATCGCCAGGAAATAGAAGAAGTGGTAGCCGAACAGCCCGCCGACGCCGAGCGCCCACACCGGCCAGGGCTGGCGCAGGGCGGCGACGGGGTCGCGCCCGCGCGCCAGGGCGCCGGCCGTGCCGACCAGGAAGGCGATGAGGAACGCCATGGAAACCAGCTGGAACGGCGGGATGACCCCGGACAGCGTGGTCAACGGCGCCAGCGTCGCCCACATGGCGATGGCCGTGCTGCCGATGGCGGTGGCCCGGCGGACATCGGGGCGGGAGCCGGGGGGGTGCGGGTGACCGGGAAGGACGGCGGACGTCATGGCACACGGAAGGCTGCGGGCGGGCGGCACGAAGGCGCCGTACCTACCGCACCCCGCGCGCCCGGCACAACCACGCAATGCGCCGGGCCGCCCTGTTCAGAAGGAGGAGCCGGGCTCCAAAAGAAAGGCCTCCTCCTCCGCCGTGCTGGCCCGCCCGAGGGCGGCGTTGCGGTGGGGAAAGCGGCCGAAGCGCTCGACGATGCGCAGGTGCCGCTCGGCGTAGTCCACGGTCTCGGCGCTGCCCACCCGCTCGCCGATCAGCGCGACGGCCAGGCGCTGGTCCTCCAGATCCTCGCTGTGCTCGAACGGCAGGTAGAGGAACAGCCGCTCGTCGGCGGTGCACTCCAGGTCGAAGCCCTCGGCCAGGGCGTGGCGGGCGACCGCCCGCGCCTGGGGGTCGGTGGCGAAGGCCCGGGCCGCGCCGCGGAACACGTTGCGTGGCACCTGGTCGAGCAGGATGCACAGCGCCAGGCAGCCGTCGACGTCGGCCATCCAATGGTCGAGGGCACCCTCCGCGGCCCGCTCGTACGGCTCCAGCAGGGTGTCGCGCACCGACCGGTCGAAGCTGTCGGAGCGCTTGAACCAGTACGCCTTCACCCCCTCGTCGAACCAGAAATCGACGATCTCGTCGATCAGCGTGTCCACCATGCCGGCCTCCGTCGGTCCCGCCCTGGAATAGGCTCCGGGACACAGAACAGGGCGCCCGGGGGCGCCCTGTCCAGCGAAAACGCGCGGCCGGTCCGCCGCGGCGGCGGCGTCAGTGGTGGACGGTGCTCCAGAGCTGGCGCTTGGCCGCGTACATCAGACCGGCGAAGACGACCAGGAACAGGATCACCTTCACGCCCGTCTGCTTGCGGGTGTCCATGTGCGGCTCGGCGACGAAGGTCAGGAAGGTCGCCACGTCGTGGGCCTGCTGCTCGACCGTCGCCGCCGTGCCGTCGGCGTATTCGACGCCGTCGGGCATCAGGATGTTGGGCATGCCCACCTGATGGCCGGGGAAGTACGCGTTGTAGTACATGCCGTCCATCAGCGTCACGCCTTCCGGCGGCGTGTCGTGGAAGCCGGTGAGGAAGGCGTAGAGGTAGTTCTCGCCACCGACCCGGGCCTTGGCCATCAGCGACAGGTCGGGCGGCAGGGCGCCGTTGTTGGAGGCGCGGGCGGCCTGGTCGTTGGGGAACGGGCTGGGAAAGCGGTCCGCCGGGATGCCCGGACGGTCGAACATCTCGCCGCTGTCGTTCGGCCCGGCCTGGACCGTGTAGTCCGCGGCGATCGCCTTCAGCTGGTCCTCATCGTAGCCGAGTCCGGCCAGGGTCCGGATCGACACCAGCTTCATGGAGTGGCAGGTCGCGCAGACCTGCTTGTAGACCTGGAAGCCGCGCTGCGCCGACGCCCTGTCGATGGTGCCGAACACGCCGGAATGCGGCCAGCTCTGCTCGGGAATGTGCACGCCTTCCGACGCCGCGGCCGTGCCGGCCAGCCCGAACGCCAGAGCCGCGGAGAGGAAAGCAGTCTTCAACGCGCGCATTAGGCCTTCTCCATCGGCTGGGCGTGGGCGCCGGCGGCCACGCGGCCTCCGCCCTTCAGAACGGGTTCGCTGATGCTGGCCGGCAGCGGAAGCGGTCGCTCCAGCTTGCCCAGCACCGGCAGCAGGACCAGGAAGTGGAAGAAGTAGTAGGCGGTGGCGATGCGGCCGATGGTCAGCCAGACGCCCTCGGCGGGCATGGCGCCGGCGTAGCCCAGGACCAGGGCGTCGAGCACCAGGACCCAGAAGAACTGGCGGTAGATCGGCCGGAACTTGCAGCTGCGGACCTTCGAGGTGTCGAGCCAGGGCAGGACGAACAGCACGGCGATGGCGCCGAACATGGCGAGCACGCCGCCCAGCTTGTCGGGAATGGCACGCAGGATGGCGTAGAACGGCAGGAAGTACCATTCCGGCACGATGTGCGCCGGCGTCACCAGCGGGTTGGCCGGGATGTAGTTGTCCGGGTGACCCAGGTAGTTCGGCATGAAGAAGACGAAGACGCAGTAGAGGATCAGGAAGACCACCACCGCGAACAGGTCCTTCACCGTCACATACGGGTTGAAGGGCACGGTGTCCTGCGGCCCCTTGGCGTCAATGCCCAGCGGGTTGTTCGAGCCACAGACATGCAGGGCAGCGGTGTGGAGGATGACCACCGCGAGGATCACGAACGGCAGCAGGAAATGCAGCGCGAAGAAGCGGTTCAGGGTGGGGTTGTCGACCGAGAAGCCGCCCCACAGCCAGGTCACGATGGGGTCGCCGACGATCGGGAAGGCCGAGAACAGGTTGGTGATGACGGTGGCGCCCCAGAAGCTCATCTGGCCCCACGGCAGCACGTAGCCCATGAAGGCGGTGGCCATCATCAGCAGCAGGATCACCACGCCCAGCATCCACAGGATCTCGCGCGGCGCCTTGTACGAGCCGTAGTAGAGGCCGCGGAACATGTGGATGTAGACGGCGATGAAGAACATCGACGCGCCGTTGGCGTGCATGTAGCGCAGCAGCCAGCCGTAGTTCACGTCGCGCATGATGCGCTCGACGGACTCGAACGCGATGTGGGTGTTGGCGGCGTACTGCATGGCCAGCACGAGGCCGGTGGCGATCATGATCACCAGCATGACACCGGCGATCGCCCCGAACGCCCACAGATAGTTGACGTTCCGGGGCATCGGGTATTCGTTGTACTCGTGGTGCATCATCGTGAAGATGGGCAGGCGGCTGTCCACCCACTTCACGACGGGATTCTTGAACGTAGAGGCGTGTCCCTGAGCCATATCTTCTGGTCTCCCGATCCGAAGGCCGCTTAGCCGAGCTTGACCGAGGCGTCGCCGATGAAGGCGTACGGCGGCACGGGCAGGTTGGCGGGAGCCGGACCCTTGCGGATGCGGCCGGAGGTGTCGTAGTGCGAGCCGTGGCAGGGGCAGAACCAGCCGTCATAGTCACCGCGCGGGTCGGTGGGCTTCTGCCCCAGCGGCACGCAGCCCAGGTGCGTGCACACGCCCACGACGATCAGCCACGCCGGCTGCTCCACACGGGCGGAATCGGGCTGCGGGTCGCGCAGCTCGTCGACGGCGACCTGGCCGGCCTCGGCGATCTCGTTCTCCGTGCGATGACGGATGAACACCGGCTTGCCGCGCCAGGTGACGGTGATCGACTGCCCGACCTGGACCGGGGAGAGATCGACCTCGATCGAGGCCAGCGCGAGGGTGTCGGCCGCCGGGTTCATGCTGTCGACGAACGGCCAGACAGCCGCGGCGACACCGACGGCACCCACGGCACCGGTGGCGAGGTAGAGGAAATCACGGCGGGTCGTCTCCTCACCGCCGGGGGCCGCGGGTACACCCGTGCCGGACGGATGCGTGGTCTCAGCCATAAGCGTCATTCTCCTCAGGACATGTCACAGCGCGTGGTGGGCGCCGGGGTGAGCGTCGGACGTTCTTCATTCGCCTCGGCTGTTCCTTTTCCGCTGCTCCGGATGGACCCGGCCACGCCGCATCGCCCGGAAGGGGAGTACCCAGCCATTGGGGTGCGGTATAGCGTCGCGTAGCCTCGTTGAAAAGTCTTATCCTCCGGACATTGTGTCGCGTGGAAACCGCGGCCCCGCCCACCTATTCTTCCCCCCTTTTGGATTGCGGGAATGCGCCTCGCCCTGTTCGAACCGGACATCCCGCAAAACGCGGGAACCCTGATGCGCCTGTGCGCCGCCCTCGGCGTTGCCATGGACATCGTCGAGCCCTGCGGCTTCCTGCTCGACGACCGGCGCCTGCGCCGCGCCGGCATGGACTACCTCGACGCCCTCGACCTCACCCGCCACACCTCGTGGAATGCCTACCGGCAAACACCGGCCGCCGGCCGACTCGTGCTGCTGACCACCCGCGGCGCCGTTCCCTACACCGCCTTCGCCTTCCACCCCGACGACCGCCTGATGGTGGGCAGCGAGGGGGCGGGCGTCCCCGAGGCCGTGCACACCACCGCCGACGCCCGCCTGGCCATCCCGTTGAGGCCGCCGGCGCGCTCCCTCAACGTTGCGGTCGCCGCGGCGATGGTGTTGGGTGAGGCCCTGCGGCAGACCGCCGCCGCGACCGGAGAGGACCGATGACCGCCAGCGACACCGCCGCCACCGACACCGCCCTCCAGGAGCGCAAGGCCCGGGCCGCCGCGTGGTTCGCCGAGCTGCGCGACCGCATCTGCGCCGCCTTCGAGACGCTGGAGGACGAGCTGACCGACGGCCCCCACGCCGCCCTGCCCCCCGGCCGCTTCGCGCGCAAGACCTGGCAGCGCCCCGATCATGGTGGGACCGAGGGGGGTGGCGGCACCATGGCGCTGATGCGCGGCCGGGTGTTCGAGAAGGTGGGCGTGAACATCTCCGTCGTCCACGGCACCTTCAGCCCGGAGTTCCGTTCCAACATCCCCGGTGCCGCCGGGGACGGCCGGTTCTGGGCGGCCGGAATCAGCCTGGTGGCGCACATGCGCTCCCCCCTGGTGCCGGCGACCCACATGAACACCCGCCACATCGTCACCACCCAGGGCTGGTTCGGCGGCGGCGCCGACCTCACCCCGACGTTCCCGGACGAGATCGACACCGCCACCTTCCACGGCGCCCTCCAGGCGGCCTGCGACCGCCACGACCCCGGCTACTACCCCAAGTACAAGGAGTGGTGCGACCGCTACTTCTATTTGCCTCACCGCGGCGAGACCCGCGGGGTCGGCGGGATCTTCTACGACAATCTGGACAGCGGCGACTGGGAGGCCGACCTCGCCTTCACCCGCGATGTCGGCCTGGCCTTCCTGGAGGCCTACCCGGCGATCGTGCGCCGCCACATGCACGCCCCCTGGACGGCCGAGCAGCGCGAGGCGCTGCTGGTCAAGCGCGGCCGCTATGTCGAGTTCAACCTGCTCTACGACCGCGGCACGACCTTCGGCCTGAAGACCGGCGGCAACACCGAGGCCATCCTGATGAGCCTGCCGCCCGAGGTGACGTGGCCGTGAGGCCGGCGGCCGCGAACGCCGCCACCGGCCCAGCGGCTACGCCGCACGGACCGTGGCGATGAACGACGCCACCTCGCGCCGCAGCACGTCCGCCTGCCTGGACAGCTCGCCGGCCGTACTCATCACTTGCTGCGCGGCGGTTCCCGTTTCCGCGGCGGTCTGGTTGACGACGGACACGTTCTCGGACACCTGCTGCGTGCCCCGCGCCGCCTGCTGAACATTGCATGCGATGTCGCGGGTCGCGGCACCCTGCTCCTCCACCGCGGCCGCGATGGCACCGGCGATCTCGTCCATGCGCACGATGATCCCCTCGATCCCGCCCATGGCCGCATGGGCCTCGCCGGTCGCCCCCTGGATCTCCTGCACCTTGGACAGGATCTCGTCCGTCGCCTTGGCGGTCTGGTTGGCCAGGGCCTTCACCTCGCTGGCGACCACCGCGAATCCCTTGCCAGCCTCACCGGCCCGCGCGGCTTCGATGGTCGCGTTCAAGGCGAGCAGGTTGGTCTGGCCGGCGATCGACTGGATCATGTCCACCACCACCCCGATCTGCTTGGACGCTTCCACCAGGGCGCCGATGCTCGACCCGGTGCGGCGCGTGTCGTCGACCGCCTGCTTGGCGATCTGCGTGGACGTCTCGACCTGCCGGCCGATCTCATGGATCGACGCGCTCAGCTCTTCCGTCGCGGTGGCCACGGTCTGCACGTTGGCGCTGGCCTGCTCGGATGCGGACGCGACCGTCATGACCCGCTGGCTGGACAGTTCCGCGGCGCCGGAGAGCGCCGTGGCGGCCCCCTCCATCTGACTGGCGGCCGATGCGACGGTTTCGACCATGGCGGTCACGGTCGCCTCGAATCGGTCGGCGAGCACGGTCATCTGGGCCTTGCGATCCGCTTCGGCACGCGCCTCCACCTGCTCCTGCTCGGACTTGAGGCGCGCCACTTCCAGCGCGTTGTCCTTGAAGACTTGCACCGCCCCGGCCATGCGACCGATCTCGTCGCGGCGGTTCCGGTAGGGCACGTCGGCGCTGGTGTTGCCGTCGGCCAGGTCGCTCATCGCGCCGGCGATGCGCAGGATCGGTGCGCCAATGGCCCCGGACAGCAGCACGCCAAACGCCAGCGCCATGACGATGGACACCGCCAGCCCACCCCAAGCGGCGAAGGACGCCGCCGTCAGCGCGTCCGTCGCGTGCGCCGCGCGGGCCTCCAGCAGCTCCGCCTCGGTCGACCGGATCTCCGCCGCGATCCGGCGCAGCGCGTCGAACGATTGCTTGCCGGCGCCACTCGCTTCCATCGCCCGGGCGTCCGCAACGGTGCCCTGATCGCGCATCAGCGCAAGCTCGCGCTCCGCGATGGTCGAACGCCAGGTGTCGATGGCGGTGCGCAACCGCTCGATCCGGGTCTGCTGCGCCGGGTTGTCGGCGGTGAGGCTCTTCAGCCGGGCCAGCGCCGCGTCGGCGGCCGACTTGCCCTCGTGGTAGGGCTCCAGAAAGCCCTCCTGCCCGGCGATCAGGAATCCCCGCAGGCCGGTCTCCTGACCGACCATCCCGGAGACAACACCATCGACCGCGTCCAGAACCTCGTAGGTGTGGTTCTGCCAGTTGCGCGCCTCGTGGACGGCTGACACCTTGGCGTTGATGAACGCCCCGGTGATGCCGATCGTCAAAACGATGACCGCCAGACAGGCGCCGATCTTCACCTTGACCGTCAAATTGCTGAACGCTGCCCGCATTGTCTTCCCTCTGCCGAATCCTGGGGTTGCGGCGAGGTGTCCGCACCCCGCTTTGCTTATTCCCTAGCATGGAGGTCGGATATTGCAACAATAATCAGAATTAAATGTGAGTTAATTTTGAAATTCGCAATTCAACTCACCGCATCTACTTCGCTTCTTGCGTTACAACGGGGGAACATTACTGAGCGGATGAAACGAAATCACTCCGACGCGGATATTTTATGGTCCACCCCGTCCCGCGCCGCCAGGCGGCGACGCGCTTCGGCCACACACGCCGTGCGCTCCGGACGGAAGTC
This sequence comes from Azospirillum sp. NS33, assembly GCF_059703765.1. NCBI lineage: Bacteria > Pseudomonadati > Pseudomonadota > Alphaproteobacteria > Rhodospirillales > Azospirillaceae > Azospirillum > Azospirillum sp. NS33. Next base: position 75,335 of record NZ_BAAKJB010000016.1, on the reverse strand, counting down.
CCGGGCGATCCACCAGTGCTCCAACTGCCTCAGCAGGCGGCCCACGGCCGGCCCGCGCGCCACCCCCAGGCCCAGAACATCCTTACCGGCCAATGGGAACACCAGGCTCGCAAGTCCCGCACCGACCTTGAGGGCGGCAGCGACGGCTTCCGCCGACAGCGGTCCCGGCGCTGCGGCCGCGTCGAGGAGGACGAGGTCGCGGTAGAGACGCTCGTCCCCCAGACGATAGAGCGTGCGGCGTCGCTCCGCGGATTGGTGATGGACCGACACCGCCACCGGCGGCTCGACCATCCCGTCGAGGCGCCGTCGGTCGGCCTTCGACATCTTCAGCCGTTCCCCGACCGCCTGCGCGACCGCCAGATCGACGGGCAGCGTCGCGGCAAGCCTGCGCCACCCATCGGCCGGCAGTCCCAGCCCCCGCTCGACCGCGCCGAGGCGGTCGAGACGGTCGACGTCGGTGGCCCAGGGGAGCAGGTGGTGGAGGATTCCCATCCCGCGCATCAGCCGCCACACCGCCCCGGGGTCGGGGGCGGTGAGCAGGCGGATCAGCTCCCCCTGCACCCGTTCGCCCGACAGGGTGGGCAGCAGCGACGCCAGCTCCCGGGCCGCCGCCAACGCCTCCGCGTCGGGGGCGCCGCGGCCGTAATGGGCATGGAAACGGAAGAAGCGCAGCAGGCGCAGCACGTCCTCGCGGATGCGCACACGGGCGGCCCCGACGAAGCGGACGCGCCCCGCCGCCAGGTCGGCCAGCCCGTCGAAGGGGTCGTAGAGATCACCCTCGGGCGTGCACGAGAGCGCGTTCATGGTGAGGTCGCGGCGCCCCGCGTCCTCCGTCCAGTCGTCGGTGAACTCCACCCGGGCGTGACGGCCGAAGGTCTCCACGTCGCGGCGCAGGCTGGTGATCTCGTAGTGCTGGCGGTCGACCACCGCGGTCACCGTGCCGTGGGCGATGCCGGTGGGCACCACGGTCAGGCCAGCCGCCGCCAGCACCGCCATCACCCGGTCGGGCGGCGCGTGGGTGGCGAGGTCGATGTCCTTGACCGGCCGGCCCAGCCAGGCGTCGCGCACGCAGCCGCCGACGAAGCGGACGTCGACCCCGCCGGCCCTGAGCGCGTCAAGCACCGCCCGCGTCTGCGGGGCGGTCATCCAGGGCTGCGGCGCCAGGCGGGCGGCGGGTGCGGTCATCAGGGGTCCAGCGGGGGCGGTCCAGCGGGAGCGGTCCGGCACCATACCGTGGGCCCGGCCGAGCGCCCAGATGCCGTGTCACCGCGCCGGGCTGGGTGGCGGCACGGGCGGCAGCACGGTCTCGCCCTCGACGATGCGGCCATCCTCCAAGTGGGCCGGGACGTAGCGCCCGCCCGGCGGGGTGCCGTCCGACATCCGCCGCGCCCCCATCGCCACCACCAGGAACACCACGCCACTGCCCGCCAGCCACAGCCAGGGGTGGCGCAGCGGCGGGGGCTGTCCGCGGCGGGCGCGCAGCACCAGCCACGCCACGTACAGAAGGGTTGGCGCCAGCAGCGGCAGCAGGAGCGTCAGGGCGGTCCTCACGGAGCGCCGCTCAGGACGTCCCGCAGGTTCACCAGCATGCCCGCGGTCGCCCCCCAGATGTACCGGTGCTCGTAGGGGAAGGCGTAGAACAGCCGCTGGGTGCCGCGGAACTCGCGGCTGTGGCGCTGCGGGTTGGCGGGGTCGAGCACCACCGACAGCGGCACCTCGAAGGCCTCGTCCACCTCCGTCGGGTCGCAGGTCAGCGTGAAGGGCGGCCGCACGAAGCCGACCACCGGGGTGACCCGGAAGCCGGTGCGCGTCACGTAGGTGTCGAGCCGGCCGACGATCTCCACGTGGCGGCGGTCCAGGCCGACCTCCTCCTCCGTCTCGCGCAGCGCCGTCTCCTCGGGCGTGGCGTCGTAGGGCTCGCGCCGGCCGCCGGGAAAGCTGATCTGCCCGGCGTGGGCGGTCAAGTGGGCGGTGCGCAGGGTGAACAGCACGGTCACCCCGCCGTCGCGGTCCACCAGCGGGATCAGCACCGCCGCCTCGCGCAGGACGTCCGGCGGCGGGCCGTAGTCAGGGTTCAGGTCATGGTCGCCGCGGATCTTCGCGGGGTGCAGCGACGCCGCAGCACTCCCCGGGAACCGCCGGCGGACGTCGTCCAGTGTCACGCGCCAGGCCACCTGCCCAGCGCGAAGAAGGTCCCCTTGCTCCATAGCCCGATCTCGTCCTCCCCGCCGTCGCCGTCGGTCGCGCACCGGTCCACCATCTCGTAATAGACGGGCCGGGCGACGCGCGCCTCCAGACCATTTCTTATCGCCAGGTACGGCACCGGGCCGCCCCGGTCACCGTCCTGGTCACCGTCTCCTCCGGCCACCCGGATCGGGTGGTCGGGGCCGGCCTCGACCCATTCGTCCAGGTTCGTGCGGAACGACAGAACCTGGTCGCGGCCGCGGCCGCGCACCGCCATCTCCACCGCCACGAACGGCGCGTCCTCGACCTCGATGCGCCCGCGCTCCACCGGGGTCACCAGCCAGTGGTCGCCGGCCGCGTCGCGCCGGAGCACGCTGGCGAACAGCTTCACCAGCTCGATCCGCCGGATCGGGCCGCCCTGATGGTACCACGTGCCGTCGCGGGCGATGCGGATGCCGAACTCCTCTTCCCCGCCCTGGCCGCCGCGGGCGTGCAACTCCGTCGCATCCCCCCGCTTGTTTTCGGCCGGTCCGGTGCCGACTTTGTTCATCGCATGCCTGCGCAGCCTAATTTCGCCACACTCGTCACATAGGTCTGCGACCCCGGAATGTGAACTGCCCGGAATGTGAACTGGGAGAGACGCCTTGAGCGCTTCGAACGTCCTGCCCGCCTCGGCCGGCCCCGAGAATCCCCAACAGCTCCTGGCCGAGGTGGAGACGCTGGGCGGCCGGCTGGCCATGGTGCGCGACCGCATCGGCCGCGTCATCTTCGGCCAGCAGGAGGTGGTGGAGCTGACGCTCGTCACCCTGCTGGCCGGCGGGCACGTCCTGCTGATCGGCGTCCCCGGCCTCGCCAAGACCCGCCTGGTGGAGACGCTGGGCACGGTGCTGGGGCTGGAGGAGAAGCGCATCCAGTGCACGCCGGACCTGATGCCGGCGGACATCCTCGGCTCCGAGGTGCTGGAGGAGGCGGAGGACGGGCGGCGCTCCTTCCGCTTCCTTCCCGGGCCGGTGTTCAGCCAGCTGCTGATGGCCGACGAGATCAACCGGGCCAGCCCGCGCACCCAGTCGGCGCTGCTGCAGGCGATGCAGGAGCGCCGCGTCTCGGTGGCCGGCCAGTACCACGCCCTGCCCGCCCCCTTCCACGTGCTGGCCACCCAGAACCCGCTGGAGCAGGAAGGCACCTACCCCCTGCCCGAGGCCCAGCTCGACCGCTTCCTGATGCAGGTGGACGTCACCTATCCCGACCGCGACGCCGAGCGGCGCATGGTCGTCGCCACCACCGGCGTCGAGCAGGAAAGCGCGGTCGCCGTGCTGACCCCCACCGACCTCCAGGCGGCGCAGCGCCTGGTGCGGCGCATCCCCGTCGGCGAGAGCGTGGTCGAGGGCATCCTCGACCTGGTGCGGGCCGGGCGCCCGGAATCCTCCGATGTGGCCGAGGTCACCCGCCACGTCGCCTGGGGGCCGGGGCCGCGCGCCTCGCAGGCGCTGATGCTGGCGGCGCGCGCCCGCGCCGTGCTCGACGGACGGCTGTCGCCGTCGCTCGACGACGTGGTGGCGCTGGCCAAGCCGGTGCTGCGCCACCGCATGGCGCTGAGCTTCGCGGCCCGGGCCGACGGGGTCACGCTGGACGCGGTGATCGACCGCCTGTGCGAGCCGTTGGCCTGAGAGCGCCGGGCATGGCGACACCCCCGAGCCGCGGCATCGACGCCCTGCGCGCCCGGCAGCGGGCGGAGGCCTTGGCGTCGCGCCTGCCGCCCCTGCTGGTGCAGGCGGAGCGCGTCGCCGCGACGGTGGCCCAGGGCGTCCACGGGCGGCGCCGCGTCGGGCTGGGCGAGACCTTCTGGCAGTTCCGCCGCTACGTCGCCGGCGACGCCCCGCAGATGATCGACTGGCGCCAGTCGGCCAAGACCCAGCCGGTCTTCGTCCGCGAGAACGAGTGGGAGGCGGCCCAGACCGTGTGGCTGTGGCACGACCGCTCCGCCAGCATGGCCTACCGCTCGGCCCCGGCGCTGCCCACCAAGCGGGAGCGCGCCGAGCTGCTGCTGCTGGCGCTGACCGTCCTGCTGGTGCGCGGCGGCGAGCGGGTGGCCCTGCTCAACACCGGGCAGCGCCCGGACCACGGGCGCTCGGCCCTCGACCGGCTGGCGGCCCGCCTCACCGATCCGCGCTCCTGGCCGGACGAGGCGCCGACCGGGCTGCCCGGCAGCGAGCCGCTGCCGCGCCACGCCCAGGTGGTGCTGATGGGCGACCTGCTGTCGCCCCTCGACGAGGTCCACGCCACCGTCGCCGGGCTGACCGGGCGCGGCGTGCGCGGCCATCTGCTGCAGATCCTCGACCCGGCGGAGGAGACCCTGCCCTTCGCCGGGCGCGTCGCGTTCGAAGGTCTGGAGGGCGAGGAGGAGCTGCTGGTGCCCCGCGTCGAGGCGGTCCGCGCCGCCTACCTGGCCCGCCTGGAGGCCCACCGCCAGGGGCTGGCGGCGCTGGCGCGCGCCGCCGGCTGGACCTTCGCCGTCCACCGCACCGACCATCCGCCGCCGGCCGCGCTCCTGTCGCTGTGGGGAACGCTGGCACAGGCGCCCGTGTAGCCGCGGCCCAGCCGCCGGTTTGAGAGAACGTCGAGCATGTTGGGTATCGGGTCCCTCGCCTTCGCCGCACCCTGGGTTCTCACCGCACTGGCGGCCCTGCCGGTGCTGTGGTGGCTGCTGCGGGTCACGCCGCCGGCGCCGCGCGTGGTGCGCTTCCCGGCCATCCGCCTCCTCTACGACCTGGCGGCGCGGGAAGAGACGCCGGCGCGCACGCCGTGGTGGCTGCTGCTGTTGCGCCTGGTGGTGGGCGGGCTGATCATCCTGGCTCTGGCCGGCCCGCTGCTCAACCCGCGCGCCGCCCTTCCCGGCAGCGGCCCGCTGCTGCTGGTGGTGGACAACGGCTGGGCGGCGGCGCGTGACTGGCCGGCCCGGCGCGACGCCATGGAGACCCTGGTGACCCAGGCCGAGCGCCAGGACCGCCCGGTGGTGGTGCTGGCGACCGCGCCCGGGCCGGGCGGTGCCGCCCCGGTGGCGGCCACCGCGCCGCTGCCGGCGGTGGAGGCGCGGCGCACGGTGCAGGCCCTGGAGCCGCAGCCCTGGCCGGTCGACCGCGCCGCCGCCCTGGCGGCGGTGCGCGGCCTGGCGTTCGAGGGCACGGCGCACACGGTGTGGCTGGCCGACGGCCTGGCCGCCGCGGCCGGCGCCGCGGGCGGGGGTGCGGCCGCCATCGACCGCGACCTGGCCGACGGCCTGCAGCGCCTGGGCTCGGTGGAGGTGCGCGACGACGGCGGCGCCCGCCCCGCCCACCTGCTGCTGCCGCCGGTCTCGGACGGGACGGCGCTGGTGGCCGAGATCGTGCGCGCCGACGCCACGGCGCCGGACGCCGTGACGGTGCGGATGTCGGCCGCCGACGGCCGCCTGCTGCACCGCGAGAGCGTCGCCTTCGCGCCGGGCCGGGCGCGGGCCGAGGCGCGTTTCGAGGTGCCGACGGAGCTGCGCAACGAGGCGGCGTCCCTGCGCATCGAGAACGAGACCACGGCGGCGGCCACGGTTCTGCTGGACGAGCGCTGGCGCCGCCGCCCGGTCGGGCTGGTCTCGGGCCGGCCCGAGGGCGAGAACCAGCCGCTGCTGTCGGACCTGCACTACCTGTCGCGGGCGCTGGAGCCCTACAACGAGGTGCGCCGGGGCGAGACGCTGGAGCTGCTGAAGCGCGACCTCGCGGTGCTCATCCTGTCGGACGTCGGGGCGCTGACGGAGTCCGAGGCGGCGGCGCTGGGCGACTGGGTGTCGGCGGGCGGCGTGCTGGTGCGCTTCGCCGGGCCCCGGCTGGCCCGCAACGCCGACCGCCTGGTGCCGGTGCGCCTGCGCGTCGGCGACCGGGCGCTGGGCGGCGCGCTGTCGTGGTCGGAGCCGGCCCGCCTGCAGCCTTTCGCCGAGAAGAGCCCGTTCCACGGCCTGGCCGTGCCCGACGACGTGCGGGTGCGCCGCCAGGTGCTGGCCGAGCCGGCGCTGGACCTGGCCGACCGCACCTGGGCCCGGCTGGGCGACGGCACGCCGCTGGTCACCGCCGCCCGGCGCGGCGACGGCACGGTGGTGCTGGTCCACACCACCGCCAGCCCGGACTGGTCCGACCTGGCGCTGTCCGGCCTGTTCGTCGACATGCTGCGGCGCATCGTCGCCTTGAGCGAAGGGGTCGCCGGCAGCGCCCCGGGCGGCACGCTGGACCCCCGGGAGGTGCTGGACGGCTTCGGCCGGCTGGCCCCGGCCCCGCCCACCGCCTTCCCGCTCGACGCCGAGGCGTTCGGCGCCGGCGCCATCGGCCCGCGCCACCCGCCGGGCCTCTACGGGCGCGAGGATTCCCGCATCGCCCTCAACCTCACCGCCGCGGTCGGCGCGATCGCGCCGCTGGGCGCGCTGCCCGGCGGCGTCGCCCGGACCGGCTTCGACGCCCGCGGCGAGACCGCCCTGAAGCCCCATCTGCTGGCCGCCGCCCTGGCGCTCGGGGTGCTCGACCTGCTGATCGCGCTCGCCCTGCGGGGCCTGCTGGGCCGCTGGGCGCGGCCGCGCCGCGCCGCCGGTTCGGCCGCATCCGCCGCGGCGATCCTGGTGGCGGTGGGGGTCGGGGTGGCGGTGGCCACCGCGATGGTGGCGACGCCGCGCCCGGCGCTGGCGCTCGACGTCGAGCGCGCCATCGCGGCGACCGAGGAGACCTGGCTGGCCCATGTGCGCACCGGCGACAGCACGGTCGACGGCATCGCACGGGCCGGGCTGGAGGGGCTGTCGGAGGTGCTGAACCGCCGCACCGCGGCGGAGACCGCCGGCGCCATGGCGGTGGACGTGGAGAGCGACGAGCTGTCCTTCTTCCCCCTGCTCTACTGGCCGGTGACCGAGGTCCAGCCGGCCCTGTCGGACGGCGCCCGGACCAAGGTGAACGAGTACCTGCGCAACGGCGGCGTCATCCTGTTCGACACCCGCGACCAGGCGCGCGCCCTGGTGCCCGGCGCCGGGCCCGGGTCGGCGGCGCTGCGCCGCATCGCCGACGGGCTGGACGTCCCGGCGCTCGGCCCGGTGCCGCCCGACCACGTGCTGACCAAGGCCTTCTACCTGCTCCAGGACTTCCCCGGGCGGTTCGCCGGCGGCGACCTCTGGGTCGAGGCCCGCGAGGGGCGCCTCAACGACGGGGTCTCGTCGGTGGTGATCGGCGCCAACGACTGGGCCGCCGCCTGGGCGGTGGAGCCGACCACCGGGCAGCCGCTCTACCCCGTGGTGCCCGGCGGCGAGCGCCAGCGCGAGATGGCCTTCCGCTTCGGCGTGAACCTCGTGATGTACGCCCTGACCGGCAACTACAAGGCCGACCAGGTGCACGTCCCCAGCATCCTTGAAAGGCTCGGCCAATAATGACCGGCGGGTTCATCGACGCCACCTCCATCGCGCTGGACCCGCTGCTGCCGTGGCCGGCGCTGGCCGTGCTGTTCGGCGCCGCCGTCCTGGCGCTGCTTCTGGCCGCGCTGCGCCGGGCGCGCGGCGTGGCGTGGCGGGCGCTGGCCTTCGCCGTGCTGGCGGCGGCGCTGCTCAACCCGTCGCTGGTGCACGAGGAGCGCGCCCCCATCAAGGACGTGGCCGTGGTCGTCGTCGACGACTCCCCCAGCCAGTCCATCGGCGACCGCCGCGCCCGGACGGAGCGGGCGCTGGCCGATCTGGAGGAGCGGCTGGCGGGGTTCGACGACCTGGAGGTGCGGGTGGTGCGCACCGGCGACGGCGCCGGCGGCGGCGGCGCGGCGATCACCGAGACGCGCCTGTTCGACGCGCTGGCGGCGGCGGCGGCCGACGTGCCGCGCCGCCGCCTGGCTGGCGCGGTGCTGATCACCGACGGCCAGGTCCACGACGTGCCGGAGAGCGCCGCCCGGCTGGCCGAGGGTGGCCCGGTCCACGCCCTGCTGACCGGCGACCGCGCCGAGGGCGACCGGCGCCTCGCCATCGTCCAGGCGCCGAGCTACGGCATCGTCGGCAAGCCGGTGGAGCTGACCATCCGGGTCGACGACCTGCCGGCGCGGCAGTCGGCCACCGCCGCGGTGACCCTGCGCCGCGACGGCGGCGCGGCGCGGGTGGTGCAGGTGCCGGTGGGACAGGATTTCCGGCTCGAGCTGCCCATCGACCACGGCGGGCAGAACGTGCTGGAGCTGGAGGTGGCGGCGGCGCGGCAGGAGCTGACGCTCGCCAACAACCGGGCGGCGGTGGTGGTCAACGGCGTGCGCGACCGGCTGCGCGTCCTGCTGGTGTCGGGCGAGCCCCACGCCGGCGAGCGGACCTGGCGCAACCTGCTGAAGGCCGACCCCTCGGTCGACCTCGTCCACTTCACCATCCTGCGCCCGCCCGAGAAGCAGGACGGCACGCCGATCCGCGAGCTGTCGCTGATCGCCTTTCCGATCCGCGAGCTGTTCGAGATCAAGCTGGACGAGTTCGACCTGATCATCTTCGACCGCTACCGCCGGCGCGGCGTGCTGCCGCAGATGTACCTGGAGAACATCGCCCGCTACGTGCGCGAGGGCGGCGCGCTTCTGGAATCCTCCGGCCAGGGCTTTTCCTCGCCGCTGTCGCTGTTCCGCACGCCGCTGGGCGAGGTGCTGCCGGCGGAGCCGACCGGCCAGGACATCGACCGCCCCTTCCGCCCGACGGTGACCGAGCTGGGCCACCGCCACCCGGTGACCGCCGCGCTGCCGGGCGACCGCCGCGACGGCGAGCCGGGCTGGGGCCGCTGGTTCCACCAGGTGGAGGTCCAGCCGACCGGCGGCGCGGTGGTGATGGAGGGGGCCGACGGGCGCCCGCTGCTCATCCTCAACCGGGTCGGCGAGGGCCGGGTGGCCCAGCTCACCTCGGACCAGATCTGGCTGTGGAGCCGCGGCTTCGAGGGCGGCGGGCCGCAGGCCGAGCTGCTGCGCCGGCTCGCCCACTGGCTGATGAAGGAGCCGGAGCTGGAGGAGAACGACCTGCGCACCCACGTCGACGGCAACCGCATCACCGTGGAGCGGCGCTCGCTGGAGCCGGACCCGCGCGCGGTGACCCTGACGACGCCGTCGGACGAGACCCGCACGCTCGACATGCAGGCCGGGCCGGGCGGGCGCACGGTGGCGACGGTGGTGGCGGCCGAGCCCGGCATCCACCGGGTCACCGACGGCGAGCGCACGGCGCTGGCCGTGGTGGGGGCCGTCAACCCGCCGGAGCTCGCCGATCTGCGCGCCACCGGCGAGCGCCTCGCCCCGGCGGCCGCGGCGACGGGCGGCGGCATCCACTGGGTGGTGGGCCAGGGCGAGGGCGGCATTCCCGTGCGCCGCACCCGCCCCGACCGCGACCAGGCCGGCGACGACTGGATCGGCCTGCGCGCCAACGGCGACTATGTGGTGACCGGGGTGAGCGACGTGCCGCTGCTGCCGGTCGCGGCGGTGCTGGCGCTGGCGCTGGCGACCCTGCTGCTGGCGTGGCGCCGCGAGGGGCGCTGAGCGGCCCGCAATCGCTGTTGCAGGGGGCCGGCAACGACGATATGTTTCCGGCCCTTGCGAGGATTGGGGCGTAGCCAAGCGGTAAGGCAGCGGTTTTTGGTACCGCCATTCCCTGGTTCGAATCCAGGCGCCCCAACCAATCCCCGTTGCTGAACCGCCCCGGCGCCCCGGCCCGCCACCAGGGATCCCGCCACCCGGGGTGACGAGGGGCTGGGCATTCTGAACGTCGGGCCGCCCGAGACGGAGAGCCTGCGCTCGTCCCGACCTTCGTCGACGCCGCGCCCGCGCTGAAGGCCTACGGCGCCCCGCTGTCCCGTTCGGAATACGAGGCGATCGAGGACAAGCTGGGCTTGCTGGAGTCCGTCCTCGCCCTCAATTTCGCCGGCGAGACCGGAGGCGCTGCCTTCCTCAAGGCCAGCGTCCTCAAGGAGCTCGGCATCCCCGCCGTCTTGGCCGGACTGCCGGCTGACGCCGTGACGGAGGACGGGCTGGACACCCTGTGCGGAGACCTGCACGCCATCGCGGCCGCCGTGCGCGGGACGATCCTCGGCGAACCGATGAACGCGGCGCCACCAGAGGGCGGCGCCGCGGCCATGGCGGCCCCGAACGGACATGGAGTCCTTCCACCTGCACCTCTGGCGCCCTGGGTCCCGTCGCCCACCCGACCGCGTCCCCCTGTGCTTCGAGCACCTGGGGGGGACACGTGCCCCGGCAGGCAACCGTGATGGAGACCCCGTGTCGCACGGGCCCGTGTGCTGAGCCGGGCGACGATGGGGAACATCCGGAAGAACCTGTTCCTGGCCTTCGTCTACAACGGACTCGGCCTGCCCGTTGCTGCCGGCGTGTTCTATCCGTTCTTCGGCTGGACCCTGTCGCCGATCATCGCGGCCGCCGCCATGGCCCTGAGCTCGGTGTCGGTGATCGGGAACGCGCTGCGGCTGCGGTGGCTGCACCTGTGACCGGCGCCCCGCCGGATCGATGCGTCAGAGGCTGGGTTGCCTCAGAGCAGGCCGAACGTCAGGCCGCCGAATTCGGTGTCCTTTCTCGCGAGAGAAGCTGCCCAGCGTCGCACCCGTGGAGAAGGACGCCTCGGACGACGCGAAGGTGGTCGCGTTGGTGTCGATCTCCGAGGCCGTCCCGTTGACACGGACAGCCACGGCCGATACCCGGGTCGCGCCGCGGACCGTACGCCCGGTCGGCGCGACGGACCGGGCGGTGCCCCTCACCCCCCGCCCAGCAGGGGGCGCAGGGTCTCGGCGGCGGATTGCAGGGCCGGCAGGCAGTCCTTCACCATGCGCGCGGCCGGCACGCGGTGGGCGTCGGCGCCCACGTTCATGGCGGCGACCACCCGGCCCGAGGCGTCGTGGATGGGCACGGCGATGGAGCGCAGGCCGAGCTCCAACTCCTCGTTCACCAGGGCCCAGCCCTGGCGGCGCACCCCGTCGAGCAGGGCACGCAGCGCCACCGGGTCGGTCACCGTGTGCTCGGTCAGCGCCGCCAGCTCGGTCCGCGCGAGGTAGCCGTCGACCGCGGCCGGCGGCAGCGACGCCAGCAGCACGCGGCCCATCGACGTGCAGTAGGCCGGCAGCCGCGTGCCGACGTTGAGGCCCACCGACATCACCCGCTTCGTCGCGGCGCGGGCAATGTAGATGATCTCGTCGCCGTGCAGGATCGACGCCGAGCAGGACTGCCCCAGCCGCTCGCCGACCTGCTCCAGGAACGGCTGGATCTTGCGCGGCAGCGGGGTCGAGGTGAGATAGGCGTAGCCCAGGGTCAGGATCTTCGGCGTCAGCCAGAACTGGCGCCCGTCGGACTCCACATAGTCCAGGGCCTTCAGGGTCAGCAGGCACCGCCGCGCGGTGGCCCGCGACAGGTCCGCCGCCTTGGCCGTCTCGGCCAGGGTCATCCGTGTCTGGGTTTCCCCGAACGCCCGGATCACCGACAGGCCGCGCGCGAACGCCACCACGAACTCGGAACGGTCCTCGTCGTCCATCTGCCCCCCGCTGCCCAACCCATTGCGCACCCCACATCGCGCGGCGCACGTTCGCACAGCGAACGCATCCATTGCAATCCGAACAAACAGCTTGACCGGGCAACATCCCTGTTCTAGCGTTCGTGTAACGCACTTGCGTTCGCTAGGCGAACACATCGGCCCGGATGCCGCCAGCCGGCTGCCGGGCATGAGGAGAGAGAGAGGATGGCCGACGCGTTCATCTGCGATGCGGTCCGCACGCCCATCGGCCGCTACGCCGGCGCGCTGTCCGGGGTGCGCCCGGACGACCTGGCGGCGGTCCCGCTGCGCGCCCTGGTGGAGCGCAACCCCGGTGTGGACTGGGCCGCCCTGGACGACGTGGTGATGGGGTGTGCCAACCAGGCGGGCGAGGACAACCGCAACGTCGCGCGCATGGCGGCGTTGCTGGCCGGGCTGCCGGTCGCGGTCCCGGGCACCACGGTGAACCGGCTGTGCGGGTCGGGGCTGGACGCGGTGGGCATCGCCGCCCGCGCCATCCGCGCCGGCGACGCCGACCTGGTGGTGGCCGGCGGCGTGGAGAGCATGAGCCGCGCCCCCTTCGTGATGGGCAAGGCGGACACGGCGTTCAGCCGCGACGCCACCCTCCAGGACACGACCATCGGCTGGCGCTTCGTCAATCCGGCGATGCGCGCACTCCATGGCGTCGACTCCATGCCGGAGACCGCCGAGAACGTGGCCCGCGAGCACGCCGTGTCCCGTGCCGACCAGGACGCCTTCGCCCTGCGCAGCCAGGCGCGCGCCGCCGCCGCCCAGCGCGACGGCCGGCTGGCGGCGGAGATCGTCCCGGTGCTGGTGCCCCAGCGCAAGGGCGAGCCGCGCCGGGTCGAGCTGGACGAGCACCCCCGCCCCGACACCACGGCCGAGGCGCTGTCCCGCCTGCGCGGCGTCGTCGCCGCGGACGGATCGGTGACCGCCGGCAACGCGTCCGGGGTCAACGACGGCGCCTGCGCCCTGATCATCGCCTCGGCCGCCGCGGCGGAGCGCCACGGCCTGGTGCCGAAGGCGCGCATCCTCGGCGTGGCCGCCGCCGGCGTGCCGCCGCGCGTGATGGGCATCGGCCCGGTGCCCGCGGTGCAGCGCCTGCTCCAGCGCCTCGGCCTGGGGCTGGACCGCATGGACCTGATCGAGCTGAACGAGGCCTTCGCCGCCCAGGCCCTGGCGGTGCTGCGCGGGCTTGGCCTGCCCGACGACGCCGCGCACGTCAACCCGCAGGGCGGGGCCATCGCGCTCGGCCATCCGCTGGGCATGTCGGGCGCCCGGCTGGTCACCACCGCGACCCACCAGCTGCTGCGCGGCGGCGGGCGCTACGCCCTGTGCACCATGTGCGTCGGCGTCGGCCAGGGCATCGCCGCCGTCATCGAACGCGTCTAACCACCCCCACCCTCCACGACCCGGGTTCCATGATCGACAAGATTTTCCCCGATGCGCTGGCGGCGCTGAACGACGTGCCCGACGGCGCGACCATCCTGGTCGGCGGCTTCGGCAGCGCCGGAATGCCCAGCGCCCTGATCGACGCCCTGATCGAGCAGGGTGCCCGCGATCTGACGGTCGTCAGCAACAACGCCGGCAACGGCACCACCGGTCTGGCCGCCCTGCTCGCCGCGGGGCGGGTGCGCAAGATCCTCTGCTCCTTCCCCCGGCAGACCGACAGCCACGTCTTCGACGCGCTCTACCGCAGCAAGGCGATCGAGCTGGAGCTGGTGCCCCAGGGCAACCTGGTGGAGCGCATCCGCGCCGGCGGCGCCGGCATCGGCGCCTTCTTCACGCCCACCGGCTTCGGCACCGCGCTGGCCGAGGGCAAGGAGACCCGCGAGATCGACGGCCGGAACTACGTGCTGGAGCACCCGATCAAGGGCGATCTGGCGCTGATCAAGGGGCACGCCGGCGACCGCTGGGGCAATCTGGTCTACCGCAAGACCGCCCGCAACTTCGGGCCGATCATGGCCGCCGCCGCCCGCGTCACCGTGGCCCAGGTGGCCGAGGTGGTGCCCCTCGGCGCGCTCGATCCCGAGGCCGTCGCCACCCCCGGCATCTTCGTCGACCGCGTGGTCGCGGTCCCCGCCGGACCCGGAGCCAGCCAGTGAGCCCGCCGCCCATGACCGCCGTGAAGTGGACGCGCCAGCAGATGGCGCAGCGCATCGCCGACGACATCCCCGAGGGGGCGGTCGTCAACATCGGCATCGGCATGCCCGAACTGGTCGCCGATTGCCTGCCGGCCGACAAGGAGATCCTGCTCCACAGCGAGAACGGCATCCTCGGCATGGGCCCCCGCCCGGCGCCCGGTGCCGAGGACGGCGACCTCGTCAACGCCGGCAAGCAGCCGGTCACCCTGCTGCCGGGCGGCTGCTTCTTCGACCACAGCACCTCGTTCGCGATGATGCGGGCCGGGCATCTGGACATCGCCATCCTCGGCGCCTTCGAGGTGGCGGAGACCGGCGACATCGCCAACTGGTCGACCGGAAAGCCCGACTCCATCCCGGCGGTCGGCGGCGCCATGGACCTGGCGGTCGGCGCCCGCAAGGTGTTCGTGATGATGGAGCACCTGACCAAGGACGGCCGTTCCAAGCTGGTGCGCCGCTGCCGCTACCCGCTCACCGGCCTGGGCTGCGTCACCCGGGTCTACACCGACCTGGCGGTGGTCGACGTGACCGCCGACGGCTTCGCCGTGGTGGAGATGGTGGAGGGGCTGAGCCTGGAGGACCTGGCGGCGCTGTCCGGCGTCGCCCTGCGGCGCGCCGAGCCGGCGCCGGCGCGGCCGTGACGGCGCCGGCGACCACCCCGGTCGGCGCCCCCGCCGACGCGGGCGACCGGCCCGCCGGCCTGCGCTTCGTGCACCGCACCGCGCCGCAGCGGGTGGTGTTCGGGCGCGGCGCCATGGCCACCCTGGCCGCGGAGGCCGCGGCCGTCGGCTGCCGCCGCGTGCTGCTGGTCAGCATGCCGCGCCTGGAGACGGTCGCCGCGGCCGCCGCCCAGGCGCTCGGCGCCGCGTGCGCCGGTCGCTTCGACGTGGCCGTGCAGCACGTCCCGCACACCCTGGCCGAGGCCGCCGCCGACGCCGCGGCCGCGGCGGGCGCCGACGGCGTGCTGGCGGTCGGCGGTGGCTCGGCGGTCGGCGTCGGCAAGGCGGTGGCGCTGTTCCGCGGCCTGCCGCTGCTGGCCCTGCCGACCACCTACGCCGGCTCGGAGATGACGCCGATCCTCGGCATGACGCGGGACGGCGTGAAGACCACGCAGCGCGACGAGGCGGTGCGGCCGCGGCTGGTGATCTACGACCCCGACCTGGCGCGCGCCCTGCGCCACCCCGTCGCCGTGGCGTCCGCCGCCAACGCCCTGGCCCATTGCGTCGAGGCGCTGTGGGCCCACGACCGCAGCCCCGTCGACGAGCTGATGGCGGCGGAGGGCCTGCGGGCGCTGGTGGCGGGGTTGCGGGCGATCGCCGACACCGGCGACGCCGCGGCCGCCGCGGACGGGCTCCTCTACGGGGCGTGGCTGGGCGGCACGGTGCTGGGCTCGGCCTCGATGGCGCTGCACCACAAGCTCTGCCACACCCTGGGCGGGCTCTACGCCATGCCCCACGCCGACACCCACGCCGCCGTCCTGCCCCACGTCATCGCCTTCAACGGCCCGGCCGTGCCCGGGCTGAAGGACCGGCTGGCGGCGCTCGGCCTCGGCGACGCCGCCGGCGACCCGGCGGGCGGCCTGTTCGACCTCCTGGCGCGCTGCGGCGCGCGGTTGCGCCTCGCCGACCTCGGCCTCCCGGAGGAGGGCGTGGACCGCGCGGCCCGCCAGGCGACCCTCGCCCCCTACCCCAACCCCAGGAGCTTCGACTCCGCGGCACTCGCGGCCCTGCTGCGCAACGCCTATGACGGGCGCCGACCGATGATGGCCTGAGGTGAAGATGAACGCGTTGAACCCCATGGGCGCGGCCCCGCCGGAGCCCACGGCCGGCGCCGCCGCGCCGCCCCCCGGCGACCGCTTCGAGGCGGTGGTCACGCGCCTCGCGCGCTGGCTGGTGGCGCCCGCCGCGCTCGCCCTCCTCCTGATGATGGTCCACGTCGTGGCCGACGTCACGGCGCGCACCGTGCTCGGCCGGCCGCTGCCGCTGACCCTGGAGATGGTGAGCTACTACTACATGATCGCCGTGGTGTTCCTGCCGCTGGCGGCGGTGGAGATGGTGCGCCACCACATCTCCGTGACCCTGCTCAGCAACCTGCTGAAGGGCGGGTGGCGCCGCGCGGTCCAGGGCTTCGGCGTGCTGGTCGCCACCGTCTACTACCTGTTGCTGGCCTGGCGCACCGCCATCGACGCCTGGGACAAGTACGAGGTCGGCGAGTACCTCATGGGCACCTACGCCCTGCCGACCTGGCCCGGGCGCTTCCTGCTGCCGGTCGGCACCGCCCTGTTCGCCCTCGCCATGGCGGTGCGCATCGTCCAGGTGGTGCGCGGCCGCGAGATCGACCCGCCCACCGGCGCCCAGGGGGAGGACTCCCATGTCTGACGTGGCCATCGGCTTCCTCGGGATGGGCGGCGTCATGCTGGCGCTGGCCCTGCGGGTGCCGGTCGGCGCCGCCCTCGGCATGGTCTCGCTGGCCGGGATCAGCGCCATCATCGGCTGGGACTCGGCGATCCGGCTGCTGGCGATCGTCCCCTACGAGTTCACCGCCCACTGGTCGCTGTCGTCGATCCCCATGTTCCTGCTGATGGGCTACATCGCCTTCCATGCGGGATTGACGGAATCCCTGTTCCGCATGGCCCAGCTCTGGCTGTCCACGGTGCGCGGCGGCCTCGCCCACGCCTCCATCGTCGGCGCCGCCCTGTTCTCCGCGGTGACCGGGTCCTCCCTGGCCTGCGCGGCGGCGATGGGCCGGGTGGCGGTGCCGGAGATGATGCGCTACCGCTACGACGCCGGCCTCGCCGCCGGCGTGGCGGCGGCGGCCGGCACCATGGGCTCGCTGATCCCGCCGTCGGTGCTGTTCCTGATCTACGGCAACCTCGGCGAGGTGCCGATCAGCAAGCTGTTCATCGCCGGTGTGGTGCCGGGCCTGATGACGGCGGGGATGTACATGCTGGTGGTGTCGCTGCGCATCCGCTTCGACCCGTCGCTGGCGCCCGCCGCGCAGCCGGTGCCGTGGGGCGCGCGCATCGCCTCGGTGTGGGAGAGCTGGCCGCTCCTGGTGCTGGCCGGCGGCGTCTTCGGCGGCCTGTTCGCCGGCTGGTTCACGCCGACCGAGGCGGGGGCCGTTGGCGCCTTCCTGGCCCTCGCCATCGCCGTCGCGAAGGGGCAGATGTCGCTGGCCAAGCTGGGCCAGGCGGTCATCGACACGCTGAAGAGCACGGCCAGCATCTTCGTCATCGCCATCGGGGCGGCGCTGCTGACCCGCATGCTGGCGTTGACCGGCGTGCCGGAGTACCTGGCCGACCTGGCGGTCCTGGTGCGCGACCAGCCCTACGTCCTGATCATCGGCATCTCGGTGGTCTACCTGGTGCTGGGCTGCTTCCTCGACCCGGTCGGCATCCTGCTGCTCACCCTGCCGATCCTCCTGCCCATGCTCGAGGCGGCGGAGATCGACCTGATCTGGATGGGCGTCATCCTGGTCAAATACGTCGAGATCGGCCTGATCACCCCGCCCGTCGGCCTCAACGTCTTCGTCATCAAGGGGGTCATGGGCGACCGGGTGGCCCTTGGGACGATCTTCAAGGGCGTGTCCTGGTTCATCGTCGCCGACCTGGTGACGACCGGCCTGATCATCGCGTTCCCTGCACTCAGCCTCACCCTGCCCGGCCTGATCGACTGATTTCCTGGAGAGGAGCAAGCGCATGTCTTCACGCACCTGGTTCGCCGGCCTCGCCGTCTCGCTCGCCGTCTCGCTCGCGGGCGGCGGCGGACTCGCCCCCTCGGCCGAGGCCGCCGACCTCAAGGCGTCCCTCTACTGGGGCCCGAAGAGCCCGATCGTGGTGGGCGGCTACAAGCCCTTCATCGACGAGGTCGAGACGGCCAGCAACGGCGGCATCAAGATCCGCCTGTTCAGCGGCGGCACCATCCTCGACGCCAAGGGCACCCTGCCCGGCCTGCGCTCGGGCGTCGCCGATTTCGGCACCCTGGCCCTGACCTACTTCCCGGCCGAGCTGCCGATGGCCCAGTTCGTGGCCGACCTCGCCATGCTCGGCAACGAGGCGGTGGTCGCCGCCGCCGCGGTGTCGGAGTTCAACCTGCTGCATTGCGCCCCGTGCAAGGAGGAATGGACGAAGCTGGGCCTGGTCTACACCGGCACCTATTCGACCACCCCCTACATCCTGATCAGCAAGACGCCGATCGAGACGCTGGCCGACCTGCGCGGCAAGAAGGTCCGCTCGCCGGGCTCGGTGTGGGACCGCTGGGTCGAGCACGCGGGCGCCGTGCCCGTCAACGTCTCGTCGTCGGAGATGTACGAGGCCTTCAACCGGAACGTGGTCGACATCGTCATCCACACCCCGGCGTCGCTTAAGTCGGTCAACCTCGGCGACTTCGCGAAGTACGTGGTCAACCTGCCGCTCGGCACCTACCACAGCCTGTCCAGCGCGACCTGGAACGCCGACACCTGGAAGGGCATGACGGCGCAGGAGCGCCGCACCCTGCTCGACCACTTCGCCACCCTGGTGGTCGGCATCTCCGACCAGTACAAGGCCCAGGACACCGACGCGCTGAAGGCGACCGCCGAGAAGGTGTCGTTCGTCCAGCCCAGCGAGGAACTGACCGCCGATCTCAAGGCGTTCCGCTCCAAGGACATGGACGTCATCCTGGCCAACGCCACGGCGCAGTACGGCGTCGCCAACCCCAAGGCCTACGCCGAGACCCTCGACGGCCTGTTCACCAAGTGGCGCGACCTGCTCGGCCCGCACCTCGGCGACCGGGCGAAGATGGAGGAGATCGTCAAGGCCGAGATCTTCGACAAGCTCGACCACGTCGGCCCGACGCCCTGACCCGGTGACGCGGGGCCGGCGCGGCACCCCCGCCCCGGCCCCAGCCCCGGCCCCAGCCCCGGCCCCCATGCGGGGGATGCGAAGCGGTGCGAAAGCGGATACCCTGCCGAACGAGGTGGCGCCCGTGGTGCGGGCGGCGCGCCGCGCGTGCAGGGGGGCGGGGGATGATCACGACCATGGACCGGATGTCGCTGCTGCTGCCGCGGCCGCTCCGGTTGCCCGCCATCCTGAGGCGCCGCGAGCGGCATCCCGACCCCCCGCGGCCGGTCGGGCTGGAGATCCACCGCCAGCCCCTGGCGGCGGCGGCGGACTGGCAGCTCGAGGTGCTGCGCGCCTGCCGCGCCGACGGCGACCTGACGCCCGCCGTGGTCGATTTCCTGCGCACCAGCGGGCTGATGGAACGCTGCGTGTTCCTCGCCTCGGACGGCGCCGAGGGGGCGCTGCTGTTCCGCTACATCGGCAAGCCGTCGATCCTCACGCTGGGGCGTGACTGGGCGGCCGCCAGCCTCGGCAAGCCGCACGTCGACGATCCCCACCGGGTGGTCGCCGACTGCATGGGCGACGAGTACGAGGAGCTGTTCGCCGGCGGCGAACCGCTCCACAACCTCGGCATCCTCCGGGGCCTGGGAGCGGGCGCCGCGCCGCTGCGCTTCACCCACACCCTGTACGGCTGGCGGGCGCCCGACGGGCGCCGCGCCGTACTCTCCTGCGTCCAGCTCTAAACAGGCATTCCGAACGCCGCCCACCCATCGGCGGGCTCGGAAAAACCTGCAAAGCCATGGAGCCCGCAGGTTTCGGGAGTCCGCCGGTGTCACCGGGCCGGGCCGGTGGCCCGATCCGGTGACACCGGCTTGGCGGCGGGCCGCCCTACGCCGCCGCCGCGGCCAAGACCCCGCCGCGGGCGACGTCGGCCATGTTCAGCAGGAACGCCTGCCGGCTCATCCGCATGAAATGGAGCGGCGGCCACACCTCGCCGGGCTGCAGGTAGAGGATGGTGGGCCGCTCGTCGAGGTGGCGGCGTCCGGCCCGCGCGACGTCCCACGCCCCGCGGGTCTTCGGCTCGACGACGCCACCCCACCAATGGGGCTCCCAGCGGTGCCACGCCTCGATCATCACCGTCCGCCCGACCAGGTGGAAGAGCCCGCGGCCGCGCTGCGACGGGTGATTCCACGCCGCGGTCAGGAAGGCGAAGCGGCCGCGCGTCGTCCAGGCCGGCGAGTAGCCGCCGACGAAGCACAGCTCCCCGGCCGGCGCCTGACCGGGATCGTCGTAGAACAGGGTCAGGTCCTGCAGGTGCTGGGCGCACGGCTTGACCGTGCAATCCAGGCGCTTGGCCGCGTAGGTCGCGACCACGTCGCCGTCGCGGTCCCGCACCCCCGCCCAGAAGGCCGGCAGGGTCGCGGTCTGCAGGAGCGGGCCCCAGCTGTTGCGGTTGCGCAGGTTCACCGCTTCGAGCTCCGCCCAGTCGTCGGAGACGAAAAGGCCGAGCCCGAGGGCGGCGACCTGCTCCTCCAGGGCGCGGCGGGCGCGGCGGGCGATGGCGTCGACGTAGTCGTCGGTGGCGCCGGCCGCGGTGGCCGGCGCGTCGATGGTGGTGGCGTGGGTGTCCATGTAGACCTCTCAAGGGTTTTTGGGAGCGCATCCCGGTTGTCACGAGCCGCACCATGCCTCCCGCATGCGCGTGGGCCTGCGGTCCCGGCCACGCAGCCGGCGGCGGTGCCATGCAACTGTGCCAGCGAAGGGCGCGCGATGGGCTCCCCCGCATCGCCCCGCGAGCGGAAATCGACCGCGCCGGATGGCCGCCGGCGGGCGGCGCGCGCCCGCTGCGGTGCGGCGGCACTGGACGCGCCCCTCCGCCGTGCCGATCTTCCATGTGGATGCGGAACGCTGGACGGGACGGAGGTCGGGTGAGGGTGGTCGCGGCGTGTGTGCTGGTGCTGGTCCTGCTGCTCGCCGGGCCGGCCTTCGTCGTCGCCTCGGGCACGGTGGCGTTGCGCGCGAACTGGGCCACCGCCGACCGCGCGTCGGCCGGCCTGGCCCCCGACCCGGCGACCACCCCGGAGGCCGTGGTTCAGGTCTACGCCGCCCGCGCCCTGGCGTGGCGCGGGGCGTTCGGGGTGCATCCGTGGGTCGCCGTCAAGCCGGCGGGGGCGACCGCCTACACCGTCTACGAGGTCATCGGCTGGCGCGCCTACCGCGGGCTGCCGGCGGTCGCCATCAGCCAGCGCGCGCCGGATGGCCGCTGGTTCGGGTCCACCCCCAGCGTCCTGGCGGAGCTGCGCGGGGCCGCGGCGGAACGCGCGATCCCCAAGATCGAGGCCGCCGCCCGCGACTACCCCTTCGCGCTTGATTACCGGGTGTGGCCCGGCCCCAACAGCAACACCTTCGCCGCCTGGGTGGGCCGCGCCGTGCCCGAGCTGCGGCTCGACCTGCCGCCGACCGCGCTCGGCAAGGACTACCTCGGCGGCGGCGTGATCGCCCGCGCGCCGAGCGGCACGGGCTGGCAGGTGAGCGTGTTCGGCCTGGCCGGGGTGCTGGTGGCGGTCGAGGAAGGACTCGAGATCAACCTGCTCGGCCTCACCTTCGGGGTCGACCCGCTGGACCTCGCGGTCAAGATCCCCGGAATCGGCCGGATCGCGCCGGGCGGAACGCTGCCGCCGGAGGCGGCGGGCGTCCCGCCGGCGTGACCGGCATCAGTCCGCCGGCACCGGCGGACGCGGGGCCAGGGCGTCGCGCAGGGTCGCCACCTCCGCGCGCAGCGCGCGGATCTCCTCGATCACCAGGGCGCCCTCGGAATGGGCGGTCTCGCGGATCGCCTCCTCGTTTTCCGCGCGCTCCAGTTCGTGGGTGGTCTGCATGGCGTTGACGATGATGGCGATGAACAGGTTCAGCATGGTGAAGGTGGCCACCATGATGAACGGAACGAAGAAGAGCCACGCCAGCGGGGCCTGCTCCATCACCGGCCGGACGATCCCCATCGACCAGCTCTCCAGCGTCATCACCTGGAACAGGGTGTAGAGGGAGCGGCCGATGGTGCCGAACCACTCGTCGAACGCCGCGCCGAACAGGTTGGTCGCGATCACCGCGGCGACGTAGAAGACCAGGGACAGCAGCATGGCGATGGCGCCGAGCCCGGGCAGCGATGACAGCAGCGCCCGCACCACCAGCTTCAGCCGCCGGTTGGCGGTGATCAGGCGGAGCACCCGCAGCACCCGCAGCGCCCGCAGCACCGAGAGGCCGGGAACGGTCGGCACCAGGGCGATGGCGACCACGACGAAGTCGAAATTGTTCCAGCCGTCGCGGAAGAAGGAAAGGCGGCGATAGCCGATTCGCAGCACCAGCTCGACCACGAAGATCCCGAGGATCGCCGTGTCCAGGGCGTGCAGCACGCCGCCGGAGGCGGCGACCACCGTCGGCGACGTGTCGAGGCCGAGAATGATGGCGTTGACGATGATGAGAATGGTGATCAGACGTTGGATGGGCGGGCTTTCGATCCAGGTGCCCCAGCGCACGAAAAACGCTGCTTCGCTCATGTGTTGTCCATCTCCCCCTCGTCGGGCCGGCGGCCGTCCCACGGCCTTCACCGCCCACGGAGCGACGTTGCCCGGGAAACCGGCGCCCGGCAAGAGAGGCCGTTCAGCGCCGCCGCGGCCCGAAACGGCGCCGCGGCGCCCCGCGGAACCCTGCGGCCGGCGGCGGCGGGCCCCGGCGGGCGCGCGACGCCAGCGCCTGCGACAGGCGGTGGCCGATGGCGTCGCGCCGCTCGCGCACGAGGCCGCGGTCGGGCAGCGCACGGGGCACCTTGCGGGCCGCCCAGAAATAGAGGTCGCAGGCCCGCGACAGCCCCTCCAGCGCGGCCGGGTCGAGGCCGTCCAGCCGGGCCGGAACGACCCGCCCCAGCGGCAGGACGGTGCCCGACTCCACGGCGTCGAGCACGGCGGCGATCATCTGGCGGTCGGCCTCCTCGTCCAGGTCGGCGGGGGCGAGCAGCAGGTCCAGGCGGGTGGCCAGCGGCAGCCGCCGCGCGTCCAGCAGGCCGGCCAGACGGCGCAGCCCGGAGAGGTCGCCGACCCGATAGGGCGATCCATTGGTGCGGGCAACGGCGAAGCTGTCGACCAGAAGCCCCACCGCCTCGCCGCCGAGATGCTCGGCGAGGCGGGCCAGCATGGCCCGGGAGGGCCGGACGGTGAGCGGGGCGCCCGCCGCCAGCCGGGGGTCGGCCTGCTCCAGCAGGCGCCCCAGCGCCTGGGGCGTGCCGCGCGCGACCACGCCGAACTCCCCCGCGTCGTGGTGGCCGAAGCGGCCGGCACGGCCGGCGATCTGGCGCACCTCGGTCGCGGTCAGCGGCCGCACGGCGTGGCCGTCGAACTTCTCCAGCGCGGTGAACAGCACCCGGCGGCACGGCAGGTTCAGGCCCATGCCGATGGCGTCGGTCGCCACCACCACGTCGGCCTCCCCGGACACGAAGCGGGCCGCCTCGCGCCGCCGCACCGCCGGGGCCAGGGCGCCGTAGACCGCCGCGACCGAGAGGTCGCGGGCGAGCAGCGTGTCGCGCACCGCGTGGACCTCGCGCCGCGAGAAGGCGATCAGGGCGTCGCCCGGTTCCACATCGCTCCAGTCCAGGCGGCGGTCGATCATGGTCAGGGGCGTCTTGCGCTCCAGCTCCACCACCTCCAGCGTCTCGCCCAGGTGCTCGGCGACCCGCTCCACCTGGGGCCGCACCTCCGGCGCGCCCAGCAGATAGACGGTGCGCGCCGGGGCGCCCAGCACCGCCGCGGTCCAGGCCCAGCCGCGGTCGGGGTCGGCCAGCATCTGCACCTCGTCGATCACCGCCACCTCGACCGGCCGGTCGGGGTCCATCATCTCGATGGTGGAGGCGGTGTGGCGGGCGCCCGGCGTCCGCAGCTCCTCCTCGCCGGTCAGCAGGGTGGTCGGTGTGCCGGCGGCGTTCAGCCGCTCCATCACCTCCAGGGCCAGCAGGCGCAGCGGCGCGAGGTAGACGCCGTCGCGGGCCGCGCGCAACGCCTCGATCGCGCGGTGGGTCTTGCCGGAGTTGGTGGGGCCGATCACCAGGACCAGGCGGCGCCCCATGCCGCGGGCGACCGGGAACAGGCGCTCGAAGCGGGCGAAGTCGAAATGCCGGTCGACGTAGGCCCGCCCGCGGGCCTCGGCCCGCTCCCGCCGCCAGGCGTCGAATTCGCGGTCCCAGCGCGCCAGCAGGTCGTCGGCGTCGGTGCGGTTGCGGGCGGCGCGCGACAGCCGCTCGCCCAGGGCCTCGAAGGTCCAGGCGTCGGCGGCCGGGCCCGACTCCTCGGCGTAGGCGCGCAGGCGCGCCGCCGTTCGCGACAAGGCCTCGTCCATCAGGGCGGCGAGCTGGGGGTCGCCCTCGACCCGCCGCCGCAGCTCGTCGTCCTCGACCGTGCCGAGGTCCAGGGGGTCCAGCGTCCGCGACGCCTGGAGGGCGACCGGCCCCGTCAAGCCGGGCCAGGGAAGTTCGTCGGCCACGGTGGCCCGCACGCGGGTGCGGTCCTCGGCCGCCGTCAGGCTCACCCGCGTGCCCTCCAGGGCACGGCGTCCCTGGGCCAGCAGGGCGTCGCGGCGCACGGCCCGGTCGACGCCGCCGGCGATCTCGCGGACGATGGCCTCGCGCCGGTCGGTCGGCACCAGCAGGTCGCGCCGGCCCTTGGGCAGCGGCAGGCCGAGCGGCACCAGGCCGCGGGCCGCGGCCTGCTCGACCCGCGAGCAGCCGGTGGCGGCCAGCGGCACGACCTCGGGATGGGCGCGGGCAAGGGCGAGGACGAGCTGGGGGTCGGCGTCGCCGGGACCGTCAGGGCAGGACATGCCGGCCGTTCTGGCAGAGCGCGCGCCGGCGGTCAACGCCGGCCGGCGCGCGCGGGCCCCCGCCCGCCGCTGCGGACATGCCGGCCATTCCGGGGATGCCAAACCGCGCGCCCGCCCTAAATACAACGCCGATCGACGCGAAAGGACACGCCATGACCACCCCGCACCGCTCCGCCTCCGGCTTCGATCTGACACCGCCCTCCGCGGCGCTGCGCCAGCGGCTGGAATCCCTGCTGTCGCCGGCCGAACGGGACGTGCTGCTGCGCCACGGAACCGAGGCGCCGTTCTGCGGCTCGCTGCTCGACAACAAGACGCCCGGGACCTACTGCTGCGCCCTGTGCGGCCTGCCCCTGTTCCGCGCCGGCACGAAGTTCGAGTCCGGCACCGGCTGGCCCAGCTTCACCGAGCCCTTCGACACGGAGCACGTGGCCCTGAAGCAGGACGACAGCCACGGCATGGTGCGGGTGGAGACCCTGTGCGCCCGCTGCGGCAGCCACCAGGGCCACGTCTTCCCCGACGGTCCGCCGCCCACCGGGATGCGGTTCTGCATCAACTCCGTGGCGCTGCGCTTCGTGCCGGAGGGCACGCCCCTGCCCGAAGGCATCGCCGACGCCGGAGCCGTCGCGCCATGACCCCGCCCGCCCCGGCCCTGCCGCCGCTCTCCATTCTCGATCTCGCCCATGTGCCGCAGGGCGGCACCCCGGCGGACGCCCTGCGCAACACCGTCGACCTGGCCCAGCACGCCGAGCGCTGGGGCTTCACCCGCTACTGGCTGGCCGAACACCACAACATGGTGGGCATCGCCAGCGCCGCCACGTCGGTGGTCATCGCCCACGTGGCCGCCCACACCCGCACCCTGCGCCTGGGCGCCGGCGGGATCATGCTGCCCAACCATTCGCCGCTGGTGATCGCCGAGCAGTTCGGCACCCTGGCGACCCTGCACCCCGGACGCATCGACCTCGGCCTGGGCCGCGCCCCGGGCACCGACCAGATGACGCTGCGGGCGCTGCGCCGCGATCCCATGACCGCGGACTCCTTCCCCCAGGACGTGCGGGAGCTGCAGGCGCTGCTCGGGCCGCTGCAGCCGGGGCAGCGGGTGCAGGCGGTGCCGGGCACCGGCACCGAGGTGCCCGTGTGGATTCTCGGGTCCAGCCTGTTCGGCGCCCAGCTCGCCGCCGCCTTCGGCCTGCCCTACGCCTTCGCCTCCCATTTCGCGCCCGAGGCGCTGATGCCGGCGCTCGAGACGTACCGGGCCAATTTCGCGCCCGAGGGGCCGGACGACCGGCCCTACGCCATGGTCGGGGTGAACGTGGTGGCCGCCGACGACGACGCCACGGCGCACCGTCTCTTCACCTCCGCCCAGCAGGCCTTCACCAACCTGGTGCGCGGCACCCGCGGGCTGCTGCCGCCGCCCATCGACGACATCGAGGGGTATTGGACCCCGATGGAGAAGGCCCACGCGGCGGGCATGCTGGCCTGCTCCGTCGTCGGCTCCCCGGCGACGGTGCGCGCGGGTCTGGAACGCATCGCCGCGCGCACCGGCGCCGACGAGATCATGGTGGCCTCGGCCATCCACGACCACGCCGCGCGGCTGCGCTCTTACGAGATCCTCGCCGGGATGATGGCCGGGATCACGACCGACGGCCGGCCCGCGGCGCCCATCCCCGCAGCGACAGGGCGTTGAGGACGACGCTGACGGAGCTCAGCGCCATGGCCGCGCCGGCCAGCACCGGGCTGAGGTAGCCGAAGGCGGCCAGGGGGATGCCGACGAGGTTGTAGGCGAAGGCCCAGAACAGGCCCTGGCGGATCTTGGCGTAGGTCCGCCGCGACACCTCCAGCGCGCCGCCCACCAGCGCCGGGTCGCCACGCATCAGGGTGATGCCGGCGGTGTGCATGGCGACGTCGGTGCCGGTCGCCATGGCGATGCCGACGGCGGCGGCGGCCAGCGCCGGGGCGTCGTTGATGCCGTCGCCGACCATGGCGACCACCTGGCCCTCCCCGGTCAGGGTGGCGACCACGCCGGCCTTGTCGGCCGGCAGCACCTCGGCGAACACCCGGTCGATGCCCAGCTCAGCGGCCACCGCGGCGGCGGCCCCCCGGCTGTCGCCGGTCACCATCACCGTGGTGATGCCCTGGTCGTGCAGGGCGCGCACCGCCGCCCGCGCGCCCGGCTTGACCGTGTCTCCGAAGGCCAGCAGCCCCAGCACCCGCGGCCGCGGCGCCGTCTCGGCCAGCCACGACACGGTGCGCCCGGCCGCTTCCAGGGCCGCCGCCCGCTCCTCCGTCGCGCGGTCGGCAAGGCCGATGTCCGCCATCAGGCGCCGTGTCCCGAGGGCCAGCGCGCGGCCCTCGACGGTGCCGGTCACGCCACGCCCGGCCAACGCCTTGAATCCATCCAGCGCCCCCGGCGCCACGCCGTCGGCGGCGGCGCGGGCCCGCACCGCGTGGGCCAGCGGGTGCTCGCTGCCGTGCTGCAGGGTGACCGCCAGGCGCAACACCTCGGCCGCCCCGGTGTCGGAGTCGGAGTCGGCTTCGGAATGGGCGGCGGCCAGCAGGTCGGTGACCCGCGGCCGGCCCTCGGTCAGGGTGCCGGTCTTGTCGAAGGCGACGGCGGTGACGGCGTGGGCGCGCTCCAGCGCCTCGGCGTCCTTGATCAGGATGCCGTGCCGGGCGGCGGCGCCGGTGCCGACCATGATGGCCGTCGGCGTCGCCAGGCCCAGCGCGCAGGGACAGGCGATGACCAGCACCGACACGGCGGTGATCAGCGCCGCACCGGCGTCACCGCCCACCGCCCACCACCCGGCGAAGGTCAGCGCGGCGATCACCAGCACGACGGGGACGAAGACGGCGGCGACCCGGTCGACGGTGCGCTGGATCGGCGCCTTGGACGCCTGGGCCCCCTCCACCAGGCGGACGATGCGGGCCAGCATGGTTTCGCCGCCGACGGCGGTGGCGCGAACCACCAGCAGCCCGTCCACGTCGATGGACCCGCCGGTCACCGCCGCCCCTTCGCCCTTTTCCACCGGCAGCGGCTCGCCGGTCAGCATGCTCTCGTCGACGCTGCCGGCGCCCTCGACGATGACACCGTCCACCGGCACCCGCTCGCCCGGGCGCACCACCACACGGTCGCCGCAGCGCACCGCGGCGATGGGAACGGTGGTTTCCACGCCGTCGCGCCACACCCGGGCGGTGTCCGGCCGCAGCCCCATCAGCCCCCGGATGGCCGCCGCGGTCTGCCCTTTGGCCCGGGTTTCCAGCCACTTGCCCAGCAGGACGAAGGTGATGAGGACGGCGGACCCCTCGAAGTAGAGCGCGCCGTGCCCGCCATGCGGCGCCGTCGCCAGGGTCCAGGTGCTCAACCCCCAGGCCGCCGAGGTGCCCAGCGCCACCAGCAGGTCCATGTTGCCGGTGCCGGCCCGCACCGCCGCCCAGCCCGCCCGGTAGAACCGCCATCCCAGGACGAACTGCACCGGCGTCGCCAGCAGGAACTGCACCCAGCCCGGCGGCATCGCGGCGACGCCGAGAAGGTCGCCGGCCATGCCGGCGACCAGGGGCAGCGAGAGCAGGGCGGCCGCCGCGACCCGCCGCAGCGCGCGCCCGTCGCCGTCCACGGCGCCGCCGGCGGCGTCCTGGCCGCCGCTCACGGGCACCGCCGTGAATCCCGCCGCCTCGACCGCCGCCGCCAGGCGCGCGGCGTCGAGGGCGTGGCCGACCGCATGGGCCCGCTCGGTGGCCAGGTTCACCGTGGCGTCGGCGACGCCCGGCACCCGCTTCAGCGCCTTCTCCACGCGCGCCACGCACGAGGCGCAGGTCATGCCGTCGATCCGCAGGTCGACGGCGGCCGTCGGTGCGGAAAAGCCGGCGGACTCGATGGCCTCGGCCACCGCCCCCGGGTCGGGCGCTGTGGCGAAGGTCACCCGCGCGCGCTCGGTGGCCAGGTTCACCGCCACGTCGGCCACGCCGGGCACGCGCCGGATCGCCGCCTCGGCGCGTCCGACGCAGGACGCGCAGGTCATGCCGCCGATGCCCAGGTCGATGGTGAGGCCAGCGTCCTCGTCCCGGGCCGCCGGCATCCGTTCCGCCACCTCAGCCATTCCAGAAACCCCGTTCCCGTATCCGTGCCTCCCCCACACATGGGCCTTCCAGCAACGGGAAGGTCAATGGGGGATGGCCGGTCCGTGTCGCGCATGGTGCGCCCCGCGCCGACGCCCGGCGGATGATCTTGATCAAGGCGGCGCGGGCGTGTCAGCGTGATGGTGATCGACGGCCCGGCACGATGGGGCCGGCACGGGAGTGGGCATGCGCCGATTTGCCGCAGCACTGGGGGTCGCGTTGACGGGGCTGCTGACGCTCGCCCTGCTGCTGGCGGCCGCGCCGGCCGCCGTCGCCGATGGAGCCGGATGGCCCGAGGCCGGTTGCCCCGAGGCCGGTTGCCCCCAAGCGGGCTTCGGCGCCACGGGGTGCGATGACGCCGCACCGCCCTGTCCGCCGGCGCCGTCCCCCGCGGCCGGGACCGGATCCTGTTGCATCGGCGCCCACGGCACGCCCGCGCTCGCCGGTCCGCCCGATGCCGGCGGTGTCGCCGCGCCGCGCCGCCTGGCCGCGTGGCGCATCGCCGTGCCGGCCGGCCTGCCCGACGGCATCGCGGTCCGGCCGCCGCTCCACCCGCCGAAACCGCTGGCATGACCGCGTCGCGCGCCGCATCGACGGGGCGCGCCACGACCATCCCCCACACCCTCAGAGCGGGCCGTTCGCGGCCGCGCGTCGGCCACGGCGGACGGGCCCGCGGGAGTCACAGCGCATGACCATCAAGACGACCATCCTCGCCGGCGCCGCCGGCGCCGTCCTTCTCGCCGGTGCCGCCGGTGCCGTCCTCGTCGTCGCCGCGCCGGCCCTGACCAGCGCGCCGGCCGCGGCCGACCCCGTGGTGGAGGTGTGGAAATCGCCGAGCTGCGGCTGCTGCGGCGGCTGGCTCGCGCACATGGAGGCCGCGGGCTTCGCCCTCAAGGTCCACGACGTCGACGACGTGTGGCCGCTGAAAGCGGACAAGGGCGTTCCGGAGACGATGGGCTCCTGCCACACCGCCACGGTCGGCGGCTACGTGGTCGAGGGGCACGTGCCGGCCGCCGACGTGCGCCGCCTGCTGACGGAGCGGCCGGCCATCACCGGGCTGGCCGTCCCCGGCATGCCGCAGAGCGCGCCCGGCATGGACACCCCGGGAGAGCCGTACGAGGTGCTGACCTTCGGCGGCGCCGGCGGGCCCGCGGTCTACGCCCGGCACTGATCGCCCGGCGCGCCCGGAACCCGGCGGGCGGCGCCTCAGGGTGCCGCCCGCTGTGCGGTGTAGGCGGCGTGGCCGGTGCGGCGCAGCGCACAGGCCGGGCAGGACCCGCAGCCGTAGCCCCAGGCGTGGCGGTGGCCGCGGTCGCCGCGATAGCAGGTATGGGTGTCCTCGAGGATCAGCTCGACCAGGGGGAGCCCGCCCAGCGTTTCCGCCAGCGCCCAGGTCGCCGCCTTGTCGATCCACATGAGCGGGGTGTGGAGCACGAGACGGCTGTCCAGCCCCAGGTTCAGGGTGGCCTGCAGGGCTTTGATGGTGTCGTCGCGGCAGTCGGGATAGCCGGAATAATCCGTCTCGCACATGCCGCCCACCAGGTGTTTCAGGCCGCGGCGGTAGGCGATCGCCGCCGCCAGCGTGAAGAACAGCAGGTTGCGCCCGGGAACGAAGGTGGAGGGCAGGCCGGCGCCGGTCATGCGGATCTCCACGTCCGCGGTCATCGCCGTGTCGCCGAGGTCGGCGAGCACGCCGGCGTCGAGGACGTGGTCGTCCCCCAGGCGGGCGGCCCAGCGCGGGTCGAGGGCGGCCAGGCCGTCGCGCAGCCGGCCACGGCAGGCCAGCTCGACCGCGTGACGCTGGCGGTAGTCGAAGCCGATCGTCTCCACATGGTCGAAGCGGTCGAGGGCCCAGGCCAGGCAGGTGGCCGAGTCCTGGCCGCCGGACAACAGCACGAGCGCCTTGCCGGTCATGATCGGGGTCCTTGTCGCGTGACGAACCCCGGCATAGGAGCGGACGGCGCCCGCCGCCGTCAAGCGGCGGCGCGGCGGGCCAGCCCGGCGATCTCGTCGCGGGCCCGGGCGATGCCCTGCTCGCGGGCCTCCGGCCCCATGGCGAGTCCCTCGCCGCGCACCACCGTCACGTCGGTGACGCCGAAGAAGCCGAGCACGGCGCGCAGGTACGCTTCCTGGTGGTCCAGGGCGACCTCCGCCGGGGTGCCGAAATACCTGCCGCCCCGGGTCGAGACGATGATCACGCGCTTGCCGCCGGCCAGCCCCACCGGGCCGGTCTCGGTGTAGCGGAAGGTGCGCCCGGGCTGGGCCAGCCGGTCGAGCCACGCCTTGAGCTGCGTCGGCACCGAGAAGTTGTACATCGGCGCGCCGATGACAACGGTGTCGGCGGCCAGGAACTCGTCGACGAGGGTGTCCGTCAGCGCCAGTTCGCGGCGCTGGCGCTCGTCGATGCCGTCGAGATCGCGGAACTTCACCACCTTCACCAGCTCCGGCGTCAGGTGGTCGGGGGCATCGGCGACGACGTCGCGGTGCACCACCTGCGCCGCCGGGTCGGCGTCGGTCAGGGCGGCCACCACCTCGGCGGTCAGGACGCGCGACACGGAGGCGTCGCCGAGCGCGCTGGAATCGATGTGCAGCAGGGTCATGCCTGGACTCCCAAATCAAACGGGGCTGCGGCGCACGGCGCCGGCCGAACTCTGGTGGCACACTACCGGGGGGACGGTCTGGCCGGGAGCCGGCGAATCTGCTACGGATCGTCTCATTATTGGAACGATACGGTGGGTGGTGATGCGCGATCTCAACGACCTCTTCCTGTTCGCGAAGGTGGTCGAGCACCGCGGCTTCGCCGCGGCCGGACGGGCGCTCGGCGTGTCGAAGTCGACGTTGAGCCGGCGCGTCGCCGCGCTGGAGGAGGGCCTCGGCGTCCGCCTGATCCAGCGCACGACGCGCCATTTCACGGTGACCGAGGTCGGCCGGGACTTCCATCGCCACTGCCAGGCCGTGGTCGCCGAGGCCGAGGCCGCGCAGGAGGCGGTCGACCGGGTGCGGGCCACCCCCCAGGGGCTGGTCAAGCTGAGCTGCCCGCCACCGTTGCTGCACAGCGACGTCGCGGCCATGCTGACCGATTTCCTCATCGCCAACCCGCGGGTGTCGCTGCGCATCGAGGCGACCATGCGCCGGGTCGACGTGGTCGAGGAGGGATTCGACCTGGCGCTGCGGGTGCGCACGCCGCCGCTGCAGGACACCGACCTGATCGTGCGGTCCCTGGGCCCGGGCGGCCAGATCCTGGTCGGCGCGCCGTCGCTGCTGGCCGGGCGGCCGGTGCCGCGGACCCCGGCCGATCTCGCCGACCTCCCCAGCCTGGCGGTCCCCATTCCCGGCGACCACGCGTGGATGCTCAAGGGGCAGGACGGCGTCCTGGCGACCGTGCCGCACCGGCCGCGCATCGTCAGCGAGGACATGGAAACCCTGCGCCGGGCCGCCCTTGCCGGGCTGGGCATCGTTCGCCTTCCCGACTTCCTGGTCCGCGAGGACATCGCCCTGGGCCGGCTGGAGGTGCTGCTGGGCGACTGGGTCGCCCCCGACGCCCTGATCCATCTGGTGTTCCCGTCGCGCCGCGGGCTGGTCCCGGCGGTCCGCGGACTCATCGACCATCTGGCCGCGGCGTTCGCCCGGCGATGACCGCACTTCTGGCACGATATTTTTTGCACTGCGGCGTCGCGTCGCAGGGGTTTTGCGAATGATTTGCATCATCATTCGAAACCTCAGCGTGACCCCGCTCTCGGAGATGGCCCCCATGCCCCGGACCCAGGCCCTGCCCCCCGCCACCCGTGCGTTCCTCGTGGCCATGCGCCTATGGCATGTCGACCGCTCGTCCTGGTGGGTGCGGATGGAACCGCTGGCGGCCCGGCTGGACCGGCGCGACGGCCACAGCCTGCTGATGGGGATCGACGGGCTGATGACGGTGCTGGCGGAGCACGCGCTGGCGGAGATCGCCCTGCGCCCCGTCCCCTGCCGGCACCTGACCCCGGACGAAGGGTCGCTGGTGGCGGCCCTGGAGCGCGCCGGTGCCGGCGACGGCGCCGGCTGCCGCGACGCCCTGTCGGGTGTCCTCGACGGCGAGAACCTGCGCTTCGCCCTGTCGCTGCTCGACGGCATCGCCGGCCATCTCGCGACCTTCGCGACCACGGTGGAGCCGCCGGCCGGCGATTCCGCTATGCTCTACGCCGCCGCCGCCCGCTGCTGACCGCCCGCCACGGAGCCCGCCACGGAGCCCGCCGATGTCGCTGTGCCAATGCTACGACCTGACGGAGACGTCGATCCGCAAGGCGGTGCGCCAGAAGGGGCTGGCCGACGCCGACGCCGTCTTCGCCCATTTCAAGGTGGACCCGTGCGGCGCCTGCCTCGACGACGTGGACGCGGTGGTGAAGGACGAGGCGGGGAAATCCGGCGCCTGACCGGCCGCCCCGCTTGCCGGAGCGGCCGCGATGGCCGATGACTGCGGTCCACCTGACGGGGATCGCCATGCACACGCCGCACCGCCGCCCTTCGCCGGCCGCGCCGGACCGGCCGCCCACCGCCCTGGCCTTCGCGGCGATCGTCGGCGGCACCGCCCTGTGCATCGCCGGCACCGACCTGGTCCTGCCGGCCGTCCCCGGCCTGCCCGACGCCCTGGACGGGACGGCCGCGCAGGCCCAGCTGGTGCTTGCCGCGTTCGTCGCCGGTGCCGCCCTCGGCCTGGTCGTCTTCGGCGAGCTGGGGGCGCGGTTCGACCAGCGCGCGCTGCTCGCGGCGTCGCTGGTGGGCTACGCCGTGACCTCGGCGCTGGCTGCGCTGGCCCCCTCGCTCGACGCGCTGATCGCCGTGCGCGCCGTGCAGGGCGCCGTCGCCTCGGCCCCGGCGGTGTTCGCACCGGGCATGCTGCGCCGGCTCTACGGCGACGGCCGGGCGGTCGGGGCGATCGCCCTGCTCAGCAGCGTCGAGGCGCTGACCCCGGCCTTCGCCCCCGTGCTCGGCGCCTGGATGGTGGTGTGGGCGGGCTGGCCGGCCGTCTTCGCGGCGCTGGCGGTGCTGGCCCTGGCGGCGGCGGCGGCCGTTGCGGCGCTGCGCCACCACCTGCCGGCCGGGCCCAGCCGCGGGCGGCGTGCCGGCGGCTACGGCGCCCTGCTGCGCGACCGGGTGTTCCTCGGCCACGCCCTGCGCCAGGCCTGCGTGCTGGGCGCCCTGCTGGTCTTCGTGTTCGGGGCGCCGGCGGTGATCGTCGGCTCGCTGGGCGGCACCCTGGACGATTTCGTGGTCCTGCAGGTGGTCGGCATCGCCTTCTTCATGGCGGCGGCGACCCTGTCGGGGCGGCTGGCCGACCGCTTCGGCGCGGCGCGGATGATCGGCATCGGCACCACCCTCACCACCCTCGGCGCCCTGGCCACCCTGCTCTACGCCCTGGCCGGGGGCGGCGCCCCCGCGGCGCTGGTGGCGCTGATGGTGCCGCTCAACGTCGGTTTGGGCTTGAGCGGGCCGCCGGGCTTCCACCTGGCGGTGCTGGCCGCCCACGGCGACGACGCCCGCGGCGCGGCACTGGTGATGCTGGCGATCTTCGCCACCACGGCCGCCGGCACCGCGGCGGTGGCACCGTTCATCACCCTGGGCCTGGTGCCCCTGGCGGTGGCGACGGCGGCGGTCGCGGTGGCCGGCAGTCTGGCACTGGCCGCGGTCAGCCCAGGCTCGGCTGCTGCTGGGTGATGCAGTGGATGCCGCCGCCGCCGCGGACGATGTCCATGGCCGGGATCTGGATGACCTCGCGGTCGGGGAAGGCCTTGCGGATGGTGCGGTAGGCCTCGTCGTCGGCGGCGTCCTCGAACGCCGGCATGACCACGCCGCCATTGGCGATGTAGAGGTTGGTGTAGGACAGGGTGAGGCGCACGCCGTCGCGGTCGCGCCGCGGCGGCTGGCGCACCGGCACCACCTCCAGCTCCCGCCCCTGGGCGTCGCGGGCCTTCTTCAGGCGGTCGAGATTGTCCTGGAAGATCCGGAAATTGGGGTCCGCCGGGTCGTCGGTGATCAGCGCCAGCACCACGCCCGGCTTCACGAACAGGGCGATTTCGTCGATGTGCCCGTCGGTCTCGTCGTCCTGGTAACCCTCGCCCAGCCAGATCACCGTGGAGACGCTGAGATGGTCCTTCAGCATCGTCTCGATGGCGGCGCGCGACAGGTCGGGGTTGCGGTTGGGGTTGAGCAGGCACTGCTCGGTGGTCAGCAGGGTGCCCTCGCCGTCGACGTGGAAGGACCCGCCCTCCATCACCAGAGGCGCCTCGTAGCGCAGCAGCTTCTGGTGCTCCAGCACCAGACGGCCGACCTCGCGGTCGCGCCCGCACTCGGTGTAGTTGCCGCCCCAGGCGTTGAAGCGCCAGTGGACACCAGCGCCCCGCCCCTTGCCGTCGATCAGGAAGCTGGGGCCGGTGTCGCGGATCCACGAATCCGACAGCGGCATCGGCACAATCTGCACGCCGCCGCCGCCGCAGGCCAACGACGCCTCCGGCACGTCGTCGGGGTCGCACACCATGGTCACCGGCTCGAACCGGGCGATCGCCTTGGCGACCTCGGCGTAGGCGCCGCGGGCCGCCTCGATGCCCTCGCTCATGCCGTCGGCCGCCAGGGCCGGCCACGTCTCGGCGCGGCAGGGCCACGCCATCCAGCACCGGGTGTGCGGCTCCCACTCGCCGGGCATGTAGAAGCCGTCTTCGGCCGGAGTCGTCATGATCGGTCTCTCCCCCTTCGGCGCCGCGCTTGCTTGTTCTGGTTCGGGCGCAACGGTCCACGCTCGCGGAACCCTAAACAGCGCGGTGAGGATTTGGCAACGGCCGGGTTGCGCAAGGGGGAGGGAGAGCGGCGCGGCGCGGCCGGACTACGCCGGAGCGGCGCGGCGCTGGCCGCGGCGGGGGCGGCGGGCGAACAGGTTGGTGAAGGGGTTGGCAAAGCCCAGACGGATCATCGGAAACCACAGCACGGTGTGCACGGCACGCCTCGTTCATTGTTGACGATGCCCGGAGAATAGCAGCCCGGCCGCCCGTATTCCAGGCACCGCCGGTCGGCCATGCGGCCCACGCATGCCCCGCCCCCCCGCCGGGCACCGGCCCCGGGGCGGCGGTCAGCCGCCCTGGAGCGCCATCTGCTCGTCCCGGCGGCGCTGCCTCTCCTGGCGCGCCATCCACAGGCTGGCGACGAAGATCCCGGTGGCCACCACCAGCACGATGATGGTCGCCAGCGCGTTGATCTTCGGGCTGACGCCGAACTTGACGCTGGAGAAGATCACCATGGGCAGGGTGGTCGAGCCGGGCCCGGAGACGAAGCTGGCGATCACCAGGTCGTCCAGGGACAGGGTGAAGGCGAGCAACCAGCCGGAGACGATGGCCGGCGAGATGATCGGCAGGGTGATGACGAAGAACACCTTGGCCGGGCGGGCGCCGAGGTCCATCGCCGCCTCCTCCAGGCTCTCGTCGAGGCTGACCAGGCGCGACTGCACGATCACCGCCACATAGGCCATGGTGAAGGTGGTGTGGGCGATGGTGATGGTGGTGACGCCCCGCCCCGAGGGCCAGCCGATGAGCTGCTCCATGGCCACGAACAGCAGGAGCAGTGACAGGCCGGTGATCACCTCGGGCATCACCAGCGGGGCCGTGATCATCCCGCCGAACACGGTGCGCCCGCGGAACCGCCCGAAGCGCGCCATCGCCAGCCCGGCCATGGTGCCCAGCACCACGGCCACGCTGGCCGAGGTGGCGGCGATCTGCAGCGACAGCCCGGCCGCCGACAGCAGCTGGTCGTCGCGCAGCAGCTCGC
Source organism: Azospirillum sp. NS33 (assembly GCF_059703765.1). Lineage (NCBI taxonomy): Bacteria > Pseudomonadati > Pseudomonadota > Alphaproteobacteria > Rhodospirillales > Azospirillaceae > Azospirillum > Azospirillum sp. NS33. Next base: position 38,890 of record NZ_BAAKJB010000016.1, on the reverse strand, counting down.
CGTACCAGCGGGTCGAGAAGCCGCCCCAGATGGTGACCAGCCGGCTGTCGTTGAACGAGTAGACGACCAGCAGGGCGATGGGGACGTAGAGGAAGGCGTAGCCGAACCACAGCGCCCACGACAGGAAGCCGATCCGCCTCATCGCCGGGCCTCCGTCTCCTGCTGGCGCCCCTGGACGAACTGGAACACCATGATGGGAACCACCAGGAACAGCAGCAGCGCGATGGCGACGGCCGAGGCCACCGGCCAGTCGCGGTTGGCGAAGAACTCGTTCCACAGCACCCGGCCGATCATCAGCGTGTCGGGGCCGCCCAGCAGTTCGGGGATGACGAACTCGCCCACCGCGGGGATGAACACCAGCAGCGACCCGGCGATGATGCCCGGCAGGGACAGCGGCAGGGTGACCGCCAGGAACGCCTTGAACGGCCGGCAGCCCAGGTCGGCCGCCGCCTCCAGCAGCGAGTGGTCCATCTTCTCCAGGGTCGCGTACAGCGGCAGGATCATGAACGGCAGATAGGTGTAGGTGATGCCGATGTAGACCGCCGTCTCGCTGTACAGAAGCTCGAAGTTCTCGCCGACCAGGCCCAGCGACGACAGCACCCCGGTGACGATGCCGTTGGCCTTGAGGATGCCGATCCACGCGTACACGCGGATCAGGAACGAGGTCCAGAAGGGCAGAACCACCAGCATCATCAGCGGCCCGCGAAGCGACGGCCGGGCCCGGGCGATGGCGTAGGCCATGGGGTAGCCGATGAGCAGGCACAGGATCGTCGAGACGAAGGCCATCTTCATCGACGACAGGTACGCGACGATGTAGAGGTCGTCGCTGAACAGCCGCAGATAGCCGGTCAGGCTCAGGGTGATCTGCACCCTCAGCTCGCCGAAATCGGTGTCCTCGAACCACTCCACCAGGCCCGAATAGGGCGGCTGGGCGATCACCGCGTCGGAGAAGCTGATGCGGAAGACGATCAGGAACGGGATCAGGAAGAACAGCAGCAGCCACAGGTAGGGCACCGCCACCACCAGGGCGCGGCCGGTCAGCCCGACCCGCACCAGCCCGCGGCGCAGCGCGCCGAGCGCGCCGTAGGGTCCGTCGGCGAAGGCCGGCGGCGTGCCCTCGCTCATGCGGTCGCCCAGCGGAACGTACCCCTGGCGGCTCACGGGCGTCGTCCGGTCGAATGACTTCCACGCATCGGGCGTCCTCCGGTCACTGGGTCAGCACGACGCCGGCGAACGGCCGCCAGCTCAGGTGGACCTCGTCCTCCCAGGTGATGGGCAGCTCGGTGCTGCGGGTCACGTTGGGCGTGGTCACGCGCACCATGGTCCCGCTCCTCAGCTCGATGAGGTAGATCGACATGTCGCCGAGATAGGCGATCTCGCGCACCGTACCGGTGGTGACGTTGCGCCCCTGGGCCGCGGCGTCGGCGGGCGGCTCCTTGGACAGCATGATCTTCTCCGGCCGCACCGCCACCCAGACCTGGGTGCCCATGGGGGCCGGCACGCCGTGGCTGATGTAGAGGTCGCAGCCCGCCGCCTCGGAGCGGACCAGCACGTGGTCCGGCTCGTCCTCCACCACCCGGCCCTCGAACATGTTGACCGAGCCGACGAACTCCGCGACGAACTTGGAGTTCGGGTACTCGTAGATCTCCGTCGGCGTGCCGACCTGGGGGATGTAGCCCTGGTTCATGACGGCGATGCGGGTGGACATGGTCATCGCCTCCTCCTGGTCGTGGGTGACGACCACGAAGGTGACGCCGAGCTTCTCCTGGATGTTCACCAGCTCGAACTGGGTCTGTTCGCGCAGCCGGCGGTCGAGCGCCCCCAGCGGCTCGTCCAGCAGAAGCAGCTTGGGCCGCTTGACCAGCGACCGGGCCAGCGCCACGCGCTGGCGCTGGCCGCCGGAGAGCTGGTGCGGACGCCGCTTGGCGAACCGGCCGAGCTGGACCAGGTCCAGCATGGCCGCCACGCGGTCGCGGATCTCGTCGCGCGGCACCCCGTCCTGCTTGAGGCCGAAGGCCACGTTCTGCTCCACGTTCATGTGCGGGAACAGGGCGTAGGACTGGAACATCATGTTGACCGGCCGCTCGTAGGGCGGGATGCCGGCCATGTCGACGCCGTCGATGGAGATCCGCCCCTCGCTGGGCTGCTCGAACCCGGCGAGCATGCGCAGCAGCGTCGTCTTGCCCGAGCCGGAGCCGCCGAGCAGGGCGAAGAACTCGCCGCGGAAGATGTCCAGCGACACGTCGTCGACGGCGACGAAGTCGCCGAATCGCTTGGTCACCCGCTCGATGCGGATGTACGGCACCGCCTCGGGATCCTGCCACGGTTCCAGGCGGGTCGGCTTGCGGATCGGCTGGGCCATGCCCGGCATACCCCTTGCTCGTTGGGACGGACACGAACGACGAGGCCGTGCCGGCCCGGCCGCCGGCGCTCACGCGCGCCGGGACCGGGGCCGGGACGTCCGGGCTGAGGCGGACCGCCCCCTTACTGGCCGGTCTTGACCTTGGTCCACAGCCGCGTGCGCAGCCGCTCGACCTGGGGCTTCACCGTGGACAGCGAGAACAGGGTCTCCTTCTGGTCCTCGCGGGGGAAGATCGCCGGGTTGTTCTTGACCGAGTCCTCCAGCGCGCTCAGCGTCGCCGGCACCGCGTTGCCGTACATCACGTAGTTGGTGATGCCGACCATGGCGTCGGGCTTCAGGACGAAGTCGATGAACGCGTGCGCACCGTCGGGGTTGGGGGCGTCGGCCGGGATGCCCAGGGCGTCCCACCACACCTGCGCGCCCTCCTTGGGGATGACGTACTCGACGGTGACGCCGCTGCCGGCCTCCTCGGCCCGGGTCTGCGCCTGCAGCACGTCGCCCGAATAGGCCATCACCACGCAGGCGTCGCCGCCGGCCAGCAGGTTGATGTTCTGCCCGGTCACGAACTGCTTGATGTAGGGGCGCACGGAGGTCAGCAGGGCCTCGGCCTTGTCGTGGTCCTCCTTGCTCTCGGAGTTCGGGTCGAGCCCGAGGTAGTCGAGCACCGTCGGCAGCACGTCGATCGCCGAATCGAGCAGGGTGATGCCGCACGGCGCCAGCTTCGCCGCCACCTCCGGCTTGAAGATCAGGTCCCAGCTGTCGAGCGGGGCGTCGGGCATCAGCGCCTTGATCTTCTCCGGCAGGATGCCGATGCCGACGGTGCCGCCGAGGTAGGGGACGAGGTGCGTGTTGCCGGGATCGGCGCTTTCGAGCTGCTTGAGCACCTTGGGGTCGATCCCGCCGTAGTTCGACAGCTTGGACTTGTCCAGGGGGGCCAGGACACCGGCGGCGATCATGCGCGCCCCCGTGGGCTGCACCGTCGGCACGATCACGTCGTAGCCGGAGCGGCCCACCAGCACCTTCTGTTCCAGCAGCTCGAGGCTGTCGTAGAGGTCGACGTTGGTCGGGTAGCCCGTCGCCTTGGTGAACTCGTCGAGCGTCGTCTCGCCGAGATAGTCGTTCCAGATGTAGAGATTGACCGGCTTCTTGTCCTGTGCCGCGGCGGGCGAAGCCAGCGTGGCGGCGAGCGCGGCGCCGAGGACGCCGAGAGCGAGTCGTTTCTTCATGGAGCCCCTCACCGTTTGTCGATCGCGCGGCGCACGGGCGGCACCCGCACGGCGTTTCCGTCGTCGCCGCCATTGCACTTGCCTACCCCCGATTTGTCAACGGAAAGGGGGCGGGCGTCGCGCCGCCGCCTCACCGCGCCAGCCACGCGCGCCAGCCGCCATGGGCGGTGATGTCGTCCGCGCCCTGCACGGCGTGGGCCTCGCACAGGAAGCCCTGGACCCGGGAGCCGTCCTCGAGCTCCATGGTGCCGATGCCGAGCGGCGCGGGAATGCCGGCGACCAGCTCGCCGTAGCCGCCGACCGGCATCTCCCACACCTCCACCTCGATGGGGGCCCCGTCGCCCGTACGCACCAATCCGGGCCGCGCTGGCCGCGTGCCCGGCAGCGCGTACAGCCGGTAGGACGCCGCCGTGCGGGCCCGCCGGAACAGGCGTCCGCCGCGCTCCGTCAGCTCGTGGTTCAGCGGCAGGCCGGCCATGTGCGCCCCGACCACCGCGACCCGCACGTGGCCGCGGCGCGGCGCCGGCTCGGCCGCCGGCTCGGCGGGGCGCGGGGCCACGCCGGTCGCCCCCAGGCGCATCCCGCCGGCCTCGTGGAAGGCGGCGGCGATGCCCAGCACCCGCGCCTCCTCGAAGGCCGGGGCGGCCAGGGTGATGCCGAACGGCAGCCCGTCGGGCTGGAACCCGGAGGGCACCGCCACGCCGCACAGGTCCAGCAGGTTCATGGCGTTGGTGTAGGTGCCGAGGTTGCTGTTGAGGCGCACCGGGTCGGCCTCGACCTCGGCGATGGTGTAGATGGTGCCGGCGGTCGGCGTCAGCAGCACCTCGGCCTTGCGCCACAGCGGCTCGATCTGGCGGGCCAGCTCGCGCAGGCGGTAGTCGGCGCGGAACGCCTCGACCGCCGAGCGCGGCCGTCCGCCCTCGACGATGGCGCGCACGACCGGGTGGCCGACGCCGGGGTGGGCGGCCAGGAAATCGCCGACGGCGGCGGTGCGCTCGGCCACCCACGGCCCGTCGTACAGCAGCCGGGCGGCCTCCAGGAACGGCGTGAAGTCGACGGCGACCGGGGTGCCGCCCAGCGCCTTCAGGCGGCCCACCGCCTCGATGAACAGGCGCGGCGTGTGCTGGTTGGCGAAGAACTGCAACTGGTCCGGCAGCGGCAGGGCGAAGCGGAACGGCGCCAGCCGGGCCGGCGTGAGGTCGGCCCCGTCGGCGGCGGGCCGGGAGAACGCGTCGTGCGGGTCGAAGGCGGCGGCCACCGCGCCCACCGCGGCGGCGTCGGCCACCGTCAGGGCAAAGACACTGACGCAGTCCAGCGAGCGGCAGGCGGGGACCACGCCGCGGCTGCTGACCAGGCCGCGGGTCGGCTTCAGCCCGACGATGTTGTTGAAGGCGGCCGGCACCCGTCCCGAGCCGGCGGTGTCAGTGCCCAGGGCGAAGCTGACCAGCCCCGCCGCGACCGCCACCGCCGAGCCCGACGACGACCCGCCCGACACATAGGCCGGATCGAAGCAGTTGCGCGGCGCGCCGAAGGGGGAGCGGACGCCGACCAGGCCGGTGGCGAACTGGTCGAGGTTGGTCTTGCCCACGAACAGCCCGCCGGCGGCGGTGAGGCGCTGCACCACCGCCGCGGTCTCGCGCGGCATATAGGCGAATTCCGGGCAGGCCGCGGTGGTCCGCACCCCGGCGACGTCGATGTTGTCCTTGACGGCGAAGGGGATGCCGTACAGCGGCAGCTCCGCCGCCGAGCGCGCCGCCAGCGCCTCGGCCGCGGTCAGCACGGCGATCTCGCTCTCCCGGGTGATCCACACGGCGGGGTCGCCGTAGGCGGCGATCCGGTTCAGGACGCTTTCCGCCACCTCCCGCGGCGTGGTGTCGCCGGCGAGGTAGCGGGCGCGCAGGGTGGCGATGTCAAGGCTGTCGCGGTGCGAGAAGCCCATGGCGTTCCTCCTCCTCGTCGGCGGTGCGGTGTGGCGGTGCGGGATCGGTGGCGAAGGCGGCGGGTGGGGCGACGGCAGCGGCGGAGCCCGGGGCGGCGTCCTCGCCCGCCCCGCCGGTCCGGGTGACCACCACCTCGGCCGAGGCGACGCTGACGATCTGGACATGGGCGCGCATCGCCCGGGCGGCGCCGTCGCCGTCGCCGCACAGGATCGAGCGCACCACCTGGTCGTGCTCCGCCCAGGACCGGGCAAGGCGCCCCAGCATCAGGAACGAGGCGCGGCGGAACGGCGCCACCCGGCGGCGGGCCGCCAGCACCGTTTCCTCCAGCTCACCGTTGTGGGACCCCCGGTACAGCGCGGCGTGGAAGTGGCGGTTGACGCCCTCGTAGCCCTCACGGTCGCCGGAGCGCACCAGCGCCGCGGAGTCGCGGTGCAGCGTCTCCAGCTCCAGGCGTTCGCGCGGCGTCATGCGCTCGGCGGCGAGGCGGGCGCACACCGCCTCCAGCTCGGCCATCACCTCGAACATCTCGTAGAGGCGCTCCTCGCCGATGGCGGCGACGGCGGCCCCCCGGTTGGGCTGGTGCGCCACCAGACCGGTCGCCGCCAGCAGGCGCAAGGCCTCACGCACCGGCGTGCGCGACACGCGGAAGCGCTCGGCCAGGTCCTGCTCCTCCAACCGGGCGCCCGGCACCAGCCGGCCGTCGACGATGTCGTCGGCCAGCCTCTGCACCAGGTCGTCGACCAGGGTGCCGCGGGCGCGCACCGAAGACGCCCGCCCGGCGGTCCGCCCGCGCCCGTTGCCGATCGTCGGCACCCTCTCCCCCATCGCGTCCGCCCCGTCCTGCCATTCCAAGGGTCCGCCCGCACTGATGCATACACCGTTCCAGTTTTCATGGCCACGCCGATTGTTCTGCATCCTCAGACGCTTGACCGATCCCTCCCGCGGTGCCCCGACGGGGCCGTGCATACAAGTGACTATGTTTTGTGCGTATGTATACGTGACGATTAGAATTTGTGCGCCGCGGCACCGGCCCCACCGCAGCACGGCTTCCGGCCGAAACCGAAAGTTCCAGACAATTCATGCAATTGGCAATGGCCCCTCCGACTGGCACGGGGCTTGCTGATTGTGTGCACAGCGAAACATGCCGCCGCGCCCGACGCCACGGGCGCCTCAGACACGGGGGAATTCAGAGATGGCCAAGCTGCACCGCCTTTCCCGACGCACCCTTCTGCACAGCATGGGCGCAGCCGGCGCGCTCGGCGCGCTGGGCACCGGCCTGCCCTGGAAAGCGGCAAACGCCGGTGATCTGGTCGTCGGCTTCGTCTATGTCGGGCCGCGCGACGACTTCGGCTACAACCAGGCCCACGCCGAGGGTGCGGCCGCCCTGAAGGGGATGCCCGGAGTCACCGTGCTGGAGGAGGAGAACGTCCCCGAGACGGTCGACGTCGAGAAGAGCATGGAGAGCATGATCGAGCTGGACGGCGCGTCTCTGCTCTTCCCCACCTCCTTCGGCTATTTCGACCCGCATGCCCTCAAGGAAGCGAAGAAGTATCCCGACATCACCTTCCTGCATTGCGGCGGGTTGTGGGCGGAAGGCAAGCACCCGTCGAACGTCGGCAGCTATTTCGGCTACATCGACGAGGCCCAGTACCTCTCGGGCATCGTCGCCGCCCACACCACCACGTCCAAGACGCTGGGCTTCGTCGCGGCCAAGCCGATCCCGCAGGTGCTGCGCAACATCAACTCCTTCACCCTGGGCGCGCGGTCGGTCGATCCGGCGGTGCGCACCGCGGTCATCTTCACCGGCGACTGGTCGATGCCGGTCAAGGAGGCGGAGGCCACCAACAGCCTGATCGACCAGGGCGCCGACGTGGTGACCTGCCACGTCGACAGCCCCAAGGTGGTGGTGGAGACGGCGGAGCGGCGCGGCGTCTTCTGCACCGGCTACCACGCCAGCCAGGCGGCGCTGGCGCCCAAGGGCTACCTGACCGGGGCGGAGTGGAACTGGGCCAAGGTCTACGCCGACTACGTGGCCCTGGTGCAGGCGGGCAAGACGGTGCCCAACCTGGTGCGCGGCGGCCTGAAGGAGGGGATCGTCAAGACCTCCGCCTACGGCCCGGCGGTGTCCGACGCGGCGCGCGCCCATGCCGACGGGGTCAAGGCCAGGTTCATGGCCGGCGACGTCGTCATCTACCAGGGCCCGGTCAAGGACAACAAGGGCAACACGGTGATCGCCGCGGGCGCCGCCCAGGGCCAGACCGACCTTGCGCTGGAGTCCATGGACTACCTCGTCGAAGGGGTCGAGGGCAGCGTGGGCTGAGCGATCGACCGCCCTCTCCCGCTGGGGGAGAGGGCCCTTGGCGAGGCCGGAGGTTCCCCATGATCCTCGACCGTTTCCTGCCCACCGCGCTCGCGCTGGTCGCCGCGATGGTGCTGTTCGGACTGTTCGTCGCCGCCGCCGGCGCCGACCCGCTGGCCACCTACGCGCTGATGTACAAGGGCGCCTTCGGCTCCTGGTTTTCCTGGCAGAACACCTTGACGCGGGCCGCCCCGCTGGTCCTGACGGCGCTGTGCACCGCCCTGCCGGCCCAGCTCGGCCTCGTCATCATCGGCGGCGAGGGCGCGCTGGCGCTGGGCGGCCTGGCGGCGGTGGCCGCGGCGCTGGCCCTGGACGGCCTGCCGCCCGCCCTCGTCTGGGGCGGCATGGGGCTGGCCGGCATGGCCACGGGGGCGGCGGTGATCGGCTTCGCCGGCTACCTCCGCCACGCCCGCGGCGTCAACGAGACCATCTCGTCGCTGCTGCTGACCTACATCGCCATCGCCGTGCTGAACCACGTGGTGGAGGGGCCGATGCGCGACCCCGCCAGCCTCAACAAGCCCTCCACCCCGCCGATCGCCGATCCCTACCGGATCGCCGACATGCCGGGCATGGACGTGCACTGGGGGCTGGCGCTGGGGGTGCTGTTCGCGGTCGCCGCCTGTGTGCTGATGGCCCGCACCACCTTCGGTTTCGCCGCCCGCATGGTCGGCGGCAACCCGCGCGCGGCGCGCATGGCCGGCCTGCCCGTCGGCACCCTGCTGGTGGTCACCTGCGCGCTCGGCGGCGCCGCCGCCGGGCTGGCCGGGATGGTCGAGGTGGCGGCGGTGCACGGCAAGGCCAACGCCGCCCTCGTCGCCGGCTACGGCTTCACCGGCATCCTCGTCGCCTTCCTGGCCCGCCAGAACCCCCTGGCGGTGATCCCCGTGGCCATCCTGTTCGGCGGCATCGGCGCCAGCGGCGGCCTGCTGCAGCGCCGCCTCGACCTGCCCGACGCCGCCGTGCTGGTGCTGCAGGGCATCGTCTTCGTCACCCTGCTGGCCAGCGAATCCCTGCGGGGCCGCGACATCCTGCGCCGCCCCGCCCCCCGCCCACAGGAGGCCTGAGCCATGGAGGACACCGCGCTGGGATGGTTGGGGGTGCCGCTCGCCGTGCTGGCCGGCGCCATCCGCGTGTCGACCCCCTTCCTGTTCGTCAGCCTGGGCGAGTGCCTGACCGAGAAGAGCGGGCGCATCAACCTGGGGCTGGAGGGGACGCTGGTGATGGGCGCCATGAGCGGCTACGCCACCGCCTACGCCACCGGCAACCCGTGGGCGGGGGTGCTGGTGGCCGGGCTGGCCGGCACCGCCTTCGGGGTGCTGCACGCCGCCCTGTGCGCGCTCGACCGGGTCAACGACATCGCCGTGGGCATCGCGCTGATGCTGCTGGGGACCGGGCTGGCCTTCTTCCTGGGCAAGCCCTTCATCCAGCCCCAGGCACCACAGCTTCCCGCCATCGCCTTCGGCTGGTGGAGCGCGTCGCCGCAGGTGCAGTCGGCGTTGCGGGTCAACGTGCTGTTCCTGGTCGGGCTGGCGCTGGCACCGGCGCTGCTGTGGGCGTTGCGCACCACCCGCTGGGGCATGGTGGTGCGCATCGTCGGCGAGAGCGCCGACGCGGCGCGGGCGATGGGCTACCCGGTCAACCGGGTGCGCATGGCGGCCACCGCCGGCGGCGGCTTCCTGGCCGGGATCGGCGGCTCCTTCCTGTCGCTCTACTACCCGGGAAGCTGGAACGAGGGGTTGTCGAGCGGCCAGGGCATCACCGCGGTGGCGCTGGTCATCTTCGCCCGCTGGGACCCGATGCTGTGCTTCTACGCCTCGCTGCTGTTCGGCGGCGCCAGCGCGCTGGGCCCGGCGCTCCAGTCGGTGGGCATCACCGAGGGCTACTACCTGTTCAACGCCGCCCCCTACATCCTGACGCTCGCCATCATGGTCGCGACCTCCTCGTCGCGCCACCACCTCGCCGGCGCCCCGGCGGAGCTGAGCGTCTCCCGCTGACCGACCACCCCGACCGTCCACGAGACAGGGAGTTCCCGGCATGATCGAGCGCTTCATCCCCGCCGACCCCTACCCCTGGCCCTACAACGGCGACCTGCGCCCGGACAACACGGCGCTGATCGTCATCGACATGCAGACCGACTTCTGCGGCAAGGGCGGCTACGTCGACTGCATGGGCTACGACCTGGAGCTGACCCGCGCCCCCATCGCGCCGATCCGCCGGGTGCTCGACGCCATGCGGGCCAAGGGCTACCACGTGCTGCACACCCGCGAGGGGCACCGCCCCGACCTGTCGGACCTGCCGCCCAACAAACGCTGGCGCTCCCAGCGCATCGGCGCCGGCATCGGCGACCCCGGCCCCTGCGGCAAGATCCTGGTGCGCGGCGAGCCGGGCTGGGAGATCATCCCCGAGCTGGCCCCGCTGCCCGGCGAGCCGATCATCGACAAGCCCGGCAAGGGCAGCTTCTGCGCCACCGACCTGGAGCTGATCCTCGGCGTCCGCGGCATCCGCAACCTCATCCTGACCGGCATCACCACCGACGTCTGCGTCCACACCACCATGCGCGAGGCCAACGACCGCGGCTTCGAGTGCGTGATCCTGAAGGACTGCTGCGGCGCCACCGACCCCGCCAACCACGCCGCCGCCGTGCACATGGTGACGATGCAGGGCGGCGTGTTCGGCGCCATCAGCACCGCCGCCGCCCTGGTGGAGCACCTGCCATGAACGTGCTGAGCCGCGTCGCCCCCCCGGAGATCACGGCGCCGGGGCTTGAGGCCGTCGCCATGACCAAGCGCTTCGGCGGCTTCACCGCGCTGGACGACGTGACGGTGCGGGTGCGCCCCGGCACCGTCCACGCGCTGCTGGGCGAGAACGGCGCCGGCAAGAGCACCCTGGTCAAGTGCATCATGGGCTTTTACCGCGCCGACGCCGGCAACGTCATCGTCGGCCAGCGCGAGATCAGCGTCGACAACCCGCGCGCCGCCCAGCGCCACGGCCTGGGCATGGTCTACCAGCACTTCACCCTGGTGCCGCGCATGACCGTGCTGGAAAACCTGGTGATGGCCCGGGCCGACGTGCCCGCGGTGATCGACTGGCCGGCGGAGCGGCGGGCGCTGGCCGCCTTCATGGACACCATGCCGTTCCGCGTCCCGGTCGACGCGCCGGTCGCCACCCTGGCCGCCGGCGACAAGCAGAAGGCGGAGATCGTCAAGCAGCTCTACCTCAAGGCCCGCTTCCTGATCCTCGACGAGCCGACCTCGGTGCTGACCCCGACGGAGGCCGACGAGATCCTCGGCCTGATCCGGGGCATGGCCCTGGACGGCCGCCTGACCGTCCTGATCATCACCCACAAGTTCCGCGAGGTCATGGCCTTCGCCGACGCGGTGTCGGTGCTGCGCCGCGGCCGCCTGGTCGGCTCCGGCCCGGTCGCCGGCCACACCCCCGACAGCCTGGCCGCCCTGATGGTGGGCAGCGACGCCATCGCCGCCCCGGCGGCCCGCGCCGCCACCCCCAAGGACACGGTGCGCCTGGAGATCGCCGGGCTGTGGGCCGACGACGACAGCGGCATGCCGGCGGTGCGCGGCATGGACCTGAAGGTCCGGGCCGGCGAGATCGTCGGTGTGGCCGGCGTGTCGGGCAACGGCCAGGTGGAGCTGGTGCAGGTCCTGGCGGGCCAGCGCACGCCGGACGGCGGGGCGGTGCGGGTGCACGGCGAGCCCTACCTCGCCACCCGGCGGGAGATGGCCCGCCACCGCGTCTTCTGCCTGCCCGAGGAGCCGCTGCGCTCGGCCTGCGTGCCGACCATGAGCGTCGCCGAGAACATGGCCTTCCGCGCCTTCGACCGGCCGCCGCTGGCGTCCGGCGGCTGGTGGCTGAAGCGGGGCGCGATGCGCCGTGCCGGCCAGGAGCTGATCGCCCGCTACCGGGTCAAGACCACCTCCCCCGACGCCCCCATCGCCACCCTGTCCGGCGGCAACGTGCAGCGCGCCGTGCTGGCGCGCGAGCTGTCGGGCGACGTCGCCGTGCTGGTCGCCGCCAACCCGGTGTTCGGCCTCGACTTCGCCGCGGTGGCCGACATCCACGCGCAGATCATGACGGCGCGCAACCGCGGCGCCGCGGTGCTGCTGGTCAGCGAGGACCTGGACGAGCTGCTGGAGCTGTCGGACCGGCTGGTCGTGATGTTCCAGGGCGCGGTGGCCCACGAGACGGCCACGGCCGACGCCGACCTCACCACCATCGGCCGCTGCATGGCCGGCCACTGACGCCACCGACAGGAGTTCCCATGCCCACCGTCGCCGCACGGCCCTTCCCCTTCCCCTTCCCGGTGCCGGGCACGGCCCTGGTCGTCATCGACATGCAGCGCGACTTCCTGGAGCCCGGCGGCTTCGGCGAGGCGCTCGGCAACGACGTCTCTCTCCTCGCCCCGGCGGTGGCGCCGGCGCGCGCCCTGCTCGACGGGTTCCGCGCCCGCGGCCTGCCCGTCATCCACACCCGCGAGGCGCACCGGCCGGACCTGTCCGATTGCCCGCCGGCCAAGCGCGAGCGCGGCGCCCCGCCGTTGCGCATCGGCGACGCCGGCCCGATGGGCCGCATCCTGGTGGCCGGCGAGCCGGGCAGCGCCATCGTGCCCGCCCTGGCGCCGCGGCCCGGCGAGACCGTCATCGACAAGCCGGGCAAAGGCGCGTTCCACGCCACCAACCTGCAGGGGATCCTCGATCGCCTCGGCGTCACCCATCTGGTGTTCGCCGGGGTCACCACCGAGGTCTGCGTGCAGACGACGATGCGCGAGGCCAACGACCGCGGCTACGACTGCCTGCTGGTGGAGGACGCCACGGAAAGCTACGTCCCCGCGTTCAAGGCCGCGACCCTGGAGATGATCCGCGCCCAGGGCGCCATCGTCGGCTGGACCGCCCCCAGCGCCGCGGTTCTCGCGGCGCTGGCGCCGGAGACCGTGCGATGACCGCCCCCGCCCCCCTCGGCCTCGCCGCGCCGCTGGTCCTGGCCGGCCTGCCCGGCGGGACCGCCGGCATGCCGCCGCTGGCCTGGGAGCCGTTCCGCGAGGGCATCGCCGTGAGCTGGCTCTACCGCACCGGCCCCGACGGGCCGGCCGCGGCCTTCCTGCGCTACGCCCCCGGGGCCGGGGCGCCACGCCACGTGCACCGGGGCTACGAGCACATCCTGGTGCTGGAGGGCAGCCAGGAGGACGAGCGCGGCCGCTACGGCGCCGGCAGCTTCGTGGTGAATCCGCCGGGGACCGAGCACAGCGTGGCCAGTCCCGAGGGCTGCCTCGTGCTGATCGTCTGGGAACGCCCGGTGCGCTTCGTGTGACGCGTCAGGCGGGGACGGCGCGGCGGCGGCCGCCGTGGCCGGCGCGCGGGAACCCGCGGGCGCTCCCGGCGTTCCCCCGGGGCGCCTTGCCCTTGCAGAAAGCCCGCCGGTGACACGCCCCGCAGCCCCGCGCCCGCTGCCGCTGATCCCCTTCCTGCTGCTGTCCCTCCTGCTGGGAGGGTGCGGTCCCGAGCCGGCGCGCCAGGAGCGGGTGGTCACCGGCGATGCCGAGCGCGGCGCCGATCTGATCCGCGCCTATGGCTGCGGCACCTGCCACGTGGTTCCCGGCGTGGCCGGGCCACGCGGCGTGGTCGGTCCCTCGCTCCAGGGATTCGCACGGCGCGCCCTGATCGCCGGGATCGTGCCCAACCGCCCGGACACCCTGGTGCGCTGGGTGATGGACCCGCCGAGCCTCGCCCCGGCGACCGGGATGCCGGCCATGGGGATTCCCGAGGGCGAGGCCCAGGCCATCGCCGCCTACCTCTACACCCTGCGCTGACGCCGGGTGCCGCGGCGGCTTGGGCCGGAATGCCTTCGGCCGGGATGCCTCGAGCCCGGGTGCCGGGGCCGCCGGAGCGGCCCCGGCCGGGCGGTCACAGCCGCGAGCCGTGCGCCTCGGCCACCCGGTCGTGCTCGTGCACGAAGAAGCCGACCCCGCCGGCGACGAGGGTGATCAGGGCGTGCAGCCAGATGTCGTTGCCGTACAGCGGCACCAGCCCGAACACGGTTTCCAGGCCTGGGATGAAGCCCATGATCGTGAAGGCCAGGTAGACCACCGCGGTCGCCTTGAGGAAGGTGCGCGACGCCCCGATTCCGGAGAAATAGGCGAAGAACGCCCACAGCCCGAAGCCGAGGTGGACGATGTTGTGCAGCCAGTTCACCGGGAAGACGCCGAACAGGCGGCCGTGCATGCCATCGGCCGCCAGGCCGTCGCCGACCGGCATGGTGACGAGGCCGGGTACGAAGCCCAGGATGCCGATCGCCGCGAAGACCACGGCGAACAGCAGCGTTGTGTTGCGAGACCACATGGGGAGCCCTCTCCTTCCAATGCGCATTGCGGAAATGCCCCTCCAACAGACCGCGGGCCGGAGCGTTGCGGCGGTCAGGCCGCGGTGGCCTCCAGCGTCAGCACCACCCCGCCGGCCGCGGCGGCGTCGGCCGCATCGTGGGTCACCAGCAGAGTCGGCAGCCCCGCCCGCCGGGCGTGCTCGAACACGAACGCGCGCATCTGCCCGCGCAGCGCCACGTCCAGCTTGGCGAAGGGCTCGTCCAGCAGCAGCGCCCGCGGCGCCGACAGCAAGGTGCGCATCAGCGCCACCCGGGCGCGCTGGCCGCCCGACAGGGTCGCCGGGTCGCGCGCCGCGTAGCCGTCGAGACCGCACTCGGCCAGCGCACGCTCCACCGCCAGCCGGCGCGCGGCACGCCCGAGCACCGCCGGGGGCAGCCCGAAGGCCAGGTTCTCGCCCACCGACAGGTGGGGAAACAGCAGGTCGTCCTGGAACAGGATGCCGATGCGCCGCCGCTCCGGCGCCACACCCGCCAGGTCGCGCCCGTCCAGCAGCACCCGGCCGCGCGCCCGGAACGCCGGATCGAGGCTGCCCGAGACGTGGGCCAGCAGGCTCGACTTGCCGCAGCCCGAGGGGCCCATCACGGTCGCCACGGCGCCCGCCGCGACCTCCAGGGCGACGGGGCCGACCACCACCCGCCCCGCCACCTCCAGCACCACCCCGTCCAGCCGCAGCCCCATCCCACTCTCCATCCCGCTCCCCCTCCTCATCCCGCCCCACATGCTTCATCCCGACCGCATGCCCCGGCGGTGGCGGTGGCGCCACGCCGGCACGGCGATGGCCAGCGCGAAGGCAAGCAGGGGCAGCGCCCCCTGGGCGAACGCGTACACCGCCGTCACCCGGCGGTCGCCGCCGCTCGCCAGGGCCACCGCCTCGGTGGTCAGCGTCGCGACCCGGCCGGCGCCGGCGAACAGGGTCGGCAGGTACTGCCCGACGCTGACCGCGAAGCCCACGGCGCAGGCCGTCATCACCGGGCGCAGCAGCATGGCCAGCCGCACCCTCCGGAACGTCGCCCCCGCCGGCACGCCGAGCCCCAGCGCCGTGCGTTCGTAGCGCTCGTCGAAGGCGCGCCACGGGTCGGCGAGGGTCAGGAACATGTAGGGCACCACGTACAGGAGGTGCACCCACACCACCGCGCCCAGCGTGCCGTCGAGCCCGCCGGCCACCAGACCGACCTGGACCCCGAACAGGAACCCGACGCCGGGCACCAGAAGCGGCAGGTAGACCAGCGCCAGCGCGCGGTGCGCCCGGGCGGCGCCGGCACGCCGCTCGTACTCCAGGCAGCCGACCACCAGGACCAGGCCGAGCAGCGTGGCGAGGCCGGCCACCGCCAGCGTCCGTGCGGCGGGGCCGGCCAGGGCCGGCAGCGCCCGCGCCAGCGTCTCCAGCGACCACCGGTCCGGCAGGGCGTCGGGAAAGCGCCAGCTCCACGCCGCGGCCCACAGCGCCAGCACGGCCATCGCCCCGACCATCGCCGCCACCGCCGCGGCCATCGCCAGCGCGCTGGCGCCGCGCGCCAGCCGCCCCGCCCCGCCCCGCCCGCCGGCCCGCACCCAGCGCCGCCCCAGCGCCGCCACGGCGCGCTCGGCCATCAGCCAGCCGGCGACCGCCACGCCGACCACGGCCACCTGCAGGAGCGCGCCGGCGGCGGCCCGGAACTGGAGCGCCAGGTCGGGATCGGCGAACCAGCGCAGCACCAGGGGCGTCAACGGCGGCGGCGCGGTGGGCGCCAGCACCAGCGCCGGCTCCACCGCGGACAGGGAATAGGCCAGCACCGCCAGCACCGGCATCCGCACCCGCCGGTAGACCGGCGGCAGCACCACCTTCAGCCAGGCGGTCACCGGCCCGTAGCCGAGGGCCCGCGCCGCCGCCAGCAACGCGTCGGCGCGCACCTGCCCCAGCGCCGCGACCATCACCAGGATCAGGAACGGCACCTCCTTGCAGACCAGCGCCACCGTCAGGGCGATGCCCCAGGGGTCCTGGACCAGCGCCACGTCCGGCGGGCGGTCCCAGCCGGTCGCCCACGGCGAGGCCAGGCGGACCAGCCATCCCGACGGCGCGACCAGGAAGGCGAAGCCGATGGCGAAGGCGGCGTGCGGCACCGCCAGCAGCGGGGGCAGCAGCCGGCGCAGCCGGGCGAAGGCGGGACGGCCGTGCCACGCCGCGCAGAAGCCCACGGCCAGCCCCAGCGACAGGACGGTGGCGGCGACGCCGGTGGTCGCGGTGAGGCGCAGCGCGGTGGCGAGGCCGGGCGCCGCCAGCAGGTCCCGCCACGGCGCCAGCCCGGCCGACCGGCCGCCCAGCACCGGCAGGACGCCGAACGCCGGCAGCACGGTCCCGAGCAGGCCGGCCAGGATCGGCGCCAGGAAGACGACGCCGGCCACCATCGGGAACAGGCCGAGCCACCGCGCCGGCGCGCCGGCCCGGCAGGGAGTCCGGGCGGCGTTCATGCCCTGCCCCTTTCACGACCAGTTGACCGGGCCGCGAGGTTTCCGCGCCCGCCCCGCCACGCCATGTAGTGGCAAGGCCAACGGGAGGAACGAGAACCGTGGAGTCGATCTACTACGTCCTGTGCTGGGCGTGCCACCGCCGCTGCACGCATTGCTACGAGGACCGCTTCCGCCCCTACACCGGGGCGGCGCTGGAGGCGGTCGTGCGCGAGGCCGAGGAGAACGGGCCGCGCATCGTCGGCCATCTGCCGGACACCATGCTCTTCCGCGACCTGTCCGCGGTGGACGCCGCTGGCGCCCCGGTGGTCCGGCGCGGCCGCATCATCCTGGCCGGCGGCGACGTGCTGGTCGACCCGGTGCGCGAACGGGTGCTGTACCCCACCCTGGCCCGCTTGCGCGACCGCTACGCCGGGCGCGGCGGTGTGCGCCTGGTGGTTCAGACCACCGGAGACCTGGTCACCCCCGGGATCGTCGCCGACCTGCTGCGCCACGGCGTCGAGCACATCTCCGTCTCCGGCCTCGACGATTTCCACGTCGGCATGCAGGGCGACCGCAAGGACGCGGTGCGGGCGCGGCTGAACGCGCTGTTCGAGGCCGCGGGGATGGTCCCCGGCGGCGCCGCGCAGGGCGAGCCGGGGCAGCCCAGCTTCTCGTTCTTCGGCGCCACCCCGGACCAGTGGATCGGCAAGGTCTGGCCGCGCGGCCGGGCCTGGGACAACGATCTGTCCACCGCGACGCTGGCCGACAACTTCTGCAACCGCTGGTCCGGCGGCCTCGGCTTCCTGCGCCACGGCTTCGCCGGGTCGGAGGTGGCGGTGGAGCCCGACGGCTCGGTCTATCCCTGCTGCCTCAAGACCGCCGCGCCGCTGGGCTCGCTGCTCGAGGACCCCCTGACGGCCATCCTCGACAGCCTCGCCGGCCACCCCGCCTTCGAGGCGCTCTCGGCCGGCCAGCCCGAGCGGATGGGCCTGGGCCATGGCTGGTCGGTGGAGGATTTCCTGGCGGCGTGCGAGACGACGACGCCGTCCGGCCGCCCCTACCGCAACCTGTGCATCGGCTGCGACCGCTTCCACCAACAGGTGCTCGGCCCGGTCATCGAGTCGGTGCGGGCCGACCGCCGGCGCGCCCGCCTCGGCGTTCAGCCCGCCGCGTAGCGCCGCTGCCATTCCCGCTCGATCCGGTCCATCCACGACGGGTGCGGCTCCGCCAGCGGCGCGCCGAGCGCACCGGGGGCGGGGGCCGCGGGGTGGCGCGGGATGGCCTCGAACAGGGCGCGCTGGTCGGCCGGCAGCGCGTCCAGGTCGAGCACCGTCTCCGAACCCCAATGGCGAGGGTCCGCCTTGCGCGCCTGCGCCTCGGGGCTCAGCAGGAAATCCGCCACCACCATGGCCCCCTCCGGGTGCGCCGCGTTGACCGGGATGGCGACGAAATTGGCATTGCCGATGGTGCCGCCGTCGAACGCGTAGACGCGGGCGCTGGGCGGCAGCAGCCCGGCGTCGACGGCACCGGCCGCCTCCAGCGCCGAGAAGCCGAGGGACAGGTCGATCTCCCCGTCGTTCAGCAGGCGCCGCTGGTCGGGGCCGCTGGCCGGGAACACGCGCCCGTCGCGCCACATCGCGGGATGGAGCGCGTCGAGAAAGGCCCACAGCGGCTCCGTCGCGGCGGCGAATCCGGCGTCGTCGGCCGGCGCGGCGAGAACGCCCGGGTGCGGCGTCAGCGCGATCAGCGCCTGCTTGAGGAAGGTGGTGCCGAGGAAGTTCGGCGGCTGCGGATAGGTGAACCGGCCGGGGTTGGCGGTGGCCCAGTCCAGCAGGGCGCGGACGCTGCGCGGCGGATCGGCCAGCACGGCGCTGTCGTGCACGAGGACGAAGCGGGCCATGCCCCAGGGCGATTCCATCCCGTCCACCGGCACCGTGAAGTCGACGGTGGTCGGCTTGCCCGCCGTGTCGACCAGCCGGCTGTTGGGCAGCGCGTCGGCGAACGGCCCGAACAGCAGCCCGTTCTCCTTCATCGCCGCGAAGTTCTCGCCATTGATCCACATGAGGTCGACCGAGCCGCCCTCGGTCCGCCCGGCGGTCCTCTCCGCCATCACCCGGGCCACGGTGGCGGCGATGTCGGTGACCTTGACGTGGCGCAGGTCGATGCCGTGCCGGGCGCGCACCGTGTCCGCCACCCACTGGATGTAATCGTTGGCCCGCGCCGACCCGCCCCAGGCGTTGAAGTAGACGGTCTGGCCGCGCGCCCGCTCGCGGATCGCGTCCCAGCCCGGCGCCAGGGCGTCCCGCGCCGCCAGCGGCGGCACCCCCGCCAGCGCCACCAGCGTCACCGCCAGTGTCAAGGCCAGCATCGCCCGACCCGCCCGTCCCATTCCCGTCCCCCGTTCCGTTGGCCAGCGACAATGGCGGCCTGCCCCCGCGGCCGGCAAGCCGCCCGACGGTCAAGTCTTCGTGAGGGCGGCGCGACGGCGGGCCAGGGCGGCGGCGTCGTCGACATCGGCGAGGCGGTCGACGAACCCGGCCGAGGCCCGGCTCGGCACGGTGGCCAGGGTGTCGGCCAGGGCGTGCCCGGTGGACCATCGCACCCCCCGGAACAGCCCGGTCGGCAGCGCCGCCACCCGGCGCGCGCCCACCAGCCAGTAGCCGCCATCCTCGGCCGGGCCGAAGACGAACGGATGCCGGCCGAGGGCGCGGAAGGCGGCGGCGAGGCGGCGGCCGTCGATGTCGGGGATGTCGCTGCCCACCAGCACCACCGGCCCCGGCGGCGGGGTGCGCAGGCACCGCGCCATCCGCCGACCGAGGTCGCCGCCGCCTTGGGGAATCCGCCGCACGCCGGCGGCCGCGCGCGGCCAGCCCGCCGCACCCGCCGCCGCGTCGGGGGTGACCGCCAGCCACACCGTCCAGCGCGGGTCGCGCGCCACCCGCCGCAGCAGCGCGTCGAGGGTGACGCGGTAGAACCGCAGCGCCGCCACGGCGCCGATTCCCGCCGCCAGGCGGCGCTTCACCCGGCCCAGCCGCGGCTGGCGTGCGAACAGGACGAGGTGGCCCCGCCTCATCCGTAGAGCCGCTGGATCAGCCGCGGCGGCACGCCGGCGGCGTAGAGGGAGAGGCACAGCAGGTTGCGCGCCGGCCGCGCCAGCCAGCCGTCCCGGTGGTAGCGCGCCGCCGAGGTTACGGCATCGACCGGCAGCCCGGCCAGCCGCCGCCGCCCGATCCGCCGCACCAGGTCGACGTCCTCCATCAGCGGCAGGGGCCGGTGGCCTCCCAGCTCGTCGTAGAAGGCCCGGGCGATCACCAGCCCCTGGTCGCCGTAGGGCAGCCCGAGGGCACGGCACCGCCACGCCACCGCGCGCTCGATCCGCCGGGCGGCCGGTGCCGGGCTGTCGAAGCGCAGGCGGAAATAGCCGGCCCGCCGCGCGTTGGCCGGGTCGGCGGCGAAGCGTGCGACGGCGGCGCGCCAGCCCGTGGCGGGCCGCGTGTCGGCGTGCAGGAACAGCAGCCACGGCGCGTCGCCCGCCGCCGCGCCGGCGGCCAGTTGCGGGCCGCGCCCGCGCGGCGCGACCACCACCGCGGCACCGGCCGCCCGCGCGACCGCGACGGTGGCGTCGCCGGACCCGCCATCGGCCACGATCACCCGATGGGCCAGCGCCGGCACGGCCGCCCCCGCCTCCGGGTCGGCCAGGGCGGAGAACAGCCCGGCGAGCGCGGCGGCCGCGTTCAGGCACGGAACGACGATGTCGAGACCGGCGCCGCTGCCCGCCATGGCGGTCCCGCCACCCCCCGTCACCACGGGGAACGACAAAGCGCCGCCGCCCTGCTATGCCGTGGCGGCACGCCGCGTCGGAAGGAAACGTTCATGGCCGACTCCGCACTCGCCGTTCCGGGAACGGCCCTGTCCATCGTGCCGTGCCGGCACGGCCGCTTCCTGGTCGCCCCCGACGATATGATCGGCCGCCTGCTGCTGCAATACGGCGAGTGGGCGGAGGACGAGGTGGCCTTCCTGACCGGGCTGCTCCGGCCGGGCGACGTGGTGGTCGACGTCGGCGCGCACATCGGCACCTTCGCCGTGGCGTTCGCCCGGGCCGTCGGGCCGGCCGGCTGCGTGATCGCCGTCGAGGCGCAGCGCCTGGTGTTCAACCTGCTGTGCGCCAACGTGGCCCTGAACGGCCTCGCCAACGTCCATCCCCACAACCTCGTGGCCGCCCACGAGGACGCGCAGGTCCGCCTGCTGGCGGTGCCGCCGGAAGCCCAGCGCAACTCCGGCGCCTTCACCCTGCCCGGCGACGCCCGCTCCGCCCCCGGCCCCTTCGCCACGCCGAAGGCCCGCCTGGACGGACGGCTGGCCGGCCTAGCGGGGTGCCGCCTGATCAAGCTGGACATCGAAGGGATGGAGGCCCTCGCCCTCGACGGGCTCACCGCCACCCTGACCCGCCTGCGCCCGGTGGTCTGCGCCGAGACCAACACGGCCGAAGCCTTCGAGGCGGTGCGGGCGCGCCTCGAGCGTCTGGGCTACCGCCTGTTCTGGCATTGCCCGCGGCATTTCCGGCCGGACAATTTCCGGGGCAATCCCGTCGACCTCTACGCCGGGAAGAGCGACATCAACGTCGTCGCCTTCCCCGCGGAGGGTGGCGTCCCGCCCGCGCTGGTGCCGGCGCGCGACTTCGCCGAGATCGCGGCGGGCTCCCAGCCCGCTTGAGCCGTTCCGCGTCGCCGCACCCGGGAGCGGCCGCAACGCCTCGCCAGCACCAGCACCGCCGCCCCGCACCGCGGGCGCCGGGGGGCCTCAGGCCGGCGGCGGCTGGCCGTCGCCGACCCACTCGAACTCGTGGGGATCGAGCAGGGTGGCCACGGCCAGCGTCTTCAGCGTCAGCGGGTCGTCGGCCCGGCGCATCTGCGCGTGCTGCGCCCCCAAGGCGTCCTTGCGAACGGCCATCACCTCCCACACCCCGCCGCCCGGGCCGAGCTTGCGATACATGTGTCCTTCGACCACTTCGCGCTTCCTGCGCATGACCACTCTCCAGAACCCCCAACCCGCTGCCCCGGCGGCCCCAAGCGGCGCCGGTCGACCGGAGGGCCATAGAAACACCAATTGGGCCGACGTTGGCGAGCGTCCGTTTCGAATATGCCGCCGGCGCCGGCATTTTGTAGCGGACCGGCCACAGAGCCATCGCCGGAGAAATGTGCTGCGCTGCGGCATCGCGCCGGGAACCGCCGGGCCGCCGCGGCGTTCTGCCCTTCATGAAGATGGACTATGACGTGCTTTTGCTGGCGACTCGCCTGGTCGGGGAGATGGGCGAGGTTGCCACCCGGATCAGCCGCGTGCGCCTGGTCGAACTGACCGCCGCCAACAACCTGCGGGCCGCCGCCTTCTGGCGCGACGTGCTGCACACCTGCGAACGCCTGCTGGCGGAGCGGGCCGGGCCGGCGGGCGCCGGGGGCGGCCTTCCGCCGCCCGCCGTCGCCGGCACCGCCGCCGACCGGCCGCCGCTGCGCGGCGAGGCCGCCGGCTGACGCCGCTGTCGCGCTGACGGGCACGGCGTTCGCCGCCGGGGTGGCGATCGGGAGGCTCCGGCCGCGGCCCCGCCGGGCGCGCGGCGCGCCGGCCAGACCGGCGCGAGGCCGGAATCGAGCAGGGCCCGGCGGTTGCCCGCCGGGCCCTGGACCGCCCCGGCCCCGGTGGGACCCGGGACGGCGCTTACTTCACCTCGGCGTACTGGCCGTCGTGCCAGCGGTACCAGACATAGGCGGGGGTGGTGACGTCACCCTTGTCGTCGAACGCGATCTTGCCGATGACGGTGTCGAACTCGTTCTTGCGCAGCTGCTCGAGCACCTTGTCCATGTCGGTGGACCCGGCCTTGGTCACGGCGTCGGCGTAGGCCTGCATGGCGGCGTAGGTGTAGAGGGTGTAGCCTTCCGGCTCGTAGCCGTTGGCGCGGAACTTCTCCACCACCGCCTTCGCCTCGGCCTTCTGGCGCGGGTCCGGGCCGAAGGTCATCATCGTGCCCTCGCCGGCCTCGCCGGTGATCGCCCAGTACTCGTTGGTCACCAGGGCGTCGCCGGAGACGATCTTGGTGCCCATGCCCTGGTCGGCCATCTGGCGGGCCATCAGGCCGGCCTCGGTGTGGTAGCCGCCGACGTACACCACGTCGACGTTCTCCTGCTTCAGCTTGGAGACGACCGCGGAGTAGTCCTTCTCACCGGGGTTGTAGGCTTCGAACAGCGTCTCCTCGACGCCCGCGGCGTTCAGGGCCTTCTTGGTCTCGTCGGCCAGGCCCTTGCCGTAGGCGGTCTTGTCGTGGAGGATGGCGATCTTCTTGCCCTTGTAGGTGTCCGCGAGGTACTTGCCGGCGACGGCGCCCTGCTGGTCGTCGCGGCCGCAGACGCGGAACACGTTCTCGAAGCCCTGCTCGGTCAGCAGCGGGTTGGTCGAGGCCGGCGACATCTGCAAGACGCCCTCCTCGTTGTAGACCTGGCTGGCCGGGATCGAGGAGCTGGAGCAGAAGTGGCCGGCGACGAACTTCACCCCGTCCTGGGCGAGCTGGTTGGCGACCGCCACCGCCTGCTTGGGATCGCAGGCGTCGTCGCCGACCTGCAGGGTCAGCTTCTCGCCCAGCAGGCCGCCGGCTTCGTTGATGTCCTTGACGGCCATCTCGATGCCCTTCTGCATCTGCTCGCCGAACGTGGCGTACTGGCCGGTGATCGGGCCGGCCGTGGCCACGGCGATGTCGGCCTTGGCGACCGACGCGCCGAACACCGTGAGGGCGGCGGCGGCGAGGAGGGTGTGCCTGAATGCCATGGTTGTTGTTGCTCCCTGCTTGGATGTGGTCGCTCGAGGAGGAAAGGCCGCTCCGGATCGCTCCGGGGGCCCCGGCCGCGCCGTCCCCCGGAACGCCGCGGCGGTGCTTGGGTCCGACTATACCCCGCGGGATCGAGCCGGTGACACGCGGACCATCGGCCTAGTCCGCAAGGCCGGCTCCCGGCCGCTCGCGCCAGCCGAAGGGCCCTGCCCGCTCGTACAGCCAGGGGTACTGGCCGACCATGCGGCGGGCCTTGGCGACGCGGTAGGCGACGACCGCGATGACGCCGATCACCGCGGTGTGGACGACGAAACCGTAGAGCGACAGCAGCTCGCCATCGAACAGGGCGTACACGAGGAAGCGGTCGCCGAGGCCGAGCAGCAGCGAATAGGCGTACACCTGGGACGCCGGCTTCCAGCCCTCGGCCAGGGCCTGGCCGGTCAGCACGCCGCAACCGCCGAACAGCAACACCGTCATGAACACGAAGACGCCGAGCGAGGAGCCGAGAACGCCGTCCATCAGTGCCCTCCTTCCAGGTAGGCCGCCCGCACCTCGGGGTCGGCCAGCAGGTCCGCGCCGCTGCCCGACAGGGTGATCTTGCCGGTCACCATGACATAGGCGCGGTGCGCCAGCTTGAGCGCGTGGTAGGCGTTCTGCTCGACCATGAAGATGGTCATCTTCTGCTCGCGGTTGATGTCCTTGATCACCTCGAAGATCTGCTTGACCACCAGCGGGGCGAGGCCCAGCGACGGTTCGTCCAGCAGCAGCAGGCGCGGCTGGCTCATCAGCGCCCGGCCGATCGCCAGCATCTGCTGCTCGCCGCCGGACATGGTGCCGGCGCGCTGGCCGATGCGCTCCTTGAGGCGGGGGAAGAGGGTCAGCACCCGCTCCAGCTCGCTGTCGAAGCTGCCGGGACGGGCCGTGATGGCCCCCATCTGGAGGTTCTCCAGCACCGTCATCCGCGGGAAGATGCGCCGGCCCTCCGGGCTCTGGGCGACTCCGCCGCGGATGATCTCGTGGGTCGGCCGCTCGGTGATGTCCTCGCCGTCGAAGTGGATGCGGCCGGCGCGCGCCCGCGGGTTGCCGCAGATCGTCATCAGCAGCGTCGACTTGCCGGCGCCGTTGGCGCCGATCAGGGTCACGATCTCGCCGGCCCCGACCTCCAGGTCGACGCCCTTCAGGGCCTCGATGGAGCCGTAAAAGGTGTGGACCCCCGACACCTTCAGAAGCGTGCTCATGCGCCCTCCCCGCTGCGACGGTCCGTTCCGCCGTGGCCGCCGCCGGCCTGGAGGTCGCGGGCGACCTCCTCGGGCAACGCCTCGCTCTCGTCCTCGCCGAGGTAGGCGCGGATCACCGCGGGATCGTTCCTGACCTCGTGCGGCGTGCCGTCGGAGATCTTCTTGCCGTAGTCGAGGACCACCACGTGGTCGGAGATGCTCATGACGACGCTCATGTCGTGCTCGATCAGCAGGACGCCGATGCGGTGCTCGTCCCGGATGAAGGTGAGCAGATCGCCGAGCTCGCCCGATTCGCGCGGGTTGAGGCCGGCGGCCGGCTCGTCCAGGCACAGCAGCACCGGCTCCGTGCACATGGCCCGGGCGATCTCCAACCGGCGCTGGGCGCCGTAGGGAAGGTTGCCGGCCTGCCAGTCGGCGAAATCCAGGAGCTTCACGCGGTCCAGCCAATAGGTCGCGAGCTCGATCGCCTGACGTTCGGCGTTGCGGTAGCCGGGCAGGCCGAGCAGGCCGGCGATCGCCCATCCCGACGCCTTCTGCAGCTTGTTGTGCTGCGCCACCAGGAGGTTCTCCAGGACGCTCATGCCGCTGAACAGGCGGATGTTCTGGAAGGTCCGCGCGACCGCCGCGCGCTTGGAGATGATGTAGCCCGGCATCCGCTCCAGCAGATGCTCGCGCCCGTCGGGATGGCGCAGCGTCAGCCGTCCGACGGTCGGGCTGTAGAACCCGGTCAGGCAGTTGAACAGCGTCGTCTTGCCCGCGCCGTTGGGGCCGATGATGGCGGTGATCTGGCCGTTCATGGCGTCGAACGACACGTCGTTGACGGCGACCAGACCGCCGAAGCGCATGGTCAGGTGCTCCACCGTCAGCAGCGGCACCACGCCGCCGCCCGCCGGCTGCGTCGGGCTGGTCATGGGCGCGCTCATGGCATGCCTCCAGCGGCGGCGGCGCCCTCGCCGGGCGGCGTCTTGGGCCGGCGGCCCAGGATGACGGTGGGGTCGCGATGGGCCAGCAGGCCGCGCGGGCGCCACAGCATGATCAGAACCATGCCGGCGCCGAAGGCCAGCATGCGGTACTGCTCCAGCTCGCGGAACACCTCGGGCAGGCCGATCACCAGGAAGGTGGCGATCACCACCCCCATCTGGCTGCCCATGCCGCCCAGCACCACGATGGCCAGGATGATCGCCGATTCGATGAAGGTGAAGCTCTCCGGGCTGATGAAGCCCTGGCGGGTGGCGAAGAACGAGCCGGCGAAGCCGCCGAACATCGCGGCGATGGCGAAGGCCGCCAGCTTGGCGTTGGTGCGGTTGATGCCGAGCGACGCGCTGGCGATGTCGTCCTCGCGCAGCGCCTCCCAGGCCCGGCCCAACGGCAGCTTGCGCACCCGCAAGGTGAACAGGTTCACCACCAGCGCCAGCACCAGGATCAGGTAGTACATGAAGATGATGCGCTGCAGCGAGGTGTACTCCAGCCCGAACATCTCATGGAAGGCCGGCATGCCCTCGGCGGGATTGCGCGAGAATTCGGCCAGGCCGAAGAAGCTCGGCCGCGGGATGCCGATGATGCCGTTGGGACCGCCGGTGAAGGTGTACCAGTTGAGCAGGATGATGCGGATGATCTCGCCGAAGCCCAGCGTCACGATGGCGAAGTAGTCGCCGCGCAGGCGCAGCACCGGAAAGCCCAGCAGCACGCCGGACAGCGCCGCGAACAGGCCGGCCAGGGGCAGGCAGGCCCAGAAGCTGAGCCCCAGATACTGTGCCAGCAGGGCGTAGGAGTAGGCGCCCACGGCGTAGAACGCGACGTAGCCGAGATCGAGCAGCCCGGCCAGGCCGACCACGATGTTCAGCCCCCAGCCCAGCATGATGTAGGTCAGCAGGAGGATGCCGATGTCGATGAGCTGGCGGTCGGCGAACGGCAGGAACGGAAAGGCCGCCGCGAAGAGGATGCCGATCGGCGCCAGCCAGCGCGAGGCGTGCTGCACCCGGGCCGCCACGGCGTCCATCTTGCGGTCGCGCTCGACCTGGGTGAGGCGGGAGCGGTGGGTGACCGCGCTGACGGCGGCGCGCAGGGCGATGACCAGCCCGCCGGCCACCAGCATCACCTCCAGCACCTCGGTCGGCAGCGGCAGCACCAGCCCGAAGGCCGCGGCACCCAGCGCCAGCACCAGAACCGGCAGGGCCAGCCCCTCGCGGACGAGGCCGAGGCCGAGGCGGCCGACGAAGACGAGGGCCACGGCGACCAGCACCTCGTCGAAACGCAGGTCGATGCCGAGGCCGGTGGGGCGGTCGACGGTGCGCAGGCCGACCAGCGGGATCGTCAGGAGCAGGGCGACGAAGGCGGCCATGCCGGCGTCGCGCAGCACGGCCGCCCACGGGACGGCACGGCCCTCGGTGGGCGCGGGGATCGCGGTCATCGGCTCACACCTTCTCGATTTCCGGCCGGCCGAGCAGGCCGGTCGGGCGGAAGATGAGCACCAGGACCAGGATCGAGAACGCCGCCACGTCCTTGTACTCGGTGGTGAAATAGGCCGACCAGAAGGCTTCGATCAGGCCGATGCACAGCCCCCCCAGCATGGCGCCGGGCAGCGAGCCGATGCCGCCCAGAACCGCTGCCGTGAACGCCTTCACCCCGGCGAGGAAGCCGATGTAGAAGTCGATCACGCCGTAGTAGAGGGTCACCATCATGCCCGCCACCGCGGCCAGGGCCGCGCCCATGACGAAGGTCAGCGAGATGGTGCGGTCGACGTTGACGCCGAGCAGCCCGGCCATCACCTTGTCCTGCTCGCACGCCCGCTGGGCGCGGCCGAGCTCGGTGCGCTGGATCAGCTGGGTGAAGCCCACCATCAGCGCCAGGGTCAGCAGCATGATGAAGATCTGGAGATAGCTGAGCGACACCGTGAAGCCGTCGGCACGCTCCATCACCGAGAACCCGCCGGTGACGATCGGCGGCAGCGGCTTGACCCGCGCGCCCTGCAGCACCTGCACGTAGTTCTGCAGGAAGATCGACATGCCGATGGCCGAGATCAGCGGGGCCAGGCGCTGCGAGCCGCGCAGCGGCCGGTAGGCCACCCGCTCCACCACCCATCCGTAGACGCTGGTGAACAGCATGGCGAAGATCAGCATCATGGCGAGCGCCAGGGGCACCCAGGTCACGCCCACCGCCCCCATCACCAGGAAGGTGATCACCGAGACGAAGGCACCGATCATGTAGATCTCGCCGTGGGCGAAATTGATCATGCCGATGATGCCGTAGACCATCGTGTAGCCGATGGCGATGAGGCCGTAGATCGCGCCGAGCGTCAGCCCGTTGATCAACTGCTGAAAGAAATATTCCATCGACCGCCCCCCGCGTCAGCGTGCCGGAATGAGGCAGGCTGGGCGGCGGCCGGGACCCTCGCGCGTTTCGGTCACGTTTTTCCCGCTCCCTGTTCCAGCGGAAGCCATGCGTGAATCGCAAGGCTGCATTCGTTTTCTCTCAGGACGTTAGCCCACCCCGTTCGGGCAGGGCAAGAGGGGAAAGCCGCGGCGTCAAGGGATTGCCCCGCTTTGCCCCGCAGCCGCCGGAAGATTGCCGCGCCCCCCGCGGATTCACAAGAATCTGTCGCAAAATCGTCACGAGGCCGCCCGGCCTACAGCGGACTCCAGCCCGACTGCACCAGGGCGATCAGCGCGCCGGTCCCCGCGGCCACGCCGACGGCGACGTTGCGGCGGGCCAGCAGGAAGACCGCGAGGGCCACGCCGACGGCCAGGAGACGGATGCCCAGGCCGACCTCCAGCAACGGCCCGACCGGCAACAGGATCATCCGCGCCACCAGCCCCGCCAGCAGCGCGTAGGCGACGCAGCCCACCCAGCGGAACACGGCGCCGCCGGGATCGATGCGCCCCGACAGCGCCACCCCCGCGGCGCGCGCCGCATAGGTCACCGCGGCGCCGGCGGCGAGCGCCAGCCAGATCCCGGCGTCGGCCGTGGCGGCGTCAGCCACGGCGCCCGCCGGCGCGGCGGCGCACCGCGTGGTCCAGCGCGAACGCCAGCGTGCCGGCCGCCAGGCCGGTCACCAGAAGGCCGTAGGCCGGGCTGACCAGATGCAGAACCGGTCCCAGCACGGCGCCGGCGCCCAGCGACAGCACCTTGGCGCGGTCGCCGAGGTCGGTGAGGAACAGCAGCAGGAAGTAGACGGGGTTGAGGAACACCAGGCCCAGGGTGACGGGGTGGGGCACCAGGCCGGCCAGGAAGAACCCGACGACGGTGCCGGTCATGGTGGCCGCCCACAAGGTCGTCCCATAGACGGTGAACCAGGTCAGGCGCAGCGCCGGTTCCAGCGCCGGCAGGCGGCGCATGCCGTTGGCCCAGGAGGTGACGGCGATCACATGGGCCAGGGCGAAGTAGCGCCAGCGCGGCGCCGCGGACCCGCGCAGCAGCGGCATCAGGGTGACCACCATCGGCATCAGCCGGGTGTTGGTGAGCGCCACGGCCAGGGCGATGGTCACCAGCGAGGCACCGACGCCGTAGAGTTCCACGAGCGCCATCTGCCCCGGCAGGGCCCACCCCGTGGCGGTCGACACCATCCCTTCGGCCAGGCCCAGGCCGCTTTCGCGCACCAGCGAACCGAAGCCGACATAGCTGGCGAACAGCACCAGGGACGGCAGGCCGAGGGCGTCGCGCACGGCGTCGAGGCGGACCCGCTCCGGCGTCACGGGACGCGGGGCGGCGGGCACGGCAGGGGGGGGCGCGGCAGGGGGCGGTGTGCGGGGCATGGAGCGGACGGTGGTGCGACGGATTGTCCATCCGTACACGGCGCCCCGCGCCGCGTCGCCCGCGTTTTCGGCAGCCGGGGCATGCGCTCAAGGAAAAGCCCCCCGCCCGGGGCGGGCGGGGGGCTCGTCGGGTCACCCGTGCCGGGCGGTCGCCGCTCAGCCCTTGAAGTTCGCCGCCACCTTGTCGGAGGTCGGCTTCACCGGCGGCTTGGCGGCCGGCTTGGCGGCGGCCTTCTCGGGCGCCGGCTTGCCGGCCGGCTTGGCCGGCGGCTTGGCGGCGACGGTCTTGGTCTTGGCGTCGGGCGCCGCCTTGGCATCGGTCCCGGCCTTGGCGCCGGGCTTGGCGGCCGGCTTGGCGGTCGCCTTGGCGGCGGCGTCCACGGCGGCCACGTCGTAGACCGGGTCCGGCGTGCTCACCACCTTCACGTCGCACAGCGGCTTGGAGCTGAGGTGCATCAGACCGGCACCCTTCTCGTCCGTCGTCAGCGCCTTCACGTCGGCCTGGCTCAGCTGCATGGCCGCCTTGGCGCGGTCCACGTAGTTCCAGCAATAGACGTGGTTGCCGACGATCGACGCGCGCCGGCTGATGTCGTTGGCCAGCTCCGTGCGGAAGCTGTCGAAGCTGCGCGTCGCGTTGCCCTTCACGGTCTTGCGGAAGTGGCTGATCATCACCGCTTCCTGGGCGGACAGGAAGGCGCGGTGCTTGACGGTGAAATCCTGGTAGGTGCCGAACGGATTGGCCGCGGCGGCCAGGCCCTGGCAGGTCAGGCCGATCACCATCAGCTCGGTGTGCATGCGGATCGCCTGCTCGGCGGCGTGCTCGGCGCGCGAGTAGCAGGCCTGCCCGGCGGTGGCCGGAAGGGCCAGGGCGAGAACGGCCACCGCGGCGGTGGCGGCGAGCGCGCGGAGCGTTCGGGTGGCGGAGCGGGCGTGGACGGCCTGCACGCGTTTCATCGTGTTCTCCGACTGCGGTGGCGGCGGCTGCGCGGGGTGGCGGGCGGCGGAGTCATTCTGCCCGCCTCCTACCTCTTCCGGGTTTCTACAAGATGACGGCGCCGGGTCAACAGCAATCGGGGCTCTCCTCCCGCTTCGCCCCGCCCCGTTGCAAATCTGCCGCGCGACGGCGGCGTTCCACCGCGGCTATTGCTGGGGGCCACCGTCACCAGCGTCCGGGAGGCCAGGCCATGATCCGCGTCGGCATCGATCTCGGCGGCACCAAGACCGAGGGCGTCGCGCTCGACCGCGGCGGGCGCGAGCGGGCGCGCCGCCGCGTGCCCTCGCCGCGCGGCGACTACCGCGCCACGCTGGACACCGTCGCCGCCCTGGTGGCCGACCTCGAGGCGGCGGCCGGGGCGGAGCCCGGCGCGGCCCGGGTCGGCGTGGGCATGCCGGGCATCGTCTCGCCCCACACCGGCCTGGTGAAGAACGCCAACTCGACCTGGCTGATCGGCCGGCCGCTCGACCGCGACCTCGCCGCCGCGCTGGGCCGCCCGGTCCGTCTGGCCAACGACGCCAACTGCCTGGCGGTGTCGGAGGCGGCCGACGGCGCCGCCGCCGGCGCCCGCGTCGTGTTCGCCGCGATCCTCGGCACGGGGTGCGGGGCCGGCGTGGTGGTCGACGGCCGGCCGCTTGCCGGGCGCAACGGCGTCGCCGGGGAGTGGGGCCACAACCCGCTGCCCTGGCCGGCGGACGACGAGCGGCCGGGCCCGGCGTGCTACTGCGGCAAGCGCGGCTGCCTGGAGACCTTCGTGTCGGGTCCGGGCTTCGCCGCCGACCACGCCGCGGCGACCGGCGAGACGCTCGCCCCCGCGGCGATCGCCGCCCGTGCCGCGGCCGGCGACGGCGCCGCCCGGGCGACGCTGGGCCGGCTGGTGGACCGCATCGCCCGCGGCCTGGCGACGGTGATCGGCGTGATCGATCCCGACGTGGTGGTGCTGGGCGGCGGCCTGTCCAACATCGATGCCCTCTACGGGGCGTTGCCGGCGCGGATCGGCCACTGGGCGTTCTCGGACCGCATCGACACGCCGATCCGCCGCGCCGCGCACGGCGATTCCAGCGGGGTGCGCGGGGCGGCGTGGCTGTGGCCGGCGGACGGCACGGACAGCGCGGACGGGGCCGCCGGGCGGTGAGCGCGGGGCGGCCGCGGCCGGTTGAGAGCGACGGCCGGCCCACCCGCGATGAAGGAGCGTCTTGCCGAACCCCCGCCCTCCTTGCTAAGGGGCGGTGCATGACGTTCCACATCGAGAACCGCCGCCTCGAGAGCCGCTGGATTCCCGGCGACGCCGCGGCTCCCACCCTGGTGTTCCTGCACGAAGGGCTGGGCTCCGTGTCCCTCTGGCGGGACTTCCCGGACAAGGTGGCGGCGGCCACCGGGTCGCCGGTGCTGATCTACGGCCGGGCCGGCCACGGCCGGTCCGACCCGGCGGCGCGGCCGCGCGGGGTCGACTACCAGCACCACGAGGCGTTGGAGGTGCTGCCGCGGGTTCTCGACCACTTCATGATCCGCGAGCCGATCCTGATCGGCCACAGCGACGGCGCCTCGATCGCCCTGATCCACGCCGGCGGCGCCGGCCGGCCGGTGCGCGGCCTGGTGCTGGAAGCCCCCCACGTGTTCGTGGAGGACGAGACGCTGGCCGGGATCGAGACGGCGGTGGAGGTGTGGAACGCCTCCGACCTGCCGGAGCGGCTGGCGCGCCACCACGACGACGCCGACGGCCTGTTCGATGCCTGGTCGGGGATCTGGCTGTCGCCGGAGTTCCGCGCCTGGAACATCGAGAGCTACCTGCCCGGCATCACCGCCCCGGTGCTGGTGATCCAGGGCGAGGACGACGAGTACGCCACGCTGGCCCAGGTCGACGCCATCGCCCGCCAGGTGTCGGGCCCGGCGGAGACGCTGATCCTGCCCAATTGCCGCCACTCGCCCCACCGCGACCACCAGGCGACGGTGCTGCGGGCGGTGACCGGGTTCATCCGCCGGATCGCGCACTCCGACGCCCCGGCGGCGTGAGTCCGCGCCCGCACGACACGGACGGGATCAGCGGCCGGGCGCGTACACGGTGAGGTCGAGGCGGCGCCCGTTGTTGTAGTTGAAGCCGCGGATGGTCGCCAGAGGACGGGGCCGCGCGCCCGCCAGCGCGCCGCGGAACGCGTCCTCGAAGCGGCCTTCGACGAGGGCCAGGCGGCAGCCGTCGGTGCCCCGCAGGTGGGCCGCGGCGTCCTCGCCCGAGCCGAGGCGGGTCGCGGTTCCCAGCAGGAACACCAGGCTGGGCTCGTTGTAGCCGGCCGAGGCGACGACCGGCTCGGTGCAGCCCTCGGCCGCGGCGACCGCGGCCGCAACCGCCCGGCTCACCCAGACCCCGTCCACCGCGGGCAGAACGACGGCGTAGGTGACGCCGTAGAGCGCCGCCGCCGCCGCCAGCGCGGCCGCCACGCCACGGCGTACGGCGCCGTGCCGGACCAGCACCAGCGCCCACACGTACAGGACGAGGACGACGGGAACCAGGGCCACCGCCCGGGAATCCACCCGCCCGTCGACCAGCCAGGGCACGACGGCGACCGTCGCCGCCAGGCCGGCCACCCCGACCAGCCCGAGCCCGGCGGCCGCCGCGAACAGGGCGCGCCGGCGCCCGCCGGCGTCCGCGAGGCCACCGCCGATCCCGTCGAGCGCGGCCCGCGCCGTCAGCATGGCGACGGCCGGGAACACCGGCAGGGTGTAGTGCAGCAGCTTGGTCGGCACCGCCTCGAACACCAGCCAGGTCGGCACGATCCACGCGAGGCAGACGCGCACCGCGTCGTCGCGGCGGTGGCGCCACGCCCAGGGCGCGGCCAGCAGCGCCAGGAAGCCCCACGGCGCGAAGGTCACCCAGAAGGTCGCGAGGTAGTAGCCGGGCGGCAGCCCCTTGCCCTCCTGGCCGCCGGCGACCTTGCCCAGCATGTCGTGGCCAACCGCCGCGGCGAAGAACGCGCCCTTGGTCTGCACCGCGATGGCGATCAGCCAGGGCAGCGCGATGGCCGCGGCGATGGCGAGGCCGGGGAGCGGCCGCAGCCGCGCCAGCCAGCCGGCGCGGCGATCCCACGCCACCAGGGCGAGGACGGTGAGCGCCGACACCATGGGCGCGATCGGCCCCTTGACCAGGATGCCCAGCCCCTGGGCCACCCAGAACAGCGCCGGCAGGCGCCAGCCGCCGGCCGGCCCGTCGCGCCCCGCATAGAGCGCCGCCAACGCGCCCTGGGCGGCCACGACGCAGGCGAGCAGGGCGGCGTCGGTCTTGGCCATCCGCGCCTCGACCCCCAGCACCACGCAGCCCGCCATCATCACCCCGGCGAGCGCGCCGGCGGTGGCACCGAACAGGCGCGCCCCCGTCCAGGCGGTGAGCAGCACCGCCAGCACCGCGCCCGCCAGCGACGGAATCCGGTAGGTCCACACGGCCTTGCCGACCGCCGCGTCGAGGTGCTGCACAACGGCCGTGGCGCCGGCCTGGAGCCAGTAGATGCCCGCCGGCTTCTTGTGCCGCGGCTCGTCCTGGAACCGGATGTCGACGAGGTCACCGCTCTCCAGCATCTGGAAGGAGGCCTGGGCGAAGCGCGCCTCGTCGCGGTCGAAGGGCGGCAGCACCGTGAACCCGGGCAGGAACAGGGCCAGGCTGAGCAGCGCCAGCAGCAGGTAGGCGACCGGCGAGAGCGAACGCTGCGCCGTCACGGCCGGCCCGGCTGCGTTCCGGTCGCGCGCCGCGCGTCCTCCCGCTTGCCGGCCCAGATGAAGTAGACGTTGCGCAGGTAGATCAGCAGGCCGAGCCCCTGCCCCAGCATGAACACCGGATCGGCGCGGTGGATGGAGTAGGCCAGCAGCAGGATGCCGCCGCCGATGCTGAAGTACCAGAACATCTCCGGCACGATGCTGCGGCGGGCGCGCTCGCTGGCGAGCCACTGGACCACGAAGCGCATCATGAACAGGAACTGGGCGAAGAAACCCAGGGCGATCCACACCAGCTCGGTGGTGGTGCGCTCGTCGTACCAGGAAACCAGGGCGTCGATCATGAACGGGGGATTCCGAAAAGGGCGGAGCGAGCGCGTCAGCGCTCCTCCACCGCGGGCGAGAGCTGGGTGCGGCGCGTGAGCCAGTAGACGCCGAGGAGGTCGACGACGCCGATCAGGCCACGCCGCAGGTTGGTGTACTTGGAGCTGCCCCGCTGGCGCGGCCGGTGGTTCACCGGGACGTACGCGGCGGGGTGGCCATGGGCGCGGAACAGCGCCGGCAGAAAACGGTGCATCGCCCCGAAATAGGGAAGGTCGAGGAAGGCCGCGCGGTCGAACAGCTTGATGCCGCAGCCCGTGTCCTCGCAGCCGTCCTTCAGCATCGCCTGGCGCAGCCCGTTGGCGAAGCGCGAGGCGGCCCGCTTGGACCAGGTGTCGCGACGCCGGCGCCGCAGGCCACCCACCAGCAACGGCCGGTCGGCCTCCCCGGCGCGGGCCAGCAGCGCCGGAATGTCGGCGGGGTCGTTCTGGCCATCGCCGTCCAGGGTGGCGATCCAGCCGCCGCGCGCCGCCTTGACGCCGGTGCGCACGGCCGCGCTCTGCCCCGATCGCCGGAGGTGGCGGACCACGCGCACGGCGAGCGCCGTGCCGGCCGAGGCGGCGACCCGCGGCGCCAGGCGCGCCACCGTGCCGTCGCTGGAGCCGTCGTCGACGAACACCACCTCGCACGGGCCGTGCGCGCGCAACGCCGCCGCGACCTCGTCGAGCAGCGGAATCACGTTGTCGGCCTCGTTGAAGACCGGGATGACCACCGACAGCAGCAGCGGCTCCCGGTCGTCCGGTTTCGGTGTCACGGGGAGGAGTCCCAAAGCCCAAGCGGCCGGCAAAATACCGCCGCCGTCCCGGGAGCGATAGGGAAAAGACGCGGTGCGCCCTCAGGTGGTGCCATACCGCCAGAGCGGGGCAAGGGCGACGGGGTCGAAGTGGCGGGCCCGCACGGCCGGGCAGGCGGGAAGCCCGGTCGCCAGGCTGCGCCCGCCGACCACGGCCGAGAGCCACGATGCGCCGGCCCCTCCCTCCAGCGCGTCGCCGACCGCGCCCAGGAAGGCCCGCGCCATGTCCCGCGCCGCCGCCCAGCGGCCCGCCAGGCCGCCGTCGACGGTGCTGCCGGTGACCGGGTGCGCGAAGGCGTCGAAGGCGAACAGGTGCTCGGGCAGCGGGTCGCGCTCCACCGGGTAGAACAGTGCGACCCGCTCCGCCAGGACGCCGCCCAGGGCACGGTCGGCCAGCGCCGCCGCCCGCGCCGTCCCGGTCTGGGCGAAGAGCCGGGTCAGCACGGCCTGGACCGCGGCCTGGCGCCGGAGACCGCGGCGCAGCGCGGCGGCGTCCGTGCCCCACGCCCGGGCCGCCGCCGCGGCCAGCAGCGCGAGGGCGCGGCGGTTGGCCGGCCCGTTGCGCAGGACGGCGTCGAGCGGCCGCCAGCCCTCCATGGTCAGCCCGGCCCGACGCACCATCACCAGGTCGAGCCAGCTCTCCACCAGGAAATGGCGGGTCATCGCCCGCGCGTCGTCACCGGCGACGT
The DNA here is from genome assembly GCF_059703765.1 of Azospirillum sp. NS33. Taxonomy (NCBI): domain Bacteria; kingdom Pseudomonadati; phylum Pseudomonadota; class Alphaproteobacteria; order Rhodospirillales; family Azospirillaceae; genus Azospirillum; species Azospirillum sp. NS33. The sequence goes on along the minus strand of NZ_BAAKJB010000016.1, from coordinate 2,826 downwards.
GAAGCACCCAGGGGTGGACGGCGATGTCCAGCGCCATGTGCGACAGGAACCCGCACAGGAACGCGGCGTGCCGGTCGCGCTCGTCGCCGGGCGGCATGGCGGCGATCCGCTCCAGCATCATCGCCGGCACGGCGCCGGTGTCCTCGCCATCCTCGCCGTGCAGCCGGTTGCCCCACGCCGGAAGGCCCGGCTCCCCGCCGGGCAGGGGAAGGGGAAGCCGGTAAAAGAAGATGTCCGGGGCGATCGCGCCAAAATGAAGGTCGGCGGTCCAGCGGGCGGCCGGCCCGGGCACGGCGTCGCGCACGCTGTCGGCGAACAGGATGTGGGTCAGCTCCTTCGGCATCACCCCCGCCCACCCACGGGGACCGGGACGAACCGGGCGTCGCCGCCACGGTTGACCTGCATCAGAACGGTCGTGCGCTGCTCCGCCCGCGCCTGCTCGACGCTGGCCCGCACGTCCTCGGGCCGCAGCACCGGCGCCTGCTCGGTCGCGACGATGACGTCGCCGGCCTCGATCCCCCGCTCGCCCGCCGGGCTGTCGGCGGCCACCCCGGTGACCACCACCCCGTCGACTCCGGAGGCGATGGCGAAGGTCGCGCGCAGATCGGGCGTCATCGGCGCCAGACGCAGGCCGAGCACCTCGCGGGTGCCGGGCGGGCTCAGCGGCGGGTCGCCGCTCGCCCCGGCGGCGGCCATCGGCTCGTCCGGGTCCAGCTCGCCGACCGTCACCGCGATGCTCCGCCGCTCGCCGTCGCGCAGGATCTGCACCGGGACGGTGGTGCCGATCGCCGTCTTGGCCACCGCACGCGGCAGGTCGCGCATGGACGCGATGGTCGTTCCGGCAAAGGCGGTGACCACGTCGCCCTGGGCGAGTCCCGCCGCCGCCGCCGGGCCGCCGGGGTCGACGCTGGTGACCAGGGCGCCGCCGTCCTGCGCCAACCCCAGGGACTCCGCGATGTCCGGCGTGATCGCCTGCACCCGCACCCCCAGCCAGCCGCGCTGCACGGTGCCGCCGTTCTTCAGCTGCTCCACCACCGGGCGGGCGAGCGACGACGGAACGGCGAAGCCGATGCCGACCGATCCGCCGGTCGGCGAGAAGATGGCGGTGTTGATGCCGATGACCTCGCCGGCCACGTTGAACAGCGGCCCGCCGGAGTTGCCGCGGTTGATGGCCGTGTCGGTCTGCAGATACTCGTCGTAGGGTCCCTGCTGGATGTCGCGGGCGCGGGCCGAGAGAATGCCGGCGGTGACCGTGCCGCCCAGGCCGAAGGGGTTGCCGATGGCGACGACCCAGTCGCCGACCCGCACCGTCGCGCTGTCGCCCCAGGAGGTGGCGGGCAGCGGCCCCTCCGACTCGACCTTGAGGACGGCGAGATCGGTCGCCTCGTCGACCCCGACCACCGCCGCGGTCAGCGAGCGCCCGTCGTGCAGGATGACCGACACCTCGTCGGCGCCGTCGATGACATGGTTGTTGGTGACGACGAAGCCATCCGGATCAATGATGAATCCGGACCCCAGCGCGGTTTCCGGTGCGCCCTCGGGCTGCGGGCCCTCGCCCTGGAAGTTGCGGAAGAAATCCTCGAAGGGCGAGCCCGGCGGGACTCCGGGGGCGTCGGGCAAGGCCGGTGCGGCGGCGCGCGCCCGGGTGGAGATGTTGACCACGGCCTGGAGCTGGCGTTCCGCCATGTCGGCGAAGGATTGCGGCGCCGGTGCCGCCGCCGCCGGCGGGCCGGGCGCGAGCCCGGGCGCCGCGGCCAGGACGGCGGCGACGGCGAGCGTCCGCAGGGCACGGCCGGCGTGCCGCCGGCCAGGGACGAGAACGTGCGGCATGGGGCGACCTCCGGCGGGCGTGACGTGACGAAGGGAAACGCTCCGGCGCGGCCCGCGTTCCCTGGGACGCCACCGCCGCCGTGGTGCCGGCGGTGGCGCCGCAAAGACGGGGTGCGGACGGCACGCCGCATTTCTTTTGAAAGAGTGAAAGAACGACCACCATTGCGCTAACTTTTAAAATGCAAAACAGCCGGCGTGACCGGGTCCACCGCAAACCCGGCCGGCCGAGCAACGCACCACCGGGACACAGAAGGATCACAGCCCCGCAGACCAGGGCTGCTGCCCTGCCCCGGCCGACGAAATCGCTTTTCCCGGCGAACTTATGCTGGTATTTTCCGGGCCGGACGCCGATATTGATCTGCACAGAAAATCATCGCCGCCAGGCCAGCGCTTCACCAGGTCCCGCCGTTTCCCCGTTGCGGCGCGGCGACGGGTGTGTGCGATCTCCCACGGGCATCTGTCGAATGACGCAAAATTCACTTTGGCAACCGAGCGACATTATGAACGCAGAAACCGGCACCGATACGGAATCCCCGAAGCGGCGCGGTCGCATTCCGCAGTCGGCGTGGCCGCGAATTCTTGAACGGTACCGTTCGGGCGCGACCCTGTCGGCCATCGCACGCGAATTCGAATGCACGCCCAGCGCCATCTCCTACATCGTGCGCAAGGCGGAAGCCGCGGGCATGACCGGAGACGACGCGGCAACCGAGGGGGAGGACGGCATGGCAGAGGGCGTGGCCGCCGAGGACGCGACCGACACGCCGGCCGCCGGCGAGACGACCGGCGCAGCCGCGCCGGCCAGCGAAGCGGCCCCGGCCAAGACGAAGGCCGACGACGGCCCCGATGGCGTCCCCGGCGGCGCCCCAGGCGGCGTGCCCGGCGGCGACACCGCGGAGCCGGCGCCGGCGCGGGTGCGTGGCGAAGGCTCCCGCGGCACGCTGCGCGCCGACCAGCTGCGTGGCGACCGCCAGTCCCGGGCTCGGCCCGGGACTGGCG